>JAZRWW010000076.1:0-11704 GCA_045599865.1 Thermoguttaceae bacterium
GAGGATTCAAGAGTCGACTTCGGGCGTAACCGAACTTTGTCGGGAGGCGGAAATGTTTCCAAGAACGAAAGAAGAACACGAGTTCTGGAGCGCGCGCGAAAGATATTGGCATGATCGAGCGTCCGTTCTAGAGGATTACGAGGAATATGAGAAACAGATTAACTCCTTGACGGTCGAGAATTCCTCCTTGACGGCCGAGAATTCCTCCTTGACGGCGGCAAATTCCTCCTTGACGGCGGCAAATTCCTCCTTGACGACGGAAGTTTCTTCCTTAACGACGGAAGTTTCCGCCCTAACGACGGAAGTTTCTTCCTTAACTGCGGAAATTTCGTCGCGGTTGAATTCAGAGCGCAAATTGCTCGCCAAGATATTGCAAATTCGTTTTGGCGCGCCCGTTGCGAATTTGACGACCCGTCTGAACAAGATTGAGTCTTCGGAAACGTTGGATAGAATTTCCGATTTGAGCGCGGTATGCAACGATTACGACGAGTTCCTTACGGAATTGGCAAATTACGTCGATTAACCGCGTGCGAGGCGCGTTACTCCGCCGTCGAGTCGGGCGTCTATTGATCGACCCCGCTTGAATATCGGCTTTCCGCAAACGCTTACGGCGTTTAAAAACGATCGATCGGAACGAAATAAAATGGAAAAGAGCGTTTTTTTAGAAACGGCGATATTCGCAGCCAAGGAAGCGGGCGCGATTTTAATCGACAAATTGGGAAGAGTCGGATTTAGAGAAAAAAGTCCCGCCGATTTGGTTACGGAGGCCGACGTCGCCGCCCAACGGCGCGTCGAAGACGTCTTGTTGAACGCCTTTCCCGAACATTGCCTTTTGGGCGAGGAGTCGCAAGGCGCGACGCCTTCCTTCGGCGTTTCCTTGGAATCGTGCGTCGCCAAAAAAAGAATGTTAAAAGAATCGGAATGCGGCAGTCGCGCCCCTAGCGACAAGCCGTATACGTGGATCGTCGATCCGCTCGACGGCACGACGAATTTTGTTCACGGCGTTCCGTTTTTTTGCACGTCGATCGGTCTGGCGCGCGGAAACGAGCTTTTGTGCGGCGTGATCTTCAATCCGAATTCAAACGAACTTTACGTTGCGGAGAAGGGCAAAGGCGCGTGGTTGAACGACGTTCGACTGCAAACGAGCGGCGTGTTGAGACCGTCGAACGCGTTGACTTCGATTTCATTTCCGACGCAAACGAAGCCGGATTCGCCCGATTATCTCGCGTTTCAGCGTTGCGTTCCAGTTTGTCAGGCGATGCGGCGTTCCGGGTCGACCGCGCTCAATCTCGCCTACGTCGCCGCCGGGCGATTTGACGCCAGTATTTGCCAATGCGCGCATCCGTGGGACGTCGCGGCGGGCGTCTTGTTGATCCTAGAAGCCGGAGGATTGGCGACGCATACCGACGGACGCCCCTTCGATCTTGCCGCGCAACCTCTGCTTGCGACTGCCAATTCCGACTTGCATCGAGGGTTCTTGGCGTTGTTGAACGATTAAATCGACAAAGCGCAGGGGCTAATATTTTAAAAATTGCGTTCCTTGTAAACAACAAGAACGCGACTTGCTAGACTGAACAAAAGAAAGACGGTATGAACGAACGTTGCGAATTTGCGGTAAAATTGGCGCGCGAGGCGGGCGCTTTTACGTTGCGATATTTTGATCGACAAGATTTGAACGTCGAACAAAAAAAGGACGGATCGCCCGTGACCTTGGCGGATAGGGGCGCCGAAGAATTGGCGCGTCGTCGAATCGCCGAAGTTTTTCCAAACGACGCGATTTTGGGCGAGGAACTTGACGACAAGCCCGGCGACAGCGGCTGGAAATGGATTATCGATCCGATCGACGGCACGAAATCCTTTATTCACGGCGTTCCGTTTTATTCGAATTTAATCGGAGTTCTGCGCGACGGCGAGCCCGTGATCGGCGTGATTTGGGTTCCCGCGTTGAATCGCGGCGTCTGGGGCGCCAAAGGGAAGGGCGCTTGGGAGATTTTGGGCGAAGAGGAAACGCGCCCGGCGCGAGTCTCGAAAGTCGACAAATTGGAGGACGCGTTGTTCTTGACGACCGACGCCTACGATTTTGACAAAGTCGGTCGAGAAGGCGCCTACGACGAACTCGAGCGAAAGTGTCGACTGACGCGAACGTGGGGCGACGCTTACGGTTATTATCTCGTCGCGACGGGACGCGCGGAAATTATGATCGATCCCTATTTTGAAATTTGGGACGCCGCCCCGTTGAAAACTATTTTAGAAGAGGCCGGCGGCGCTTTCGGCGACTGGCGAGGAACGCCGACGATCGAAGGACGCGAAGGCGTCGGAACAAACGGCGCCTTAAAAGACGTCGTTTCCGAGATTTTGCGTCGATTTCCCAAAACTAAAGACCCTAACAAGTAATTTGTCGACTCTGGAATCAAAAAAAAAGAATTTTGGGAATTTTCTGGAAAAAAACGCTCGCGCGTCTTGAAAGTCGCTTGACGCTCAGTTAAAATCAATAAAAGCGCGTTCCTTCAGGGACGACGCGCGCTTTAAATTGGTTTTATGTTTTGTAAAACGAGCGGTATTATTCCAACGGAGTAACGACGAAGATATGAGTTCCAATAAGAATCGACGCGTCTTTTTAAAAACTAAAACGATCGCCGGCACCGTGTTCACCGGGTTGACTCTCGCCCCCGTTCACGCGGCGGAACGAAACGAGCTGAAAGTCGGCTTGATCGGTTGCGGCGGTCGAGGCAGCGGGGCGGCGGTCAACACGTTGAACGGCGATCCGAACTGCAAAATTTACGCGTTGGGCGACGCCTTTATGCCAAAAGCGAACGCCGTCGCCGAAAGTTTAAAGACCGCCTATGAAAATCGCGTCGACGTCGAAGGGCGCGTTTTCGACGGACTCGATTGTTTTAAAAACGTCGTCGACTGTTGCGACGTCGTGTTGTTGTGCGAAGCGCCCGGCTTCCGTTGGCGTTCGTTGGCTTACGCCGTCGAACAGGGCAAGCACGTCTTTTGCGAAAAGCCCGTCGCGACCGACGCGCTTGGCGTTCGTTCCGTGTTGGAGTCGACAAAAATTGCAAAAGACAAGGGCTTGACGCTCGTTTCCGGGCTTTGTTGGCGTTACGATCTGAACGTCAAGAACATTATGGAACGCGTCTGCGGCGGCGAAATCGGCGACATTACTTCCGCGCGACTCACCTATTTGGGCGGCAAACCGACTCCGCGTCCTCGCCAAGAAGGCGACGCGGAAATGCAGTCGCAAGTTCGCAACTGGTACAATTACTCTTGGTTGTCCGGCGATTTCAACGTCGAGCAACACGTTCACACGCTCGACAAAGGGCTGTGGGCGATGGGCGACGTTCCGCCCGCGACTTGCTACGGACTTGGCGCGCGAATGCAACGCCTTGAACAACCCGGTTACGGCGATATTTACGATTCGATGGCCGCCGTCTTCGAATATCCGAACGGAACGACGCTTTATTCTTATTGTCGTCAACAAGACGGTTGCTGGAACGAAAACCAAGCGTACTTTACGGGAACCAACGGGTTCGCTTGCGTCGGTCTTTGGGGCGCCGGGTATATTGCCAATCTTGACGGATCGATCCGTTACAAGGCGGAAAAAGTCGCTTCCAATATGTACGATATTGAACACGTCGAGATGTACAAGTCGATTCGCGGCGAAGTCGATACGATCAACAACGGCGAATATATGGCTAAGGCGACGTTGATGGGGATTATGGCGCGCGAAGCCTGTTATACGGGCAAGAAGCTCAAGTGGGAAGACGAACTCAATTCGGAAAAATCTTACCGCCCGAGCGCCTACGATTGGGACGGCGTTCCGTGGAACACGCCCGACGAAAAGGGACGTATGAAGGTGCAAATTGCCGGTTTGGGGCAAGTTTACCATACCGTGATGCGATAAGTTGAAATATGTGTTTGAGGCGGTTCGAGGTTCCGTCCTTTTGAGCGGAACGCGACGCCGTTTGTATTGTTTTGAATTTTCGGACTTTTAGAGTCAAGTTTTAAGGGGTTTGAGATGTCCAATCTTTCTCGACGTAACTTCCTCAAGGCGAGCGCGTTGACCGGCGCCGCTCTTTCCATTGGTATGCCGCGCGTTCACGCCGGTGAAAACAACGAAATTAAGGTCGGTTTGATCGGTTGCGGCGGTCGCGGTCGCGGCGCGGCTAGCAATACGTTGAACGCCGACGAAAACGCCAAGTTGTACGCCGTCGCCGACGCGTTTATGCCGAACGCGCAAGGCGCCGCCGAAGGCTTGAAGGGCGCTTTTGAAGATCGCGTCGACATTGGCGATCGTATTTTCGCCGGTCTTGACGCCTATAAAAACGTCGTCGATTGTTGCGACCTCGTTCTTTTGTGCGAAGCGCCGGGCTTCCGTTATCGTTCGTTGGCTTACGCCGTCGAAAAGGGCAAGCACGTTTTCTGTGAAAAGCCCGTCGCGACCGACGTCTTGGGCATTCGTTCCGTAATGGAATCGGCGAAAATCGCCAAGGAAAAGGGCTTGACCCTTGTTTCTGGTCTTTGCTGGCGTTACGACCTGAACGTCAAAGACGTTATGGAACGCGTTTGCGGCGGCGAAATCGGCGATATTACTTCCGCGCGTCTTACCTATTTGACCGGCAAGCTCTGGACTCGTCCCCGCCAAGAAGGCGACACGGAAATGATGGCGCAAGTTCGCAACTGGTACAATTACTCGTGGTTGTCCGGCGACTTCAATATCGAGCAACACGTTCACACGCTCGACAAGGGCTTGTGGGCGATGCACGACGTCGCGCCGGCTACTTGCTACGGTCTTGGCGCACGTATGCAACGCGTCGAACAACCCGCTTACGGCGATATTTACGACTCGATGGCCGCCGTCTTCGAATATCCGAACGGAACGACCTTCTATTCCTATTGCCGTCAACAAGACGGTTGCTGGGGCGAAAACCAGGCGTACTTTGCCGGTACGAAAGGTTTTGCGTCGATCCTTGGCGTCGGTCGTATCACCGACCTTGACGGCAAAGTCGTTTACGAACAAGAACGCAAGCCCGGCGATATGTACACGCTCGAACATATCGAATTGTACAAATCGATTCGCGGCAAGATCGACACGATCAACAACGGCGATTATATGGCGAAGGCGACGATGATGGGAATTATGGCGCGCGAAGCCTGCTACACCGGCAAGAAACTCAAGTGGGAAGACGAAATCAAGTCGGAAAAATCCTATCGTCCTAGCTCCTACGATTGGGACGGAACCCCGTGGAATATGCCCGACGAACAAGGGCGTTTCAAGATTCAGGTTCCCGGACTTGGACAAGTTTATCACAACGTTTCTCGTTGAGTCGAGTAGTCGCGCGTCGTGTTGCGCATAGGACGCGCGTTTAACGTCGACGTCGACCGAGCGTTTTACGACGTTTGGTCGGCGTTCTTTTTTTACGAATTTCCCTCGCGATTCTACTGTCGCGAGGGCGTTGGATCGTTGTTGAGTCGCGCGTGGAAAATAATTTGGAATACGACGAAACGCAGTTGATAAATAGTCGCGGAGCAAGGGTTTGCCGCTCGGAATTTCGTTTCGACCCTTATTCGGGCAAGTGGGCGCTAATTGCGGAAGGACGCGACGATCGACCTTCGAACACCGAGGAGACGTCGAGTTCAAAGGACTTGACGCCCGTTAGCGATTTTGATCCGCGTTGTCCGTTTTGCGTCGGCGCGGAATCGGAGACGCCCGAGACCGTCGCGCGAGCAAGTTGCAAAGGAGAGGGCGATTCGAACGTTTTATACAAGATTGTCGACCATCCGAACGAACTAGAAAAGACGAATCGTCCTTGGTCGGTTCGCGTTTTTGAAAACAAATATCCCGTTTTTCGTTTGAACGAAATCAAGTCGACGGAACTTTCTTTTTTAGAAGTTGCAAATCGTTTTGAAAATTTGACCGATTCGCCTTCGCGGCGTTTTTTTCAAAACGTTCCTTCGCAAGGTCGGCACGAAGTGATCGTCGATTCGCCTTTGCATCGACGAAGTTGGGGCGAGTTTAGCGACGTCGAAATTAAATTGACGTTTCGCGTGTTTCGAAGCCGACTGCGCGTTCTGCGCAATTCGTCCCGTTTCTCTTACTCGTTTGTTTTTAAAAACGTCGGCGCCAACGCGGGCGCTTCTCAGCGCCATACGCATTGCCAGTTGACGGGTATGACGCGACTGCCCGACGTTATTCGATCAGAACTCGAACGTTTGCAACGTTACGAGTCGGAACGAACGTCGAAGCGCGAGCTTCGTTCCTTTTGGGACGCGCTTCTCGACGCCGAATTGGAAGCGAAAGAGCGCGTCGTTTACGCTTCGGAACGATTCGTCGTCTATTGTCCCTACGCAAGTCGATTTCCGATGCAAGTCGAGATTTGTCCGCGAATTGACGCAAAATTCGAAGATTACGACGATTCCGACGTCGACGAACTTGCGGTTTTGTCGCGCGACGTCGTTCGCGCTCTCGAGGAGACGAAACGACGCAAAACGACGAAGGACGCGAGTCCGCTCGATTACAACGTATTGTTGAAAAACGCGCCGTCGCGCGTCGACTCGAATTTGCAAGAAGGCGCCAAAGCTACGCGTCCTCGTTGGATTTTTTTACCGAGTATTGTTAAAAAAGCCGGGTTTGAAATTGGAAGTGGAATCGACATTAACCCAATTTCCCCGGAAACTGCCGCGCGCCTTTTGCGCGAATCCCCGATTTTTTAACCGACGCGGCGTAGTTCCGCCCGACGTCTTTGAATTAGAGGAACTGAAATTGTGAACCGCCTGTCCAGACAAACGCCCAAAGTTCCCGCCGCGCCTAAATCGCTTTCGCCTTTGTACCGTTGGGAGCTTCTCGCGCTTCTTTTCTTCGCGTATTTCTTTCATCAGTCGGATCGCGCGATTTACGGGGTCGTCGCGACTTCGATACAAGACGGTTTCCAAATAAGCGACCGCACGCTCTATATGACGCGCACGGTTATGTTTACGCTAATGGCGCTGGTCGTTCCTCTCGCGGGTTTTATCGGCGACAAATGCAACAAGCGCAAATTGTTGATTAGTTGTTTGTTCTGTTGGAGCGTCGCGACGATCTGCACGGGCTGTATTAGCGGAGTCGTCGGTCTGATCGTTTTCAACAGTATCGGCGTGGCGGTTGCTGAAGCGTTCTACGGACCGGCGTCGACAAGTCTGATCGCTTCGTATCACAAGGAGACGCGTTCGATCGCGCTTTCGGTTCACCAGACCGCCGTTTATTTAAGCGTTATTTTTAGCGGCGGCGTCGCGGGTTGGATCAGTCAGAATTACGGGTGGCGCGCGGCGTTTTGGGCGTTTGGAGGCGCAAGCGTTATCGTCGGACTACTGTTGATTTTCCGATTGAAAGACCCCGCGAAAGTCGTTTTTGCCGAAGGAACGCAGACGGAAACGTCTAAGCCGCAAGAAAAAGCTACGATTCCTGAATTTTTAGGGATGATATTTCGCAATCCGTCGGCTCTGTTGTTGACGGTTGGTTTTACCGCGATCGTTTTTGTCAACAACGCCTATTTGAACGTCGTTTCAAAATTCCTACAAGAGAAATTCCAACTAAGCCAAGCGAGCGCGGGCTGGAACGGTATGTTCTGGCACCACGTCGCCGCGTTTGGAAGCATTTATTTAGGCGGCTGGATTTCCGACCGCGCGTCTCGCGTCAATCCGACGTTTCGACCGAAGTTGCAGTTTGTCGCAATGACGATCGGCGCGCCCGTCGTCTGCCTTATCGGATTTGTTCATTCTTTGCCGCTAGTTTACGCGCTTTTCTTCTTGATGGGCGTTTGTCGCGGGTTTTACGAATGCAATACGCACGCCTCGGTTTTCGAGACGGTGCCGATCAAATATCGTTCGACGACCGTCGGTTTTATGATTATGGTCGCGTTCCTAATCGGGGCGTGGTCGAGCCAAATGATCGGCGCCTTTTGCGACGCCTACGGAGTGGAGAAAGGCTACAAGCTGGGATTCTTCGCGTTAGGCTGCGCGTGGATCGTCGGCGCATTCTGCGTCGGAACCGCCGCGTTTGGAACGTTTAGAAAGGATCGCGAAGCAAGAATCGCCGCAAGCGCGCGCGAAGTCTGAGCGTCCGATTCGCTACTTTTTACGGAACGTACGTCTTAAACTAGCGCAAGGATTCCCGCGCGTAAGCGGCGCGCGATAAGGACGGCGCCGTCAAAACGCATCCTTAATAAAAGCGAAATGTAATCGTTCACGCAATACGCTACGCGCCGGTTCGTCCGCGACGTTTTCTGCGACCGTTTGCGTTTTTTTATCGTTCCTGCGGCTCCGATTTTTGAACGTCGATCATTCCCTCGACGAGTTCCCAAGAGATTTTTTTCGTCGAGGCTTCGAACCGAACGAGGGCGTAACCCGAGTTAGTAAAGAGCGGGACGACGTAATTTTCAGAGGTCGGACGATAATAGAGCGTCTTGTTCGTCGCGTCGTATCGAACGCCGGTAAAACCTTGAAGCAGTCCGAAACTCGACATAGCGCGCGCGTAGAAATGTCCGCATTCGTATTCGTCGAACGGGTTGCGCTTGGTTCCGTCGTATCGCGCTCTCGCGGCGGCTACGACGTCTCGCGCCTTGTCGTATTCGCCGAAGAAAGCGAGATGCGAGGCGACTTGATATTCTATTCCGGTCCAAACTTCGTCGCTGTAGGGGAAGGGCAACGGCAATTTGTCGTCGTTCGGCCAACTGCAAAGGAGCAAGCCGCCCTCTTTTCCAAGCGCGTAAGTCGGACGTTGCGAATTCGCGTGCGCGGACAAGTCGCGCTTGAAATTATGTCGATAAACCGCGAGCAAATGCGACTTTATTAATTCAGGATCGATTAAGTCGTCGTCGATTCCGCAAACTTTCGCGATCCAGAACCCGAGGACGCCGTCGGACAGACAGCCGTTTCCATATTGATATTTCGGACCTTGCGCGAACGTTTCTCGCGCGATTTTCTGATAATACGCGCTCTGTTCGACGTTTCCGCGCGACGCTTGGTAAACGTCGGTTTCTTCGTTCGTTTCTTGCGGTATTCTTTGAACGAAGTATTCTCCGTTAAAGAGTTCCTTTTCATATCGCGCGCAACCTTTTTTCAAAATCTCGCGATACCTTTCGACGTCTTCGCCGAGCGCTTCGCCCATTTTACAGACGGCGGCTAGGGCGCCAAGATAGAAACTGCCGCAATGACCGTCGATTCCGACGTAATTAATATCGTAGGTGTTGTGATGGGATTCCGTCAACAAGCCCGACTCGTTCGGATCCCAAGTCGCAATGCAAAACTCGAGACTCAACTTGACTTTCGGCCAGTATTCGCGCAAGAATTCGTCCGAGCCGGAAATTTTCCACTCGCGGTGAACTCTCATAATCGTTCCAAGTTGTCCGTCGGACGCGTCCCAAGAAATTCCGCCGGGCGAGATCGGCAAATTCGCGCGGAACGCTTGGCGCCCGGTCGACGTCAAAGATTCGTTGAATTCCGTTTGACGGAACGAACGTTCAAGACTAGGGAACAGGTGCGCGAGCGCTTGCGTATAGTTCCAGACGTGCGTGCAAGAGCCCGCGCAACTTCCGTTTGAATCTTGACAGCCTTCCCAAGCCCAAAGTCTGCCGTCGAATTGGCGCAAGACGGTCGGCGTTTTGAGAATTGCGAGATTTGCTTCGACCGCTTCCATAATTTCCGGCGCCAACGTCGATTGGTCAAGCGTTTGCGCGAATTTTTTGCTTCTAGAGCGCAACGCGTCGTAATTGGCGTCAAAAGTCGTTAGGACGTCTTCGACGGATTCATAGCGAGTCGCGTACCAAGGAACGTAGGTCGAAGCTCGAGGCGTTTGGGGCGTCGGAGCTTCGACCGTTTGGACGACTTGCCATTTTCCAAAGTTTTCTTGTTCAAAATCTGCAAAAAGAACGATCTCGTCGGATTCGGACGTCGCGCCTTTGTCTTCAAATTCTTTTTCCTTGGCGAAAAATTCGCTTTCTTCCAAATCGCTAAAAACGAACTGATCGGCGTTAATATGTCCCCAAGGCAAGGTCGATTCGTCGAAAACATAGAGACGGAAATTCTTTCCGCGCGAATTTTCGAACGAATGTTTCGTCCACTCGAGTTTCTCGAGGTCTTTTCCGCGATAAGTCGCGACCGTTTGGAATTCGCCCTCGATTTCTTCTTGAATCGAGACTCCGACTTCTTGTAAGGAACCGCCGCCGATTTTGAAGTAAAGGTATTTTTTTTCGGGCGTAAAGACAGGGGAGATCAAGCGTCCGACGTGTCCGTCGCCGTCGGGGTAAAACGTGTTGACGAGTCCGGCGCCGGAATACCCGGAGACGTTTTGTTGACGTTGCGCCGTTCCTTTTGCGGGAAACGTCGCAATTTGGAGTTTCGCCTGAGCCCCCTGGCCTTCCTTGATATTTGAACTTGGAACGCACCAAGCCGTCAAGACGCGGACGGTTTTCGTTTCTTTGGGCGCCAATTTGACTTGCGTAAAGAGCGAAGCGCCCGGCGCGTTTCCTTCGACGGGCGGATTGTCTATTAACGCGCCTTGTCGAATATTGTTCCACGCGACGGAAAGCGAGTCGAACCAACCTCCGCGAAACCAACAACAGTCTTTATAAATCTTTTGTTTCTCTTGCGCGTTTTGTTGGATCACGACGGCGAATTTTCCGTCGGGACCGACGACGTTAAATCCGTCGTCGAGCTTCTCAAAGGAACTTCCGCCCATAAAATTACGCGCGTTAAAGGAAAAAACGGCGTCAAGCGCGCGATTCGTCTTGTTGGTTAGGACGTAATCGATCGAACCGACGGGCATAGACGACCAGTCTGGTTCGTTCGGAATAAAGGGACTAAACCCGATTATTTTGACGTCGACCGGCATAACGTCGTCGGTCAAGTCGATTTCCGCAAACGGAAAATTCGCTTGGAATTTACAGTCGGTAAAGCGGGGCAGTCCGTAAGTTTTATCGCCGGAACCGAGCGCCGCGCCCGGTCGACCGAAATACTTATATTCAGGCGTCGGTCCTTCCAGAACTTTTGCGACGTTTTGCGCCGACGTCGTTCCTTTAACGCACAACGCGGCAAAGAACGTCGGCTCGTTGAAAAAATCAAGGCGATGTTTTACGGATATGCCGGAAAAACCGCCGTTTCCCTCGAGAAAATAACAGCCCGCGCCGATTCCGCCGAGCGGAAAAGCGACGCGAGAGACGTTGGCGCCGTCGTATGCGCCGTTGAAAGGATGCGCTCCCTCTATTCGCGACAAGCCGCTGAAGAACGCAAGACAGATTAAAATCGTCGCCGAAGACGACGATAAAATAGCGGGTCGAGTCATTTTTTCTCCTTTTTAGCGCTTTTTGTTTTTTTGGACGACGTATTTTAACGTAATCGATCGCTCGCATCGACTGCGCCATTGATCGCTACAGCGACTCTACAAATTCATTCGCATTGGAACAAAGCGTGCTGACGTCAAACGCGGCTTTTAATTCGTTCTTATTCTTTTTCTCTAATTTTTGCACGCAAGACGAAAAGAAATTCTCACGTTCATTGGGAAATCGTAAGCGTTCACGGAAAACGACGCGCAAGAATCGCCGCGAAAGCGGCGCGCGAAAGCCGCCCGCATTGCGGGCGGATGGGTTGCGAATGTTCGCGCTTCTGGAATCTATATACGGGCGGATTAGACGCTTAATGAACTCGTTTGTCGAGAGTCTCGTAAAAT
>JAZRWW010000077.1:0-15437 GCA_045599865.1 Thermoguttaceae bacterium
AGGGTCGGAGGAACGGTTCGTGCCGCCGATCGCGTTTCCGATGCCGTCAAGCACATCGTCTGCCGCGCGTCCCGCGCCGTTCAGGATACCGCCGACCGCGTCGCCCGCGTTATCGACCGCGTTTCCGCCGGGCTCAAAGAATATTCTTTGAAGAAATATAATCGTCCTCTGAAAATATACGTCGCGACGCACAGCCTTTTGAGCTATTCGCAAATTCATATGGTCAGTCCGGAATCTGCGTTTCTGGACTCTCCCTACGTCGACGGGCTAATCGCGCAAATTTGGACGGGCACGTCGCGCTTCGGGAATCGTTACAACGGGGTCGACGCCGAGCGCACTTTTGAAATAGGGTTGCTCGAATACGGCGTAATGCAAGAGACGGTTCGCGGTTTCGACAAGCGCGTTTATTTTTTGAACGATCCCGTCGAAGACAATCCTCGCTACGATTGGAACGACTACAAAACGAATTATCTTTGCACGTCGACCGCGTCTCTTATGCGCTCCGATACGAGTTTTTACGAAGTCGCGCCTTGGCCTAGTCGCGTTTTTTGCGGGTCTTTTCCGGCGGGCGATCCTCAGGCGACGACTATTCCCGGAGATTACGCTTCGACGCTTTGTTTGGTCTTTCAACAGTTGCGCGATATGAAAGGCTTGGACGCCGAATGGATCGACGCGTCCGACGCGGGCTCCGAAACCGCGTTGCAACTCGCGCCGACCGAAGAGATCGGCGTTCTTTTGGCGGATTCCGCTATGTGTCAACGCGCGCAACCGACGACTCGCGACTCTTGCGGCGACGATTTAGCCGACCCCAATAAGCCGACGCCTCAAGAAATTGCAATGTTCGGCGATTACGTCGGTTTGACTATGCCGCTTATTAAACGAGGCGTTCCCGTCGCGGCGCCGGTTCTCGACAATCTTTTGCGCCAGCCGGGCTATCTCGACAAATTCAAAGTTTTGATTTTGAGCTACGATTTCCAGAAGCCGTCGTCGCCCGGTATTCACGCCGTTTTAGCCGATTGGGTCGCGCGCGGCGGCGCTTTGATTTTTGTCGATTCGGGCAAAGACCCTTACAACGACGCAAAAGACTGGTGGAACGTTTCCGCCAAATCCTACGCGAATCCGGGCGATCATTTGCTGGCGAGTTTCGGATTAGAGCCGGGGCAAGGGAATTACAAAAAGAATTACGGCAAAGGCTGGATTTACGTCGATCGCAAGCGTCCGGCGTTTATTTCGCGAAGCGCGGAGAACGGCGCCGAATATTGCCGACTTGTCGCCGACGCCGCCAAGGAAACGAACGCGCCTTTTGACGAGCGGAATTATTTTTTGAAGCGTCGCGGTCCCTATTTGCTCGCCGCCGCGTTGACGGAATCGACGTCTGACAATCCGCTTCAATTAAGGGGGCGCTTTGTCAATTTGTTCGATCCGAATCTTGAAATAGTCGAATCGATCGCGATTCAGCCGGGCGAGCGCGCTTGGTTGCTCGATTTGGATCGCGCGACGATCGAAGCGCCCGCCGTTTTGGCGTCGAGTTGTCGCGTCGAATCGCAAACGACGAGCGACGACGGCTCGCGCGTTCGCTTCGAAACGTCGTCTCCGACGGGCGTCGAGGCGATTTCACTGTTTAAATTGAAGGCGCGTCCGGGGGCGTTGACGATCAACGGCGTCGAGTCGCAAGAGTTCCGTTGGGACGAAGGAACGAAAACTTTGTTTTTTAAGTTCCGACCGACTGGACAAGACGTTATTGAAATATTATGATTTTATCAACGTCGCGGCGCCGCGTTTTTTTGTAAGCGCGGCGTATGAGTCGGCGACGAGCGATCGTTATCTTTTAGACGCGCGATATTTCGCGCGACAGGTTGGATAGGACGATGAAAATTAAAAGCGGGATTTGTTGTTTTTGTTGTTTAGGGGCGCTGTTGGCGTCGGGTTGCGGCGAGCCGGTCGCGCCTCCGCAAGTTTCCGAGGAAATCGCGCAGGAATTCAAAGAACAGGAACAAAAAGAGGCGGAACGAAAAGCCGCGGAAGAAGCGAAGGGCGACGAATACGAACTTAAAAAAGCGGGCGTCGGCGCAACCGGCAAAGGTCAGTACGGCGTAACGTCGGAACAGCCTATGTCGATCGTAACCGTGCCCGTCTCGACCTATTTTCAAGCTCAAGAAAAAGCCGTTTTCGATATGCAAATTCCGTCGGCGATGAATTTGTTCCAAGCGAGCGAAGGACGCTATCCGAATTCGGAAGAAGAATTTTACCAGAAGATTATTCAAGCGAATCAGATTCAGTTGCCCAAATTGCCCGAAGGCGATTCTTACGTTTACGACGTTCAAAATCATACGCTGATGATTAAAACCAAAAAATAAGGACGGCTTGAACGCAAGCTACTCCGCGCGTAAGTTGAGACGTCGCGGCGCTTTGACGTTCTTCAGCATATTGGAGCGCAAGATCGATGAAAAGAAACGCGACGCGACTTTTAATAATTCTTCTTCTATCGTTTTTTGTCCTTTTTGTCGACTTAGGTCAAGACGCTTCGGGCGCCGATTCTAAGCCGATAATGGGACTGAATCTTGCCGGAGTCTGCGATTGGAACACGGAGCTTCCCTTCGTCGACGTCTTTCTTGAAACGCGCGCTTGGATCAGTCAGCGCGAAGGAGCAAGTTGGGGACAGGGACCGGCGCTTGAACTTGACGAGCGCGGCTGGGTCAAGCGTCTCGAGAAGAATTGTTTTGCCGAAGTCCCGCTTTGTACGATCGAAGGCGGTCGTTATCCGTCGGGCGTCTATACCGTCGTCTACGAAGGGGCGGGCAAGTTGGAGTTCGGCTCCGCAAAGGTCGTATCGAGCAAACTTGGCGAGATTAAAATCGACGTCGATTCTTCGCGCGGTTCTTTTTGGCTTCGAATCAAGGAGACCGATCCGACGGATTACGTTCGTAATATTCACGTTTACGCGCCCGGTTACGCCGACGCAAGTTCTCGTGAAAAATGCGGAATTTGGAACCCTGACTTTTTGGCGCGCTGGCGTTCGATGAAAATCTTTCGAACGATGGATTGGCAGTCGACGAACGGTTCCGATTTGAGGCGTTGGGCGGATCGTCCTTTGCCCGAAGACGCGATTTACACTCGCGCGGGCTTGCCTATCGAAGTTATTTGCGATTTTATCTCGCGAGTCGACGCCGACCTTTGGTTTTGCGTTCCCGACGACGCCGACGACGAATTTGTCCGAAACGCGGCGTCGTTGTTGAAGGAACGACTGCCCGAAGATCGCAAGATTTATCTTGAATATTCCAACGAAGTTTGGAACTCGTCCTTCAAGCAGAATCGACGCGCGGCGTCAAAGGGACGCGAACTAGGCTTCGCCGACTCCGATTGGGAGAACGCTTGGCTCTATACGTCGCGTCGTTCCGTCGAGATTTTCAAGATATTTGAAGAGGTTTTCGGCGGCGCCGAGCGTCTTGTTCGGCTCTTGCCTTCTCAAGCGGCGAATCCATACGTCGGCGAGCAAATCGTGCAATTTGAAGACGCGTGGAAACACGCCGACGCGCTGGCGATCGCGCCTTACGTCGGAATGAGCGTTTCCGCCGAAGAAAAAGACGACGTGATCGCGCTCGGACTCGACGGTATTTTGGATCGCGTCGAAGAAAAAATCCTGCCCGAGACGATCGACGTAATGAAAAAACAAAAAGAACTTGCGGAACGTTACGGGCTCGATTTAGTCGCCTACGAAGCGGGTCAACATCTTGTGGGACTTTGGGGCGCGAACGATTCGGAGGAATTGAATTCGCTTTTGACGCGCGCTAATCGTTCGGCAAGAATGGGCGCGATCTATGAGAAATACTACCGCGCTTGGGAAGAGATCGGCGGCGGCGCGCTCTGTCATTTTTCCTCGACGGGTCGGTGGTCGAAATGGGGCTCGTGGGGCTTGATCGAATACGCCGACGAAACGCCCGACGATTCCCCGAAATATCGCGTCACGCTCGAGTTCGCGAAGAAGTGGAACGAGCGATAATTGAACCGACGGCGTAAGCGCCGCGCGACAAGTCGCCGGTTATATGCCGACGGGCGGCGCTACGATATAATTACGATTCTTACGCGGAATTTATTCTGAAATTAACGCGACGCCTGCGGCGACCGTCGTCAGCAGTTCGCGCGTTTCTTTCGTTTCGAGCAAATCCTCGACTTGCGCAAACGCCGCCTGAACGACGGAAACCCCTGATATTTCCGCTTCTCCCGCGACGTTCCAGCCCGAGCTTTTCCCGTTGGAGTCGAGTAATTCGACGGAGACGACGTAGCGTCCGTCCGCGTCGTAACAATGCGCCAAGAGCGCCGACGTCGAAAGCGATTCGACTACGGAATAGGGCGAGCCGTCGCCCCAGTCGACGCGCCAACGCGCCGCGACGCCCGTTTCGGTCGTAAGTTTAAGACGCGCGACTCCGTTTGCCCCTTCGACGTAGCCGAGTTCCGCCGATGCGCTTGGCAGCGCGTCTACTTCGATTACGTCGAACGTTCGAGACGTCGTTTGACCGCTTTTCGTTTGATAATAGACGGCGGTCTTGCTTGTAAACGCCGAAGAAGGAACGAAACAGGGATCGCCGTTCGTCGTCGCGTCGACGTTCCCGTCGCCGTCGATATCCCAACGACTTACGCCGCTTGCGACGTATTCGTTTAAATCGATTTCGTTTTCTCCGCGCAACGCGACGTAGTCGTTCGATCGGAACGTAATTTCGGGGATCGCCGCGACGTTCCAAGTCGAATCGGCCGAAACGATCTCGAGCGCGACGCCAAAGTTCGTTTCCAAGTCGCCGTCGCGCAACGCTTCCTCGTCGATCGACGCGGCGACCGTCTGCGCGTCGCTATAGTTTTCGGGCGTAAACAAAAGCACGTCCGTAGAAAGCTCGAGTCCTTTCGCCGCGCGCAAATAGACGACGACGTTTTCTGTCGGCGCCTTCGACAGTGCGACGGTGAAAGTTCCGTCGTCGTCAAACGAAATCGTCGCGCCGCTTTCTTGGGGCGTCGACGTTATTTTTGTCGCAATGGAAGCGGCTTTTGACGTAAGCGCGGAAATAGGGATCGAAAGGGACGTCTCGGCGCCGTCGGTTCCTCCTTCTTCCGTCGATTCGTTGATTTTCCAATTTAATTCGGCGCATTTCGAGCCGACTTTTTGCGGTTTGAGCGAGATCGTTAGAACGACCGTTTCTCCCGGAGCTAAAGCGAACGCGTTTTTGTCGAGCGTCGCGCCCCTTGTCGTCGTCAAAACGTAGGAAAACGCGGAATCGCCGTCCGTTTTGAATTGGGAAAAGTTGAGTTGAACGGCGCCGTTGTTCGTAATCGTCAAACTTTTCGAGGTCGAGTCGGACGTCGCGGCAAAATTGCCGAAATTATAAATTCCGTCGATAATTTCCGAGGTTGCAAGGTCGGCGACGACGACGTTTTCGTTGGGGTTTTCAATAATCGAAGAAACGGCGACGTTGTTTTTGACGCTCGTGGTCGAATCGACGTAAACGGAGCCGGAAGCGCCCGACGGGGAGAAATAAGGCGCGACTTCCGCCGTAATCGCGGCGTTGTTCATAATCGACGAGTTTTTTAGGGCGGCGGCTCCGTAACAATAGAGGGCGCCGCCGTTGTTCGACGCGACGTTGCGACGCAACGCAACGCCGTCAAAATTCGTCGCGCTTCCGTAGGAACCGTAACAGGCGCCCCCGTTGACGGCTTTGTCGTCGTAAAACGTCGAATTTTGTACCGAGACCGTTCCTCCGTTGTAAATCGCGCCGCCCGACGCGCCCGCGACGTTCGACGCGACGAGCGCGCCGACGATCGAGACGGTTCCATTGTTGGCGAGCGCGCCGCCGGAGCCGTAGAACGCCGCGTTGTCGGCGAGCGTCGAATTAACGATCGTTATCGTTCCTTCGTAATAATTCAGCAAGCCTCCTCCGGCGCCGTTTTCTCCTTGCGCTTCGTTGGCGCGAATCGTCGACGCCGCGACGTATAAATCGCCCAAATTGACGACCGCGCCTCCGTTTGAAGTCGCGACGTTGGAAACTAGCGACGAATCGACGATTTTCAAATCGCCCGAGTTGTAAACGCCGGCGCCTTCCGACGCCTTGGAATTTTCGAGGTCGGCGCGTAACAGCCATGTCTGCGCGTCTCGCGCCGCGTACATAGCGCCGCCTAAATCTTCGGCTTCGTTCGCGTTAAAATAGCAATCGCGCGATTCGAAGTATCCTAGCGTATAGAGCGCGCCGCCCTTTTGCGCGCGATTCGATTCAAAGCGCGCGGTTGAAAGAATCGTTTGCCCCTCGTTGTAAAACGCGCCGCCTTCCAGAGCTTCGTTCTCGACGAAATCGACGTTTCGGACGTCGGCGTAGGAGTTGGCGTCGACGTAAATCGCGGCTCCTTGCGTTCGCGCTTTATTGCTTGAAAACGCGGATTTTTCGACGCTTAGACTTTCGCCGCTAAAATAAACCGCGCCTCCGACGATCGCTTCGTTTGAGACAAAGCGGACTTCTTGAAGCGCGCAAGAAACGTCTCCGGCAACGTATAACGCGCCGCCGTTTTCGGCGCTTTCGTTGCGAACGAACCCGACGTTGACGCAGGCGACGGAGCCGGAATTGACGTAAAGCGCTCCGCCGTCCCCTTGCGTCGAGTCGTTCGACTCGAAGAAACAATCGTTAAATTCAGCCGAGCCCGATTTGACGTAAACGGCGCCTCCGATCGCGGAAATATTGCCGACAAATTTAACGTTTGTAGCGAGTAATTCGCCGGAATCGACGTAAATCGCGCCTCCTTTGCTCGATTCGCCTGTTCCGACGTTACCCGAGACTTCCGAATTAACGAGCGTTAACGACCCGGCGCCGACGTAAACGCCTCCGCCGAGAACGGCGGCCGAAGACGCGTTGCGAACGACGCAATTTTCCAAGGTCATATCGCAGTAGGCGCCAAGTTGAACGGCGCCCCCTTTCGTCGGAGAAGTCGCCGACGCGGAAGTCGCGATTCCTCCTAGAATCGTCGCGTCGATAATCGAAACGGACGCGCGCGTCGCCGCCGAAGTTCCGAGCGCGTAGAACGCCAAGGAATTCTTAGCCGCTTGAATCGTAACGCCGCCGACGTCGGACGCGTCGATCGTTAAATTTTTAGAGAGTACTTTTAGCGATTGCAACGAAGAGGAAAGTTGGATCGTTCCGCCGACTTTGAATCGAATCGTCGAAGCGATCGTTTTACCGTCGACAGTCTGCCCCGCGTAGTCGAGCGCCTCGCGCAACGTGATTTTTCCGTCTTTTGCGTCTACGACGTCGTTAAGAGAAGAGACCCAAACGGCGGAATCGTCGGAACCGACCGTCGACGCGTCTTTCATAAGCGCCTGAAAATCCGCGCTCGACGCCGAAATCGCCAGTAGTTCTCGTCGTTCCAGCGCCTCGAATCGAACCACGCGCGCCTTCGGATTCGTCTTCTTCGTCCGCTTGGACGAAACGTCGGCGCCAGCTGGAATCAAAGCAAAAAGTCGACTTAATAAACGCATTCTTTCCTCCTAACAACGCGTCAAACGAGACCGCGCAAAGACTCGCGCGCCGTCTCGATCCGACGACCGCTAAGACCTCGCGTTAGACAATCCAAGCCAAACGCTTCCCCGACGCTTTGACGTTCCAAAGCGTTAAAGGTTGCGTTCTTTTCCATATTTTAGCTTATTGGAAGTTTTTGAATAGCGAAACTGTCGATTATTTTGTTTTTTCAAGCGAAAGTTAAAGACGGCGCGGTCTATTTGCGCGCGCGCGGTCGATTTGCCGAATCAAGAAGTATCGTAACGGGACCGTCGTTGACTAACGAGACGCCCATATTCGCTTGAAAGACGCCCTCTTCCGTCTCGACGCCCAATCTGTTGAGTTCGTCGACAAAAAATCGATAGAGGACGCGCGCCTTTTCCGGCGGCGCCGCTTCGGTAAAACTGGGGCGATTACCTTTGACGCAATCGGCGTAGAGCGTGAATTGACTGACGACAAGAATTTTTCCGCCGACTTGGGAAAGATTAAGGTTCATCTTGCCCGCCTCGTCGTCGAAAATACGCAAGCCGACGATTTTTTTCGCTAGATAACGCGCGTCTTCTTCGTCGTCCTTTTGACCGACGCCAAGAAGCGCCAGCGCGCCTCTTTCGATACGCCCTGAAATCTTGCCGTCCTGATCCAAAAGAGCGACTTCCGCGCGCGACGTCCTTTGAACGCAAGCTCTCATTGGGGTTCTCCCTTCTTCGACGTTTGGAGACCGCGCCGTTTCGTGCGTTTTAACGTTGAAACGCTATAAAAAAAGTTGATCGTCCGAGCGCGAACGATCAACTTCAGTAATACTCACTTTCGCTTTTTCGTCGGAACTTTAACTTCTCGTCGGTTTGGCTCGAAGTTTTCGAAACGAAATCCGTTCTGTTCCGAGAGCGTCGACGAAAAGCCTCAAACAAGTTCCTTCTTGGAACCGACCAACGAGCGCAAACGTTCGGCAAGGAGCGCCGAATCAAAAGGTTTGCGGAACGTTTCGTTGATACTCGAACGATCAAAACTGGTGCTACTTCCGTCGTCGGGCAGGAGCGCGATCAAAATGATTTCGCCAAACTCGGGATTACGACGCAGATTTTGGCAAATTTGCAACGCTTCCGCGCGACCGATCGAGAAGTCGACGATAATGCAGTCGGGATGAAAACTCTCCGCTTGAATCCCGGCGTCGAAACCGCTCGCGGCGACCGCGACTTTGAACGCCTTTTCGACAGGCAATTCACGTTTGACGTTTTCAATCAAAACTTGGTCTTGAGCGACGATCAAGACTTTGGCCAAGGTTTCGTCTTCCAAGTCTCCCAAAGGCATTCCGTGTTCTTTGAGAAACTTGATCAGGCATTCGCGAGGAATACGTCGATCTTGCGAACCGGGGATTCGATACCCCTTGAGTCTACCCGAGTCGAACCATTTGCTAACGGTACGAGGGGCGACCTTACAGATCTTAGCGACCTGACCAGTTGTAAAAACCTTCATTGCAGGCTCTCCGAATAAATGTACGCATTGTTTCCAACGAAATTTCAACGCTCTCGTTGAAATTCAACCTTCGACGCGACGCCCGACCTCCATGACGGCTCGCCGCGCGGGCAAAACGAAAAAAACAAACGGAAAATTTCCTGTCGAACGACTCGCTTGACCGCTCAAAACGCTTTCGCGTTCGCGCTCAAACTCAACAAGGATTCGTCGTCCAGCTTTTCGATTTTCGGCAAACAAAGCGCTAGCGGTTTAACGAAAATCCGAATTTGTTGGAAATAAACTTTCTTAGCGAATAGGAGTCTTCGAACGAAAAGAGAAAAAACGCTTCCTAAAGCGTTAAACTTTACGGCTTTTTCTTATAACGAACGACGACGATTCCAGATTCGAAAAAAATATTTTTTTCCGTCTGCAAGTCGCGTAAGGAACGAAACCAAAAAGCGAATCGCGCCTTTTTTACGTTCCATAACGTTGACGTAACCAATTATCGGGAATTTCGATCTTGCTTCTTTAGTCTGTTTTTCTAGGAATCTAACCTATCTTTATTATGCCGATTATATGGAATTTTTCGAATGAAAGTCGATTATTTTCGAAATTTAGTTAATGGCGTAGCGCCGTTTCCGTTGGTCTTTTATCTTTTTTTGCTAAAATAGAGAAACAGGGCGTTTTGTCGAGGAATTACGTTTGATTTTGCGCGGTATGGGAGCAGAGGAAACGATTATGGAAGATTCTATTTACAACGTCGAACAAATTGTCGTCGCCGTAAAGTTGACTCCAGCGCAAAACGAAGTTTCGTTGGAACAGGCGACCTTGCTCTACGCGACCGAAGACGTCGAAGAAGTTTTATCGCGCGCGCGAAGAGTCAAGTTGTTTAACGGACGCTACGAACCCAGCAATTTTTTTTCTTTCCCCTTGCCGTCGGGCGATTCCGCGATCGGACGATTAATTCCGCAACGAGGCAAGCCGATCGATTCGGGCGAGTTTTTTCTGCAATGTCTCGTCGTGAGTTCTGAAGTCTTCTATAATTGCGGCGCCGATCCCATTCGGTTGGTTCTTCACGCGCTGAACACGACTTATTTTTCAGCGTATTGTCCGGGGCGCGAGCTAAAAAGGTTCTCGTTGGAAGAGCCTTTGGCGTGCGCCAACCTTGGCGAAGTGCGACGAACGTCTAAAAAAATAGGTTCTCATACGTTGGCGGTGTTGATACAGGCGTTACTTCAGTACGAACAGACGTATTTTGTCGCCGATTATCACGCGTCTCTAATTGTTTCGAACGTCTTTTCGCTTTTACCCGTTTTTTCGCGTCTTGCGTTGAGTTTTTCCGTAGGGCTTTTTTTCAAAGACGACAATTCCACGAATCTCGTCGGCGTGACGCTCCCGAAAAGAATTCCGTTTCGTTGTCGCGAGACGTTGGAGGCGGAGTCGTTCTTGGATTTGCGCGACGTCGCGGAAAACGGCTCGGAATACGCGGTAGACTCCCCTTGGGCAAAACTAGTCGAAAATATGTTAAATCGTAATTTAGGGGACTCTTTTTTTTACAAAATCGCCAGAAATTTTCTGGACGAAGAGCCGTCGCTTGAAGGGTTTGCCGATTCGAAAACGCGTTGGGAAGAAGTCGAGGAGCTAGGCGAAGAGTGGCGCGAGTTTTTTGATTCGGATTCCGCCGACAAATTGGAAGGCTTCGACGCTTTTTCTATTAGCGACGATTCTATTAGCGACGATGAAAGCGAATTCGGTTTTTTTAACGATCGGAACGTTAAGGAGAGCGATTCCGACGGCGAGGAATGGAAACAGGGATACGAGTACGACGCGGAAGGGTTCGAAGAACGTTTAACTACGGACGCCGACGAGAACGAACGCCAAGAAGGCGACCAAGAGGACGGTCAAGAAGACGAATCGTTGCACAAGGTGCGATTTTTTGAAATACCGAAGAATCTTGACGACGTCGCGCCGGATTCCTCGCCGGAACGCGCGTCCCGAATCGATCAGGACGGCGCTGAAAACGCTCCAAGTTCGCAGGAAGTCGCGCGCTTTTTAGAAGCGCGTCTGAGTCCGCAGGCGTTGCGCGACGAGGCGACTAGGCGCGCCAACGGCGACCTTCTTTTTCCGCCTTTTGTTCTTTTGAGCGCCGAGTATCCGGAAAAAAACGTCGCTTTAAGAACTCTCGACACGTTGATTTTTTGCGCGCTTTCCGGCAATTCGTCGGCAAAACGAGACTTCGCGAGAGTCTGGGAGGAATTTTGCGCGACGACGGAAAAGGAAACGACGGATCGCGCGCGCGAACTCTACTTTTTAGATTTGCTTAATGCGGTTAAAAACTACGACGGCATAGCTCGAGAAGCGCGCGAAGAACAGTTGGCGAATATTCTCGAACTTGCTACGATTATGGCGCGATAAAGACGCGGCGTTTTTCGGAGGAAACGCGGCGTTTGACTCGACGTGAAACGAGGTCGCAAGCGTCGCGTTTGGGGGCGTCGCCTTTTCCGACTCGGAGAAAACGTCGTTTTGTGAAATACTACGGATTGCGAACGATGAAGAAAAATTTGACTTCGGCGGTCTTCTTATTGTTGGCGTCTATGGCGTCGTTTTCTTTTGTTTCTGCGGAAGACGAGGAAAATTCAAGTTCGCAATCCGACGCGCTCGTCCAAAAAAACGACGTCGCGGAGCAAAGTTCGAAACGCGACGTCTTGAATCAACGCGACGACGCGCTTTTTCTCGAGCTGGACGACGAGCCGGAAAAGCTGAAAAAACTTGACAAATCTTCCCCTATTTGGGCGGCGAAAGACAGAACGCGCGTGGCGCTTGGCGGAGAAATTTGTTTGCGCGAAGGCTTGCTTGAATTTTTCGCTTGTCGAAGGAACAGCAAGGAACACGAATCGATCGTCGTTCTCGACGTTCCGCCTCATTTGATACACGCCGCGCTTTTGGCGATAGGCGCCAAGCAGGGTTCGCCCGCAAAATACGATCCCGAGTTTACGCCGCCGAGCGGAGAGGCTATTGAGATCGAAGTTCGCTGGTTGGATTCGGAAACGAAAAAACGACGAACCGCGCGCGCGCAAGAATTCGTGTTGGAAAACGAATCCGATAGAACGATGCAAGCGTCGTGGGTCTTTACCGGCGGGCTCTTTGGACTCGATCCCGAAGGAAAGAAATATTATTTGGCGAACGTAACGGGCGAAGTTTTTGGCGTCTCGAATTTTCCCGGTTCCGTTTTGGACGTTCCTTTGGAAAGTTCAAGCGACAACGCCTCGTTGTATTATTCTCCCAATACGAAGGCGATTCCGCCCGTCGGAACGAAAGTTCTTTTGATTTTGACGCGACAAAACGCTCGAACCGCCGCGACGACGAACGCCGAAAAGAAAGAATAACGCGGTCGTTTGCGAAAAAACGTTTTTTTCCGTCGTCGTTCGCGTAATGAATAAAGTCGACAAAATTTTTCTTTCGGGTATTTTTCTTCGTCAAAAGACAAATTTCTCGCAAACGAGCGGTTTTTTATTTGACTTGTCGTTTGAAATCACTATAGTATGCTCCGACGGTATGTTTTCGACGAATTGACGAGCGTTTTTTGTCGATTTAGTCGATTTAGTCAAAGATTTGGCGTCGCTTTTTGTCGATTTGTCGACGATTTGCAAAATAGCGGCGTCGTTTGTTCGTTCTTTAGAAAGGTTAGAAATGCGGAAAACGCTTCCTATTTCGGCTCGTTTCATCGGGTTGTTAGGTCTGTTGATCGTTTTGTCGTCCTCCGTCGCGTTCGCGCAAAATTTGGCGACGACTCTTGAAGATCGCAATATTGATCGCTATAAGCAACAAGCCGATCATATGGCGCAAG
Organism: Thermoguttaceae bacterium; assembly: GCA_045599865.1. Lineage (GTDB taxonomy): Bacteria > Planctomycetota > Planctomycetia > Pirellulales > Thermoguttaceae > RUG369. The sequence continues at coordinate 12,826 of JAZRWW010000077.1, forward strand.
GCGACGTCGATATTTTGTGGGTCGGCGATTCGATCACCCACTTCTGGGAAGGAAACGGCAAGGCGGTTTGGGATAAATACTATAGTAATCGCAAGGCGATGAATTTCGCGATTAGCGGCGACCGCACCGGACACGTCCTTTGGAGAATGGCGAATTCCCCTATGGATAAAATTAGCCCGAAAATGACGATCGTGATGATCGGCACCAATAATATCGGGCACAAAAAAGGCAACGGCGAAATGCACAGTACGCCCGCCGAAACGGTCGAAGGTATTCAAATGATCGTCGATCAGTTGAAGGAAAAATATCCGACGACGAAAATTCTGTTGCTGGAAGTCTTCCCGCGCGGAAACAAGCCCGACGATCCGCTTCGACTCGCCGTCAACGACATTAACGCCGGTCTGGAAAAAATTTACGCCGACGGCGCCGTTGAAAACGTCAAGTTGTATAGCATTAACGATCTGTTCCTGACGAAAGACGGAATTCTACCCCCGGAAATTATGCCCGACTTCCTGCATCCGAACGCAGCCGGTTATGAAATTTGGGCAAAAGCCGTCGAACCGCTGATCGCCGACGTCTTGGGCGACAATCCCGTCGATTGCCAGCCCGTTCCGCGAGACAAAGAAGCGTGGTGGAACGAACGTTTCGACGCCAACAACGAAGTCCTGAAACAGGGCGACGTCGATATTCTTATGGTCGGCGACTCGATCACGCACGGCTGGGACGGCGCCGGAAAAGACGTTTGGCAAAAGTACTACGGCGACAAGAAAGCGATCAATCTTGGCTTTGGCGGCGATCAAACTCAACACGTCCTTTGGCGCTTGGAACATTACGATTTTAGTAACGTCAGCCCGAAAGCGGCCGTTTTGCTCATCGGCGTCAATAATACTTGGGGACGTGATCGCGCCTCGCAAAACGTCGCGCTGGGACAACGTAAAATCGTCCAAAAGTTGCGCGCTTTGTTCCCGAATATGAAGATTTTCGTCTTGCGCGTCTTCCCCTGCACAAACCGCGACGATCAACAAGCGACGATCGACGCCATTAATGAATTCACGCCGTTCTATATGCGCGATATTCCGAACGTCGAAGTTCTCGATATTGGCAAGGTCTTCTTGAACAAAGACGGCGTTCTGACGAAAGACGTTATGCCCGACTTGCTCCACCCGAACGCCGTCGGTTACGAATCTTGGGGCGCCGCGCTCTATTTGCCTCTTGAAGAAGCGACGAAATGACGCGCGAACGTCCGCTTTGATTTTATCGAACGCAACTTGGACTTCTGACGTCGTTCTCGTTGCGTTCGGATTATTTCCATACGAAGACTCGCGTTTTTCTTCAAACGGGAAACGCGAGTTTTTTAACGCGGCGTTCTTAGTCGCCGTTCTTTACTCTCTCAAAACGTTCTATAAGAAAGTTTGCGTTGATTGATGAAAATAGCTCTTTGTAATGAAATGTACGCGCGCTGGTCGATCGAAAATCAATTCGAAGCGTTTGCCGCGTGGGGTTACGACGGCGCGGAATTGGCGCCCTTTTCGCTCGATCCTAGTTTTGTCGACGGGTCGTCTTCCACTATGTCCCTTGCGCGCGTCGACGCTTCGATTCGTCGCCGTATCGTCGCTAGCGCGGCGTCTACCGGCGTCGCCGTCTCCGGACTTCACTGGATTCTCGCAAAAACGACCGGCTTTCACATCACGACCGACGATGCGGAAACGCGACGCGCGACGGCGCGCTATCTTGGCGAACTTGCCGAATTCTGCGCGGAATTAGGGGGAACTTATATGGTTCTCGGCTCGCCCGGTCAACGCAACGTCGGGGACGCTCAACTCTATTCGCGCGCCGTTGAAAACGCGGTCGAGGTCGTTTCGTCGGTCTTACCGACGCTTGAAAAGACGGGCGTCGTTCTCGCGCTTGAATCGCTAGCGCCGACCGAAACGAACTTCTGGACGACCGCCGCCGAAACGCTCGATTTTATGGAAAAATTAGGCGCGCCGAAAAACGTCGCGCTTCATCTCGACTGTAAGGCGATATGCGGAGGCGAGAAGGGAACCGTTCCCGAAACGATCCGCGACGCGTCAAAAAGAACAAAGCTGGTCACGTTTCACGCCAACGACCCCAATTTACTCGGTCCCGGTTTTGGCGAACTCGACTTTAAACCCATTTTAGAAGCGCTGAAAAACGTCGAGTTCGACGGCTGGATCGGCGTCGAACCTTTTGTTTACGAGCCGGGAATCGTCAATTTGGGGAGAGAATCCGCGCGATATTTGAGAAGTTTGTCGTAAAACGCGCGGTTTTGGCAAGCGTTTACGGAAAGTCGTGCAAATTTTTCACGCGCGTTCGGTTTGGAATAAACGCCGCGCAAGAACCGACGGCGTAAGCCGTCGCGCGAAAGCCGCCCGCATTGCGGGCGGAAGGGCGGAACTTTACTAGACTCTCTACAAAACAAGTTCGTAATCGTTCACGGAAAGCCGCGCATCAACGATGCGCGGATACGTTCGGGTCGAGAAAACTCGTTCAAAGACGTCGCCTAAACTTAGAAAGTAAGGACGCCGTCAAGCTCTTACTTTTCATCGTTCGCGAAGTCTTTTAGCAGTTCAGCGGATCTGCGGACTGATTCG
>JAZRWW010000078.1:0-12085 GCA_045599865.1 Thermoguttaceae bacterium
TTATGGCGGCGGTTTCCTCGCGACAGGCGGTAGCTCTGCGACGATTTCCAACGTGCAATTAGAAGGCAATTCTGCGCCGTATGGAGGCGGTCTTTGGGTTGATTCTACGGTTTTCGGTTCCAACGTAACAATTTCTTCGAATAAAGCGTATTATTCAGGAACAAGCAGTTACACTACTTACGGGGGCGGCGTTTACAATAGCGGAACGCTCAATTTGACAAATTCGCTAATTGCCGACAATCTCGCCGGCGCTAATTACACGGGAACAAGCAGAGGCGTTACTACGCGCGCATACGGGGGCGGCGTTTACAATAGCGGAACGCTGACGTTTACGAACGTTACGATTGCAGGCAACAAGGCGGAATATTCGAACGTTCCTGATTCTACCGCGCAAAATTACGCTTACGGAGGAGGAGTCTATAATACCAACGCTTCGAATTTCTATAACACGATTATCGCCTTCAACGAAGCGACGACGAACGGCGCCGAAGTTTACGTCGGCGGCGGAACGGTTAAGGGCTATAACAGCCTTTCGGATTACGAGTTTGTCGAAGGCGCGAACAACGTTCTTTACGACGTAACGTCGCCGTTGTTCGTCGATCTTGAGGCGTCGGATTATCGTCTTTCTCCCGATTCCGCCGCGATTTCGGTCGGTTCAAACGAATACGCGCAAAACGCGGGACTTGATCCCGAAACGTCGCTTGATTTGGCGGGAGAAAAGCGTTTCATTGGAGCGTCTATCGACGCGGGCGCCTACGAGTCGAAAGGGATTAACGTATCGCAACATAACGTTTATACGGGCGTCGTTGAAATCTCTTGCGCGAAGTACGATAAAACGTCGTCGGTTCGTTTCCTTTGGAAATCGGAGCTTGGAACGGTCGTTTTGGGAACGGTTTCTCCCAACGAGGCTTACTCTTGGGACACGACGCAATTTTCCGACGGAGTCGGCGCCATCGTGGTCGAGTATCTCGACGAAAACGGCGAGGTCTTTGCCGACGCGTCCGTCGAGGGCGTGATTCTGAATCGCGGGAATATTTACGTCGACGTCGCGGAAAACGTCGACGACCCGACCGACGGCAAAACGTCGCTGATTGAAGCGATTCGCCAAGCGGAAAAATACCGCGTCGCCAGCCCGATTAAATTTGAATCGACGCTTGCGAACGCGACGATTAAACTTGATTCCAATTTGACGCTGACGTCGGCTTCTATCGACGGCGAAGACTTGGGAATTAAACTTGTTGCGGAAAATCTGACGTTTGCGAAGAATACGCGCGACGACCGCGTTTCGCAAATTTCTGGCGTTGCGATTCAGACGTCTTCCGTCGACGTTTCGGGCGTCTTGGAACTTTCCGATTCTTCGCTCGTCTTCGTCGCGAATTCGGACGGAACGGCGCCGACGTTGAACGTTTTGACGTCGGGCGTTCTTGACGCTTCCGACGTTTCCTTTGAAGGCGCGGCGTCGATTTGGAACGTCGGGACGAGCGCGACGTTTACGAACGCCGTGTTCAAGAGCGACGTCGACTTGGCGCCGGGCGCGACTTTGACGCTCGTCGAAAGCGCGACGATCAACGGAACGCTGACCGTCGACGGCGGCGGAGTCGCGACGACGCTTCGCGCGCTCGGCGACGCAACGCTCGACGGGGTCGGAACGCTTGTTTTCGGCGGAAACGCGAAGGACGTTTTCAACGTCGTCGGCGAGGACGGAGCGAAAGCGACGTTGAAATTGACGGGCGGCTTGTCGATTCGCGGCTTGAAGAGGCTTGACGGAACCAATTTCGAGCTTTACTGCGACAATTTGTTTGAACTTGACGGCGCCTTTGTCGTCGACGGCGATTTCACGCTTGGCGCGCGCGGGACGTTGATTTTTGACGTCGCCGGCTTGAAGAATTACGCGACGCTGACTTGCGCCGGGGACGCGACGATTTACGGAACGCTCGAACTGCAAAAGACAAACTACGATTTTGTTCCGACCGAACTTGATTCGTTCAAAGTTTTAACCGCGTCTTCTCTTGTCGTCGACGCCGGAGTAAATTACGAAGGTTGCGATTCGTTCGGCGGTTACGCGGAACTTACGCCCGAGATTTTGAACGACGCGCTCGTATTCACCGTCGGTTGGATTTCAGGTCCCAAAGTCGTCGCGATTTCTCCGTCGGGCAATACTTCGACCGGCGCGACTCGACCCTATCTTGATATTTATTTCGATCAGACGATCGACGTTGCGACGTTCGACGCGTCCGACGTCGTCGTGACGAACGCCTCGGGCGAGACGGTTCCGTTTGAATCTATCGTTAGCTTGAACAAAGCGAACAACGCCTTCAGAATCTATTTCTCAATGGAGGACTACGCCGACGGAACGTATGACGTCAAAATCGGACCCGACGTTCGCAACGCACTCGGCGCGGAGATGAATCAAGACGGCGTTTCGCCGAACGGCGACGAGACGGACGCCTACGTCGGCGAGTTCGTTTGGGCGCTTCCGAATTTGCAAGCGGGGCTTGACGAAAGTTTGACGCCCGACGAAGCGTTCCTTGGCGGGAAGTTGAATCTTTCCGCGAAGACGTACAACGTCGGCGTCGCGGCGGCTTTAGGGTCGTTTACGAACAGAATTTATTTGTCGACGGATCGATTTCTTTCAAGCGACGACGCGTTTCTTGCGTCTTATAACGCGGGCGTCGACTCCAAACTAGAAACAGCGATCGAAGCCGGCGGGTCGAGATCGGTCGGCGTTCAAATAACTCTGCCTCTCGACGGCAAAACGTGGACGCCGGGCGATTACTATTTGATCGTGGTCGCCGACGTCGGCGGCGCCGTTTTCGAAACGAACGAAAGCGACAACGTTTACGTTTCGAAAAAAATTTCGCTCGTCTATCCCGAATTAGCGGATATAGCGGTAGAGTCGGTCGTCGCGCCGAGCGCGGCGTTTTGCGGAGAATCGATCGAACTTGTTTGGACGGAACGAAACGACGGCGTTCGCGACGCGAAGTCGGGCTGGCGCGACGCGATCTATATTTCCCCGACGGGCGAATTGACGGACGCGACGCTTTTGCGTGCGGTTTCCGTATCTGGTCTGGGAGTCGGCGAATCCTGTCGGCGTCGCGTTAGCGTCTCTATTCCTTCGTCGGGCTATTTCGGTTCCGCGCGTTTCATCGTGGTCGCCGACGTCGACAATTCCGTTTTGGAAGAAAACGACGCCAACAATTCGAACGTTAGCGAATCGGCGACGGTTCTAAAACAGAAATTGACGCTGAATCTCTCGACGACGAAACTTAACGAAGGGGAGACGACGCGCGTCGTCGTTTCGCGCGCCGGCGACGTTTCGCAAGCGGCGGTCGTTGCGATAACGGTCGGCGATTCGACGGAACTTAGCGCGCCGACGACCGTAAGAATACCGGCGGGTCAGACTTCCGCCGCTTTTACGCTTTCGGCGCTTAAGGACGGCGAATTTGACGACGACCAATGGACGACGTTGACGCTTTCTTGCGACGGATTTGACGACGTAGTTTCCGATTTTTGCGTCGCCAACATAGACCGACCGCAGTTGACGCTGACGCTTGACAAAAACAAAGTCGGCGAAGGCGAGTCGTTTGAATTGAACGTTTCGCGCAATTACGTAACCGATCAGGCGATTACCGTAAAATTAGTAGCGAGCGTAAAGAAACAACTGAACTTGCCGTCGAGCGTCGTTATTCCGGCAAACGAAAGTTCCGTTTCCGTAACGGTCGACGCGATCGACGACGACGCGCCGGAAAGCGAAGTCGACGTCAAAATAACCGCGACAAGTCCAAATTATCTTTCGTCGAACGCTTCGATTTCCGTTACGGACGACGACGAGCCGACGTTGACGCTCGAGGTTCTTTCGCCGTTCGTTCAAGAAGGTTCTGGTTCAAACGCGGCGACGTTCGTTTTGTCGCGCCAGACGGCGGCGTCTTCCGCGTTGCGCGTTCGTTTAACGAGTTCGCGTCCCGACAAATTGTCCGTTCCTAGCGAAGTTACGATTCCGAGCGGTAAGAAGTCGATCGAGTTTAGTTGCGCGGCGCTCGACGATCGTTTTGTGGACGGCGAAGTCGTCGTTACGATTACCGCGACCGGCGTAATGGAGAATTGCGACTGCAGTATGGCGTCGACGTCGACCGGCTTTACTACGGCGACGGTAACCGTCCTAGACGACGACGGTCCCAAATTGACGCTGACGCTCGACAAAGCGTTGCTAAACGAAGGCGGCGCCGCCAAGTTGACGATCGCGCGCAACACGACGACCGCCGAGGCGTTGACCGTCAATTTGACCTCGTCGGACGAATCGGAATTGGTCGTTCCTCAAACGGTAGTCATACCCGAGGGCGCCGAGTCGATTACCGTCGACGTTTGGGCGCTCGACGACGCCGAAGTCGACGGCGAACAGTGGGTCGCGATCGAAGCGAACGCCGACGGATACGTTCGCGGAACCGCGCGCGCGTTGGTTTCCGACACGACGGCGCCCGACTTGACGATCGTTTCTTTCGTCGCGCCGTCGTCGGTCGAGAAAGGCGAAACGATTACCGCCTCATATACGGTGAAAAACCAAGGAACGTTCGACGCGTTGGGCGCCGACGGAACGTGGACGGAACAAGTTTGGTTCTCTAGAAGCGCCGCGATTACAAGTTCTTCCACGCTTGTCGCGACGTTTACGTCGGATTCGGCTCTTTCCTACGTCGACGGCGAGAACGTCTATTCGCGCAGTTTTGACGTGGTTCTTCCCGACGAGACGGGCGAGTATTATCTGATAGTCGTCGTCGATTCGAACGACGACGTTTACGAAACGATCGAGACGAATAATCGCGTCGTGAGCGAAAAGATTAGGACGACGTATACGCCGACTTACGGCGCGATCGTACAGACGGACGTTGCGACGGCGGATCCTTCGACGCCGATTCCGATGTACGGCTACGCCTACGATCTGACGACCGGCGAACGTACTCCGAACGTCGAAGTCAAAATCTTTGTCGTAACGAACAACGGGACGCGTTCGTTTACCGTAACGACCGACGACGAAGGCGCTTTTGAAACGACGTGGCTTCCCTACGCGAACGAGACGGGCTCCTATACGATCGGCGCCTCGCATCCCTCGCTTAATTCCGCGTCGGTTCAAGACAAATTCAATTTGATGAAGATGAACGTCGGTTTTTCTCGCGGAACGTTCAGGATCGTCGAAGGGGAGACGACTTCCGGTTCCTTCAAGATTACGAACGAATCGGGCGAGCCGATTACCGGCTTGCGTTGCGAAATCGTCGGTTTGGCGGAGAATATCGATTTGGACGTCGATTTCTCTTCGCCCGTGATTCCGGCCGGCGGGTCGACGACCGTTACGCTTACGGCGAAAGCGTTGAATTCTTCCACGCCTCTTTCTAACGCGAAGCTCGTATTTTACAGTACGGAAACGAAGTCGGTCGAGACGGCGTTGGAATTTAACGTTTACAAGTCTAAGCCGTATTTAACGAGCGACGCGCAAACGTTGACGGGAACGATGGTTCTCGGCGAACAGAAGATCGTTTCGTTTAACGTCAGTAACGAAAGCGGCGTCGATTCGGGACCGATAACGCTTGATTTGCCCGACGTCGATTGGCTTTCTTCGCTTAACGGAACGACGCTCGATTCGTTGGCGCCCGGCGAAACTCGCGCGGTAAAATTGGTTCTCAATCCGTCGTCCGATATGGAGTTGTCTTCCTATCGCGGGTCTATCGGGGTCAACTACGCTTCTTCCGGATTGCGAGTCGATTTTAATTTCCGCGCGCGATCTGATAATTACGGTTCGTTGACCGTATCTTCGGTCGACAATTACTACTATTATTCCGAGGACGCGCCGAAACTCCCGAACGCGTCCGTTAAGATCGTCGATTCCGTTTCTAAAACGATTATTTCGACGGGCGTCACCGGCGCCGACGGAACGTTGACCGTCAACGAGTTGCCCGAGGGATATTACGACGTTTACGTAACGGCGGACAAACATAACAATTACTCGCAAACCGTTTACGTCGAGTCCGGCGAAAACGAATTGACCGCGACTCTCACGATACAGACCGTGACGTATGAATGGACCGTGACGCCGACGACGATCGAAGACGAATATGAGATTACGATCGACGCCGTGTACGAAGTCAACGTGCCCGCGCCGGTCGTTACGATCGATCCGCCGATTATGGACTTGCGCGACTTGACGGAAGTCGGGCAACGCAAACAGATCGATTTTACGCTCGAAAACAAAGGGTTAATCGCCGCGCAAAACGTCTCGTTGTATTTTGAAGATCACGAAGAATTGGCGTTCACGCCCCTTGTCGACGTTGCGAGTACGTTGGCGGCAAAAGAAAAAATCGTAATACCGGTGATTGTCGAACGCGTCGCAAGAGTCGACTCTACGCCTCTAGCCGCGACCTCCGACGTCGAGGAGTCTAGTCCAAACGACTACGGTTACGGGATTCGTATGAATTCGGTCTCGTTTGAGACGAACGCAAACGAGCGTGAAACGGCGTTAAGCGTCGCTCATATCGCCGTCCAAAATATGAAGAACGAGATTGACGCCGCCTTGCCGTTGAACACGACTTCTAATTTAAGCGATTGCAACGTTTCGGCCGGTATGGTCTATTCCTATCTTTGCGACGAATGGCAAACCGTCGTTACGGGTATTGGAGTTCGTGTTCCTTCTAATTTCATTTGTTCGACGGACGTCGTTTCCACGCCGTCGGTCGGAACGGACTATTGGAAATACGCGAGCGGCGGTAGCGGCGGCGGAGGAGGAGGAGTCTGGGGAACCGGCGCGTCTGGCGGCGGAGGCGGCGTGTCGGGAGTCGGAGGCGGCGCGATCTCTACTACTCCGATCCAACAAAAACAAAAAGGGGTATTCGCAACCGTCAATCTGGAAATCAAGCAGACGGCGGTTATGACTCGCGACGCGTTCGACGCTCAACTTGTCCTTGAAAATTCGACTCCGAACGAAATTCAAGACGTTTCCGTCGATATTGTCGTTTACGACGAATACGGAGTCGACGTCACGAATATGTTCGGCATATACGATCCGACGACGGAGAATTTCTACGGCGCGGACGACGACAATATCGGGAATTTGGCGGGTCAAACGAAAGGCAAGGCGAATTGGATATTCGTGCCTTCGACCGAATGCGCGAAGGAAGGCGCGCAAGTTTACAGCGTCGGCGGAATTTTGCGATACGTCGCGGAAGGCAAGGAAGTCGTAATCGAAATGTCGCCCGTAAGCATTACGGTCTATCCGCAGCCTGAACTCGACCTGCTTTATTTCTGGCAACGCGACGCGATCGCGGACGATCCTTGGACGGAAGAGATCGAAGCTTCGGAACCCTTCGAATTGGCGGTTATGGTTCAAAACAACGGGAACGGAACCGCGAAGAATTTGCGGATTATTTCCGCGCAGCCCGAGATTGTCGAGAACGAAAAGGGACTCCTAATCGATTTCTCGATTATCGGATCGCAACTTAACGGCAAAGATTATAAGTCGAACGAATTGACGATTAACTTCGGCGACGTCGAAGGGGGCGGAGTCGCGATCGGGCAATGGTTCCTTGAAACGACGCTTCAAGGGCATTTTGTCAATTATAGCGCCTCTTTCAAGCACGTCAACGGATTTGACGACGAGCAATTCTCGCTGATCAAGAGCGTCCAAATTTACGAACTGATCCGCTCGGTTTACGACGACGCGCAGTCGCCCGACGATTTGCCCGATTTCCTTGTCAACGCCGTCGAAGATTCCGAAGACTTGCCCGACGCGCTTTATCTGTCGACGGGCGAAGTCGAGTCCGTCTCGCTTGCGGGTAATTACGAAGTAACGGGCGAGTTGAGTCGCGACTCGAAATCGGTCGTTTTGACGGTTTCCGAGGTCGGCGCCGGGTGGAATTATATCCGCTTGCGCGACGACGATCCGGGCAAGTCCGAATACGAACTCGTCCGCGTCGTTCGTTCCGACGGTAAGGAACTGGACGTCAAGAACTTCTGGCAAACGAACCGCACGTTCCTCGATCGTCAAGAGGTTCTCAACGAAGATTCGTTGCATTTGTTGGATTACTACGCGACGGACGCCGACTCCGTTTCGTATACGCTGTATTACGAATTTAGCGACAAGACGGCGCCGACGATCAAAGACGTCGAGGAATTGGACGCCGTGAGAACCGCGCCCGTCGAAGCGATCGAGATCGCGTTTGACGAAGCGATCGACGCGTCGACGTTTACCGTCGACAATTTGACGTTGACGCGCGGCACGAGTCAAAATTTGATCGACGCCAACGTTGCGATTACGCAAATTTCCGACGCGATCTACAAAATTACCGGCTTGAGCGCGTTGACGAAAGACGACGGCGTTTATTCGCTTTCAATTTCAACCGTCGGCGTCGCCGATATTTACGGAAACGTCGCGAACGGCGAGAGCGTCGAATTGAATTGGACGAACGCGTGCAGTTCGCCTTTGATCGTCTCGACGACGACGCTCGACGTTTATACGCAAAATTCTGTCGACGGAATTCAAATTACGTTCTCGCAACAACTTGACGCGTCTAGCTTTACAGTCGACGACGTTGAATTGCGTCGAAACGGCGGCGCCAATTTGCTTGCGAACGCGCAAGGCGTAACGCTGTCGACCATAGACGGCGCGACGTGGACGCTTTCGGGTCTTTCGAGCTTGACGGCGCTAGACGGCGCTTACGAGTTGAAGATCGACGCGTCGGGCGTTCGCGGAATCGGCTTGAAGCGCGGAGTCGGCTCCGAAGTCGTCGCGTGGACGAAGGACTCGCACGGACCGACAAACGCCGTTTGGTCGGGAATCGATCGCGAGCAAACGAATTATCCTTACGCCGCCGCCTATCTTGGCTTTGACGAAGACGTCGCGTTTTCCAGTCTTGGGGTCGACGCTTTCACGTTGACGCGCGACGGACAAGAGATCGCGCTCGATTCGGACTTCGTCTTTGGAATCCTCCCCAAGGAACTTCAAACGACGACGGCGACGCAAGAATGGAAAATCGTCGGGCTCGAAAAATTCGCTTCTCAAGACGGCGAGTACGTTTTGACGGTCGATCTTGACGGGGCGGTCGACCTTGCGGGCAACGTCGGCGCGGGCAAGTTTTCCGTTTCGTGGACGCTCGATTCGACGCTTCCGACTATTTCCATCGGCGAAGGAACGTCGGAAGCGAGCGCGCCGATTCGTTCGAAGTCGGAAACGGTCGAACTTTCCGGGCGAACGTCTAAGAAAAATATGACGATTCGCGTTTACGACTTGACGACGGGCGCCTCGCTTACGGGCTTCTCGTCCGATTCGAAAGCGTTTAACTGCGCCGTCGATTTGAACGGCGAAGGACGCCACGAACTGCAGATTCGCGGAACCGACCAAGCGGGCAACTGGGTCGACTATTTCCAGACGGTCTTTATCGACAAGACGGCGCCTTTCGTTACGAAAATCGAAGTCGGAACGATTCGCGAAGGAAAAGGCGCGGATTACGCGCGCGTCTATTTCTCCGAAGCGACGAACGTTCAGAAGCTGATCGACGACGGCTCTATCGTCGACGCCGTTTCGATCGTCAACGAATCGACCGGCGCGAAATTGGCGCTCGACGCCGCGAATTTCTCCTACGACGCCTCGAAGCTACGACTTGAGATCGCCCTGAACGACGTCGATTTGTTCGGTACGGACGGCTTGCTTCTCACGACCGGCGAGACGACGCCTAGCGTTACGGCGTCTCTTGCTATTCAAATCGATTCGAACAAAGTCGAGGACTTAGCGGGCAACTTGATGCGCGGAACCGATTTAGACGCCGCGAATCGAACGATCGAACGATTCGTCAAAGTTGCGACGCTCGACAAGGACGCGTCCTATTCGGTTCCGTCCCTCGTCGATTGGAACGGCGACGGCGCTCTCGATTTAATCGTCGGTCAGAAATCTTCCGACGACGCCGGACGCGTTCGCGTAAGACTCAACGTCGGAACGAACGACGCGCCGAGCTACGCCGACGGGTTCTACGCGCAATATTGGAACGCCGATTCGAACGCGTTTGAAGATATTGTCGTTTCGGCGAGCGGCTGTCAAGGCGCGGCGCCGCGCGCGGTCGACGTCGACGGAGACGGCGCGCTCGATTTGTTTGTCGGGCGAGCCGACGGGACGATCCTCTTCTATCGCGGCGAAGGAACCGGCGACGAATGGAAATTGACGGCGCCGATAACGGTCGAATACGGACTTGACGGGGCGAAGTCGACGCTCGACGTCGGGGATCGCGCCGTTTTCGAAGTTTGCGACTGGAACGGCGACGGTCGTTTCGATCTGCTCGTCGGATCCGCGTCGGGCAAGTTCTATTTGCTCGTCGATTCGGCGACTTCCGGGCTTTACGATTTCCAAAGCGCCAAGGTCTTGCAAAACGCGAACGGCTCCGGCGATTTGACGCTCGATTCCGGGCGAACGGCGCCGACGATCGCCGACGTCGACGGAGACGGCGCCTTCGATATTATTACCGGCGATTCGACCGGCGCGTTGTACGTCTTTGTCAACGTCGGAACGAACGCGAAGCCGAGATTTAGCGAAGCGACGCCGCTGGAAAGCCTCGACGGTCCGATTTCGTTAAGCGTTTCGAGAACCCGCCCCTTCGCGTGCGACTACGACGGCGACGGAATTATCGACTTGATAATCGGCGGTGAAGACGGAAGCGTTACGCTGTGGAAGGGCTTGAAGTCGACGTCCTTTAATTCGGACGGCGAAGTCGGCGACGAGTTCGTTTGTTCCGTCAATATGGAAGCGGGGTCCGTTTACTTGATCGCGACGCTCGACGCCGCGCAAGAGGCGGATCGAATTCGCGTCCAAGCAGGCGGCGAATATCTCGACGGCGAAGCGGTCGAAGACCTTACGTATTGGTGGGATTTCTCCGGCTCGACTGTCGTCGACGGCGCCAATTTCGTTCAAGGAGAACGCGATTTCTATCTTGATCCGGCGGCGCTCGGACTTGGAATCGGCGATACCGCGACTATTCGCTTGATCGTCAAGGACGGCGAGAGCGCCTCCGCGCCCGTCGAAAAGAGCGTCGTTATTACCGAAAGCGTCTATTCGACGGTCGTCGATTCGTTGGAAGATTCGTTCGAATTGTACGACGGCAAATGGACCTTGCGCGAGGCGATTCATTACGCGGCGGAAAACGCGACGATTACGTTTAAGCCCGATTTAAGCGGAACCGTCGCGCTGACGGACGAGGCGCTGACGATCGACAAGGCGCTGACGATCGACGGCGACGGACGCATCGTCGTCGACGCGGGCGGAAATTTGCGCGTTATGAGCGTAACCGCCGACGTTGCGGAAACGCCGGTCGTTCTCAAAAATATGACGCTTCAAAACGGCAAGTCGACCGAAAACGGCGGCGCGATTTACAACGCGGGCGCTTTGACGCTCGAATCCGTAGCGTTCTTGAACAACGTCGCGACGAAAAACGGCGGCGCGGTCTTCAACGACGTCGGCGCGACGTTGACGATTAGCGGCGAAACGACGTTCGACGTCAACAACGCGGTAAACGGAGGCGCCGTCGCGAATTACGGAACGACGACGGTCGAGAGCGGCGCGACGGCGTCGTTTACGGGCAATTTTGCCGATAATTTCGGCGGCGCTTACTTCGGGTGCGGAACGTTTACCGTCGAAGGAACCGTAAACTTTACCGACAATAAAGTTACTGCGCCCGGCTCCAAAGGCGGCGCGATTTACAACGACGTCTACGCCAAGTCGGCAACGGAAATTTATCGCGGAGTCGTCGATCTGCGCGGCTTCGCGTCGTTTATCGGCAATTCGGCGAAGTCGCGCGGCGGCGCTATTATGACTTACGGCGACGCCTCCGATTACGCGTCGTTGAGCGTTTCCGGCGACGCGACGTTTGAAGGGAACCGCGCGGGAATCGACGAAGAAGGCTACGGCGGCGCTATCGACGTCGGCAAGAGCGCGAAAGCGTCTTTTGCGGGTACGCTTACGTTCGGCGGCGAAGAAAAGGGCGCGGGAAATAGCGCGAGCTTCGGCGGCGCGATCTTCTCGGCGGGCGCCGTCTCGTTCGATTCGAAGGGCGAATACGCGTTT
>JAZRWW010000079.1:0-16142 GCA_045599865.1 Thermoguttaceae bacterium
CTTAAACGCCGTGTAATCGTCCCCGAGTTCCAAGCCGAATTTGTCGGCGCCAAGATTAGAAACAGTCGTGTCGATCGCGACGCAATTTCCGCGCGAGGCGTCGTTCGCTTCGCCGTCTTTGCCCCAAACAAATTCGGTTCCTTCCGCGACTTTCGTCGCCGCCGCCGTCGCGATCGCGCCGCCGACGCCCGACTTCGTTTCAGGATCGTTCGACTCGTCGTCGACGTATTTCGCTTGCGCTTGATTTGCGCTAAAATCGAACGTTCCCGCAAGATTCAACGTTCCCGCGCAAGCGTCGATAGCGCCGCCCGACTTTGCCGCGACGTTCCCGGTAAACTTGTAATTTCCGCCTTGTTCGAACGTCAGCTCGTCGACCGAGAAGATCGCGCCGCCGAATTTCGCGCCGTTGTTTTTAAACGTCAAATCGCCGGAAAGCGTCGCGCTTCCTTTTTCGCCGACGTCGATAGCGCCTCCGTATTCGCCCGCGTTATTGCCGCTAAACGTCGCCTTTCCCGCGACGTTCAATTCGCGATACGTTTGAATAGCGCCGCCGCGCTCGGTCGCGTAATTACCGACAAATTCAACGTCGGCGCCGTTAATCGTAACAACGCCTTCCCGCGAGCCGTTGGCGTCGTTGTAAATCGCGCCGCCTTTGGAACCCGCTGTATTCGATTCAAACGTCGCGCTTCCGTCGACTGTCAACGTTCCGCAACCGAAATACGCGCCGCCGAAACGTTCCGCGCCGTTGTTCGAAATCGTCGTCTCGCCCGAAATTGTCGTAGTTTCGTAATTAGCGATAGCGCCGCCGTTGCGCGCCGAATTTCCGAAAATAGTTCCGCCGTTGACGGTCAACGTCGCTCCGAAGTC
This sequence comes from Thermoguttaceae bacterium, assembly GCA_045599865.1. GTDB lineage: Bacteria > Planctomycetota > Planctomycetia > Pirellulales > Thermoguttaceae > RUG369. The sequence goes on from JAZRWW010000079.1 coordinate 868, forward strand.
GTTGAAGATCGCGCCGCCGTTTTTCGCCGCTTTATTGCTCGTCAACGTTACGTTCGTCAGCGTCGTAGTTCCGGCGTTTTTAATCGCGCCGCCGTAATCGTCGGCGAAGCCGTTTTGAATCGTTACGTTGGTCAGGTTCAAAGCGCCTTCGGCTCCGACTTCGAAGAGTCGACGCTTTCCTTCGCCGTCGAATACGATACTCTTCCCGTCGCCGTTGATCGTCAACGTCTTGTTCCCGACTAAAACGGGCGAATCAACGACTATCGTTTGCGATCCGTTCAACGTAAGCTCGATCGATCCTCCGTCGGCTGTTACGGCGACCGCTTGCGTCAAATAAGCCGCCGCGTTCGCTTGACCCGAATGGAGCGTAAGCTTAATCTCTTCCGGTTTCGGAACGACTTTTGTCGGCGTCGCGGCAACGGTTCCCGCGTAGTCGTCCTTTCCAGTCGCTTTCACAACCAAACTATAACCGACGTCGAAAATCGTAACATTATACCTATAGTAGATTGCGCCGTCAATTTTCGTTTCGATGTTGTCTTCGGCGACGCGATACCACTGATAATTCGCAGTCGCGCCGTTCGGACTAAGTCCCGTCGCCTCCAATATTACTCCGCATTCAAGCGTTTCAACGGATAGAATCGAAATAGATTCCAACTCAGTATGATCCTGAGCGGCGCCCAACGCTACGCCGTGATTAGGCGTAATGAGCGAATTACCGTTGACGTCGGTCGTTAACTCCTCTTCTTCGTCGCCTGTGGGAATCAAATTGACGTCGCCCTTGCCGCGCGCAACGGATTCAGGCGCCGGCGAGTAGTCGTCGTTTTCCGTGTTGTTGAAGAGCGGGGCGCCTTCTTGATAAACAAAGCAATTATCCTTTTGGAAGTCGTAAGACGACAAAACGTAATCCGCGTTGATCGTAGCGCTTTCAGACGCGACGTCGGAATTACTCGCGTCGAGCGACTCGTTTTGAGCGACGATCGAATTCGTCAGCGTCAATTCTCCGGCTACGTAAATTCCGCCGCCGCTATTCGCGCCGTTATTTGCGACGGTCGCGTTGGCAAGCGTTACGTTCGAATTTGCGCTCGCGTAAATTCCGCCGCCGCAGTTCGCGTCTTCGCTTGGCTCGTCGGCGGTCGTCGCCAGAATTTTCGACGGCGCGTAATACCAACCGGGATAATAATCCGGCGTCGACGAGTTCGTCGGAATAGGAGTTTCTACGGCGTTTTTTACGACTTCCGTGTTTTTGAGCGTTATCGTCGCGCCGTTTGCGTAAACGCCGCCGCCGGAATGTTCGGCTTTATTTTTGGAAACGACTGAATTCGTCGTCGTCACCGTCGCGCCGCTTGCGTAAACGCCGCCGCCTTTTTTCGCGCTGTTTTCGGACGCCTTCGAGTCCGTCAGCTTCACCGTCGCGCCTTCCTCGGCGTAAACGCCGCCGCCCAAATCGGCGGAATTTCCGTTAATCCACGTCTTCGACGCAATTACCGTCGTTCCTGCGGACGCGTAAATTCCGCCGCCGTTTCCATTGCCGTTGCCGTTTCCGTTGGCTTTGCCGCCGACGATATTCAAGCCGATAATCGTAAGGCTAATTTTGTCGCCTTCGGTTTCAGAACCGACAAATATGGCGCGAGATTTGCTGTTTGCGTTGATTGTTACGCCCGGCTCTCTCTTGACGTCGTTGTAAAGATTCGAAGCGTCGAGCGTCAGGGATTTGTCAATTTCAAGCTGACCTTCGTGTTCAAGCTGACCTTCGTGCAAAGTGATCGTTTTGCCGCGAAGCGACTCGGCAAAGGTAATAGTCGCTCCTTCGGACGCGTAATAAATCGCCTCGCGCAAGGACCATTCGCCGTCGTTTAAGTCGAACGAATCGCGATGCGTGTCGACGACGGTAGAATAGACTGGCGCGTCGCCTTGACCTTCGTAAGCGCCAATATCGATCGAAGAATCGACGAAGCGCGATTTGCCCGCCAAATCCGTCGAATCGATCGTCAAACCGGCAAGGTTTGCTAATTCGTCGCTTCCTCTATTGATCGCTTGCGAATTTGGCGCGAGACTGTAATCGCCCTCTTCCACGTTCGTGAAGAGCGGCGCCGTCGGATCATACGCGTAATTGTCGCTTCCGTTCCAGTCCGCGTAAGTCGACAGGTTGTTAGAGCCCGTTATCGTCGTTTCGGCGTGAATTTCTTCGCCGCCGTCGTTGAGCGCGAAAATTGAATTGTCGGCTTTAAACGTCCCAAAAGGCGACACGAAGAAGCCCGAGCCGTTATTCGACGCGAAGTTGCAAGCGAACGTCGAGTTTGTCGCCGTAAAGGAACCGTTCCACAGGTAGGCGCCCCCGCCGTCTTTCGCCGCGTTGTTCGTAAACGCCGTATTGACGACCGTAGTCGTTCCATGAGCGGCGTCGACTCCGCCTCCGGAATTTGTCGCCGTATTCCGCGAAATCGTCGCGTTTGTCGCAACGAACGTTCCGGTTCCGACGTCGACTCCGCCGCCGGAACCGCCGGAAACGTTGCCCGAGACCGTCGAATTCGTCAACGTCAAGAGCCCGGTGGAAACGATGCGAATACCGCCGCCGTTGCCGTTGGCGACGTTGTCCGAGATCGTCGCGTCGATTACTTCCAACGTTCCGACGTCGAGAATGATCCCGCCGCCGGAAAACTGCGCGACGTTGTTTGAAATCGTCGAATTTTTAATCGTCAACGCCGAATTATAAACATACAGCGCGCCGCCGTCGTTCGCTTCGTCGTCGTCAAACGTCGAGTTTTCGGCGACTAGACCGCCTTCCGCGTATACGCCGCCTCCTAAGTCCCCGACGTTGGAAACGACCGAACAATCGACGAGTCGCAACGCGCCGCCGGCGTAAATCGCGCCGCCATAGTAGGATTTGCCGTTGGTTATCGTCAGTTTTTTCAAGGTCAAATCCGATTCCCTCGCGGTCGCGAAGGCGTTCGACTTTTGATTCCCGTTAATTACGAATCCCATTTGCAAATTCGACGCGTCGATCGTCAGCGTTTTGTCGATAAACAGTTGCGAGCCGTTCAACATTAATCGGGCGCCGTCCAAGGAGGGATCGAACGTAATCGTCGCGCCGTCGACGGCGTTATAAATCGCCTCGCGAAGCGAAATTACTCCGTCGGAATCGCTTACGACGTCGCTTGCCGTCGTTACGACCGTCGAAGGAGCGTCGATCGTTTTTTCAGTCGGGTCTTGGACTTCAAAGGCGCCAAGGTCGACCGTCGCTTCAGCGGCGTATCCGACGACGAAGCGCGCGTTTCCGTCAAAGTCGATCCTTTCCGAAATCGCCGAATTATCGCCGCGATCGATCGCCCACGCGTCCGACTTGAGGTGCAAATCCATCGTTTCGGCGTTCGTCAAGACTCCGTTTTCGTCGAAAATCGGCGCGACTTTAAAACCGGGGTCGAATCCGATCGCGTTGTTCTTGCTCGCGGCGGAAATATGCGCGTCGCGCAAATCGTTTTGCGCGTAAGTCGCGTAATTACAAGCGAGAATCGTGTTGATCAACGTCGCGGAGCCCGAATTGTAGGCCAGTCCGGCGTATCGTAACGCCGAGTTGCCGGCGATCGTGCAGTTAACAAATCTAGCGTCGCCGCCGTTCCACAAGGCGCCGCCCGCGTCGTTCGCGACGTTTTGGGAAACGACGCAGTTAATTCCCGTAAAGGACGCCCTGTTGTAAATCGCGGCGCCGTAATTCGCCCTATTTTGCGCAAATTCGCATCGAATCGCGGTCGTTGTCCCGCAGTTGTAAGCTCCGCCTCCGTCTTGAATCGCGACGTTTCCAATAAAAACGTCGTCGGTTAAAACGCAGGTTCCGGAAATAACGTCGACCGCGCCGCCGCGAAACGCCTTGTTTTCCGTGAATACGCAATGAGAGACGTTCGCCGAACTATCGTTGTTGAGACGAAGCGCTCCGCCGTCTTGACCGTCGTTTAGCCCGCCTATGTTGCACTTAAATTCGCAGTCGTCGAAGGACGCTTCGGTCGTGCATAAGCAGACCGCCCCGCCGTAGTTCGCTTGGTTTTCAAAGAAGTCGCAACTTTCGACGCTGATCGAACCGAACTCGGCTTTAAGGGCTCCTCCGCCTTCGACGCTTTTCACGGCGTTGCCGGAAAACGTCGAATTAGAAATCGTCGACGTCGAGTTATACGCCGCGATCGCGCCGCCGCCGTTGGAACGAGCCGAATTATCGACAAACTCGGAAGCGTTGATCGTCAACGTCGTCGACAAAGCGTAAATCGCGCCGCCCGCCGACCAATTTAAGCCGCTCGTCGCGACGTTCGATTCAAACGTCGAGCCTTCGATTTGAAGAGCCCCTTGGCTGTACGCTGCGCCGCCTATTTCCGCGACGTTCGAATTGAAACAACATTCGGCGAGAACCAACGGACTGTCCGAACTGATCGCTCCGCCCTGCCGAGCCTCGTTTTCGGAGAACTCGCAGTTTGTTATCTGTGCGGACGACGATTGATAAACTTCAATGGCGCCCCCGAGACTAGACGAAGCGTTATTGGCAAAACGACTTCCTGAGACGGTAAAGATTCCGTAATCCGATCCGATAGCTCCTGCGGCGTTCTTGCCAAAATTATTCGTAAACGTCGAATCTTCGACGATCAACTCGCCGTAAGAACTCATAATCGCGCCGCCGTCGTCGACTGTCGAATTGGAATCGAACGTCGAATTTTTAACGGTCATAGTCGAACGATAATTGTACAAGGCGCCGCCGCCAAGTTGCGTTCCGTCGGCGGTCGAACAGTTGCCGACAAACGTTGAACCCTCGACGAGCGTCTCGCCCTCGGCATACGCTCCGCCGCCTACTTCAGCAACGTTCGAAAGAATCGAACAATCGACGAGTTGCAACGCGCCGCCGGCGTAAATCGCGCCGCCTTGTTCGTAAGACGTGTTTTCGACGAACTTGCAACCGTTGAAAGAAGGAACGCCGTTGAAAGTCAAAAGGCAAACGCCGCCGCCGGGCTTGCCGCTGTTCCTTGCGAACGTCGCGTTCGTCGCCTCAAATTGACCGTCGACTTCATGAACGCCGCCGCCGTAAAAGTTGGCGTCGTTGTCTGATATGATCGAATCGTACAATTTAAGGAATCCAAAAGAAGCGCTAACGCCGCCGCCGCAAATTTTCGCAGAATTGTTCGTTACCGTCGTATTTTTCAGGATTACCCCGCTATTTTCAAGGAAGAGCCCCCCGCCGTCGTTTGCGACTCCGTTCTGAATCGTCAGACCGTTGAAAACGACGGGCGTTTCTTCCGTTCCGGCTTCTTTTACGTAGAAGACGCGCGACTGACGACCGGCGTCGATCGTAATTCCCGGCGCGTTAGCCGTCTGATCGTAAAGAGACGAGGCGTCGATCGTAATCGCTTTGTCGACGAAAAGCTCGGTTCCGTTTAACGTAATCGTTTCGCCTTTGAGCGAGGCGTCGAACGTGATTAAATCGCCTTCGTTTGCGTTTTTAATCGCGTATCGCAACGTTCCGCTCGTCGTCTCGGAATCGGCGGTCGACGTTACCGTCCAAGTCTTCGAAAACAACGAAACGACGTTTTCGACCTTGCCAAAATAGTCGCCGGTTCCGCTCGCGACGACCTTCACGAAACCGCCCGTATCGGCTTGAGTAAGCGTATAGCTCGATCGATCGGCGCCTTGGATCGCCGTCCATTGAGTCGCGTCGCTTGAACTTGCGCGATACCATTGATAATCGGCGGTCGCGCCCTCGGGCTGAAGATTCGTCGACAGCGTTTTGCCGACTGCGACCTCGCCGGAAATAGAAATCGACGTCAGTTCGGTCGTCAAGTCTTTCGACGATTTAGCGACCGGCGCGCTCGTAACGGCGGCGAGCGTTCCGACATACGACCCGACGCCTTTCGCGACGACCTTCAAATATTTTCCAACGTAATGCGACGTCGGGGCAAAAGAGGCGTCGTTTGCGCCCTGAATAGGCGTCCAAGTCGTCGCGTTTGCGGAATTGGCGAAATACCACTGATAATTTGCCGTCGCGTTTTGAACGTTGAGAACGGAAAGAAGCGTCGAACCGACCCGAGGCTCGTTGGCGATTTCTAGCGACGTCAGCGAATACGTCGGCGCTTCGGCGTCAGGCGCGTGAATCGTCAACGTATAATCATAAGGTTCGTCTAAAGCGTAGTAATTGTACGTCCGAATATAATAAGTTCCGGCGGCAAGTCCCGCAAGAGAGTATTCTTGCCAGTCGGTGTTCCCGTAGAAGCAATAACCGATTCTATTGCGCTCCGAATCGTACAATCCCAAATACATAATCCTGTTTTCGTCGGATTCTTTATCGTATTCGGTTCTGATATAATCGCTAGAAGTTCCCGTCGCGCCAATTTCAAATCGATAATAGTCGTCTCCGTCGTCGCGACCTCCTAGGGACATAGAATTAAAGACGACCTCCCCGTTTACAAATCCCAGATCGTAGGCGCCTGCGAAGGAATTGTTCGGCTCGTAAACGTCCGCGTCTTCATCCTCTTGAATTGCGACGACAAGATAGTTTCCAAGACTCCCGTAGTCGGAATAACGTTGAGTTCCCTCGACGTTCAACCCTGTGCCGGAGACGGAAAAATAGTAAGTCGCGCCCGTCTCTAACTCCGACAAATCGACGATTACGTATAACGAATCGGAAGGATCGTAAGTTTTTACCAGTCGTCCGTCGGCGTCGTAAAGAGAAACGGCGACGTCAAGGTTGGCAACGGAAGCGATTCCGCCGACGTAAAGCAAATCGGCGTCGCCCGCGTTCACGAAGGAGAAATAGTCGACGTCGTCGTTGGTTTCGATCAAGCCCGAAATAAGCGTTCCAGAAGGCGCAAGTTCAAAGGAAGTCGCCTGAGTTCGCGAATCGCTATGATCGTCCGCTTTGTAACCGAAACCGTTCGAAACGATAATCGCAAGGTCGTCTTCCTTATTGGTCGACCTCGCGTATTCGCCTTTGCTCCATTGGGTCAGATTCACATAGTAACCCGCCCCCATAATCGGCGCCCAGTCGTCGGCGCCTTCGTAATATTCGGTTTTGGAACCGTTCAACTCGTTGATTCCGTCATGACTCAAGCCTAACGAGTGTCCTATTTCGTGGGCGGCGGCCTCGGCTACGCCTTTTGTCCATCCAAGCGAATCGGAAAAAACGAAACAGGGCGTGTCGCTGGAATACGTAAAAGACCCCACGTAAGAAACGCCGCCGGCCGGTACGCCGTACCAGTCTTCATACGAACCGCCAATGCAACAACGAACGCCGTATTCGACGTCTTGATTGTTGGAACGTACAAGTTGCGCGAGCGTCGGCTCGACCGTCGTCACGTTGACGTCAAACGGAGCGTAGTCTTCGCTTACGCTAAGCCAAATCTCATATATGTCGCGAAGTTCCGAGGACGAGAAAGAAGAGCGATAGCCGTCGGCGTCGTAGGCGGGCGTTATTACGTTGCTATATGATTTGTTCCAGTAGGTTCCGATCGTTTTATGCCCGTTGAAATCAAGATAGATCGTATAAGTCGACGTCGGATTACTGCTCAAATTGAAGACGAAATCTTCCGTGAGCGACTTAGGATCGACGTCCAAATCAAGCAGAGAATCGTCGACCGTATAGGCGAGCGCGCTTTGTTCGATTTCGCAGGGGTCTTTCACGTCGAAATTCAAATCCAGCGGAAGCGGAGAACGCGCGATAATCGGCGTTTCCAAAACTTGCGTATCCAGCCTTTCATACGCGGAAGCGTCGAGCATACTTCCGAGCGGCGTCGCGCTCAACAGCGCGCGATCTTCAAGAACCTCGGCGCGTAAAACGCTTAGCTTGGGAACGTTGACGTCAGAAGTCCCTCTTTTACGGATAAGGGGAAGTTCGTTTCTTTTGCGTCCGAACGACTTGCTCGTAAGAAGACGTCTAAATGAAAACAGGCTCATTGTCGCTTCTCCAAAATGACGACTCGTTTTAAGAGGCGCGGCTAAATAATTTCGCGCTTTCTCCATTTTTTAAAAACAAGGGAAGGGCGAACAAAAACGCTTACGCGGGCTCGGCGCTTTGCGCGTCCTCCGAACGTCCGACGCTTTCGCTACGAACCCGTTGTATTATATCCGTTTAAAACGACCGTAGCAAGCGCCGCGACGTTGTTTTTGCTAAATTTTTTTGTAACCGTTCATAGAATATTTTGAACAAAGTTTGCGTTTGAATCGCGCCGTAAGGCGCGCGTGGAATCCGCGGACGCCTTCATAACCAAAAAACTTCGATTTTAAACGAACGTCGTAACAACTGATCGTCGTGTTTTTACCGCGCCGGTGAAACGTTTTTTTTCTTCCTCGTCGTGTGATCAACGTTTTGCGAACCGACTCCTTCCGTCGGCATATAACCGGCGGCGACCGCGGTCGCGTCTTACGACGCGCGGGGCGCTTGATTTGACTTCCTAACGCGTTATAATCAAGCAGGAGTTTTTGCGCCTTAGAATCGGCGGTCAAGCGACGTTTCGCGTTTTGGACGCGCGGAGCGCCGCAACGGTCGTTTCATTTTTATTTTGACGCGGCGCCCCGCGTCCTATCGACAGGAGCGTTAGAATGCACATTCCCGACAATTATTTGAGCGTTTCGACTTGCGCCGTTTTAACCGTCGCAACCGCGCCCGTGTGGATTCGTTCTTTGAAAAAAGTCGCGCGAGATTTTCCAAAAGAGCGTTTTTCGGCGCTCGGACTTGCGTCCGCCTTCGCGTTTTTGGCGATGATGTTCAATATTCCCCTGCCGGGCGGAACGACCGGGCACGCCGTCGGAGGAACCGTCCTTGCCGTCTTGCTTGGACCGGAAGCCGCGTGCCTTGCGCTGACGATCGCGCTGGCGCTCCAAGCGCTTCTTTTTGGCGACGGAGGCGTCTTGGCGTTTGGCGCGAACGCGTTTAATATGGCGTTTGTCTTGCCCTTCGTCGGATATTGTTCCTACCTTGCGTTGAAAAAAGCGTTTGGGTTCTTTACTAAGGGACGACCTTCAAAACGCGCCGATTTTGTCGCGTTGGCGATCGCTTCTTATCTTGGAATCAACGCCGCCGCGCTTGTCGCCGCCGTCGAATTTGGCGTGCAACCGATCTTCTTTACCGATGCGAACGGTCAAGCGTTATATTGCCCCTATTCGTTAAACGTCGCCATACCGGCGATGGCGATCGGGCACTTGACGCTTTTCGGGATGGCGGAAGCGATCTTTTCCGTCGCCGTTTACGCGTTCGTTCGCAACGCCGCGCCCGATTTCGCTTTAAACGAAGCGCTCTTTAAAACGTCGGACGAAAACGACGAAAACGACGCGTCGGAACAAGAGAAAGCGACTCGCAAGGGCTGGGGCGCGATCTATTGCCTCCTCGCGATTTTGATCGCCGCCTCGCCGTTAGGGCTTCTTGCCGAAGGAACCGCGTGGGGAGAGTGGGGCGCCGAAGAAATCGCCGCCGTCGAGAATAACGGTCAAGCGCTTGGCTATACCCCGAAAGGAATGCTCGAAGGGTTCCAGTGGTCTGCCTTGGCGCCCGATTACGCCGCGCCCGGAACGCCCGATTGGCTCGCTTACGTTCTTTCCGCCGTCGCGGGCGTCGCGCTTTCGATTATCGTCGTCAAATTATCGTCGGCGTTCCTACTCCGTCAAGCGTAATGAAAAACGTGCGAACGCCCGACTGGCTATTACGCGAAGACGTCGGAAAAGTTCCGACCGACGGCGACGCCTTCCTACGCCGAAGTTACGACGCTTTGGCGTTCGTGTTGAACAAAGCGAAGCGCGCCCCGGAAAGAACGCGCGGCAAATTCGATTTGTCGACGCGCGTAAAATTGGCGTTGACGTTGATCGTCGTCTTTTGCGCGTCCGCCGCGCGAAATTTCGCTTTTGTCGAAATAGTCGGCGTCGCGGAACTAGCGTTAATAGCGACGTTCGACGCAAAAAAAATCGTAAGAATCCTAACGGCGCCGATTCAAGCGAGTCTGATTTCCGCCGCGATACTTGCGCCCGCGATTTTTTGGGGACAGACGCGCGCTTTTTGCGTCGTGCCGTGGAAAACGTTGGTTTCGACCGTCGCGTTGGCGCTCTTGGCGTATTCGACGAATTGGAACCGATTCACGTGCGCGTTCAAATCGTTCGGCGCGCCCGACGCGTTGGTTTTCGTCTTCGACTTGACTTTAAAATACGTCGTCGTCCTAAGCGATATTTGCCTAGACTCGCTCGACGCCTTGCGTTTGCGTTCGGTTGGGCGCGATCGACATAAGGCGAAAACGCTAGGCGGCATAGTCGGCGTCGCTTTGTTGCGCGCGCAAAAGACGGCGCAGGAACAATTCGACGCGATGACGTGTCGGTGTTTTTCGGGCAAGTACAGTAGATTTCGCACGCCTTTGCGCCCGATCGATTTTGTCGGCGTCGCCTTGTGTTTATCGACGATCCTGCTTTTTGTTTATCTGGAGTACGCGATTCGATGTTCGAACTAACCGACGTTTCATTTTCCTACGACGGCGGCGTTCAAGCGTTGACCGACGTTTCTTTGCGCGTCGAGCGAGGACGCGCCTTGGCGCTGATCGGCGACAACGGTTGCGGCAAGACGACGCTCTTAAAACTCCTCAACGGACTGATATTTCCAACGCGCGGCGAATATAAGTTCGACGGCGACAAAATCGATCGCGATTCCTTGCGCGATCCGATTTTCGCGAAAAATTTTCACCGACGCGTAGGGTTCGTCTTTCAAAACGCCGACGCCCAGCTTTTTTGCGGAAGCGTGGAAGACGAAATTGCGTTTGGTCCGCGCCAGTTGGAACTTGAAGAAAACGAATGTCGACGACGCGTCGACGACTGCTTGGCGCTGTTGGACATAGAAAAGCTAAGAACGCGCGCCCCTTACGCGCTGTCGGGCGGCGAAAAGAGAAAAGTCGCCTTCGCCTGCGTTTTGGCGTTGAATCCCGACGCGTTAATAATGGACGAGCCGCTAGCCGGACTCGACAAAGAAGCGCAAAATCGAATAGTCGAGTTGTTAAAAACGTTGCGCGACGCGAAAAAAACGCTGATTTTCGCAACGCACAACGAAACGCTGGTAAACGCGATCGCCGACGAACAAATAAAATTGAGCGCGGGCAGACGCGTCGCGTAAGCGCGCTTGGAACGCCGCGTATCAATGGAAAGCCTCGCATTAATGGAAATCCGCGCATCGTTGATGCGCGGATTCCCGTGAACGGTTACCTGAAATTAACGCAACGCCGAGAAACAACGCGCGTTTTCCGTGAACGCTTACTGAAAGAACGATACGAACGTTTTATAAGAACCGAGCTACCGTTTCAACGCCAATAATTTACGAACCAACTGCGGCGCCCGATTCAAATAAGGAACGCGATTTTTGATCTCGTCGCTCAACACAAAGTACCAGCCTAAAATTCCATAAAAGACCGCAACTGTGATCGAACCAATAATCAACGTGAAATAATTTGGTTCGTAATCTGGTAAAATCTTGCGAACCCAAAAGCCCAAAAAGATCACGAGACACGCCAACGCCGTCGGCTTAAAATACACGCGCCAAAAATAAAGCGGGTAATTGTAATGGAAAAGACGCGCGTAAACGCCAGCAAGAAAGAACGTGTTGCGCAAGATACGGACGACCGCGATACAAATCGCGACGCCAAGAATCGACCAGCCGTAATATGCGGTTCCAATATAAGTTCCCAACGCCGTCAGAAGCGCCATTACGACCGAACTATACGCCACCGGCTTGATCGTACTTGAACCTAGCGCCAAACTGTAATTTACCGCTTGAATTGCCGCGTATACGATCCCAAAGACCATAAGAACGACGGTCGGGGACGTCCAAACGAACGATTCGCCGAGCCACAACGTCAAAAAATCGCGTCCCATAACGCTACAACCGACGATGATCAAACATCCGACAAGCGCGACCGTTTCTCCTAAAACGATCGCCCAACGACCGATACTTCCGCCGTCGTTGTTAACTTTGTCGGCGCTTGCCAGCGGAGTTAGGGGAATGCCGAAAGAGCCCAATACGGAAGAACAAAGACTGCTAATTGTGACAGCGGGCGTGAAATAAGCGACGCTTTCTTTTCCTAGCGTCTTACCAATGATAAGAATTGGCAGTTGAATTGACAATGAAAAAAACGTCGCGTTAATCAGATTATCAACGCTAAAAGAAAACATTTTCTTAGCGATCGATCCAGACCAGTATTTACGACTAGGAATGATGTTTAAACCTTCTAAACGCCAAGCGATCCATAAAACGGAAACGAGTTCGTAAACTATTCCGCAGATGGAAGAGTAGGCTAAAACTCTAAGCGTCGGAGCTAAAAACGCGTATCCCAACCAAAGCGACGCCAGTCGAATCAACGACGCTAAAACGCGCCGATAATTGGCGAGATCAAATCGATTCTTTGCTTGAATCAGCGCGTAATATGGAATGAGAACGAACGTTTGAAAGAAATGGAACGCCGTTACTATAAATAGGAACAAAACGTCGTTACGCCATTCTTGCGGAATCGAATAGACGCTCAAAAAGCGCGGGTAACAAAGTAAAATGCCGATCGTTCCGACCGCGCCTAATCCGCCCAATAACGCCAACGAAACGAAGAGTATTTGTTTTGCCTCAACGTCGTCTTTTTGGGCGTAGGCAAGGGAAAAAAAACGCAAAATAGTCGGAGGCAAACCGAAGCTAAGAAATTGAAAAATCGATAAAAACGCGACCATTAGCGCGGAGACTCCGTAGAGTTCCTTGCCAAGGTAGCGCATAGAAAGGGGAAGGGTAACGAATCCGACTAGACCCGTTACGAGCATCGCGATCCAACCGCTACCGACGTTTCTGGAAAACGTTTTTAGTGAAAACTTTGCTTCCGCCATCTTACTATCGGGCTCCTCTTTTAAGTATTTTTTTGAGGTTTTCCCGCATTTTTTGAGATACGAAAAGCCTGAATACGCTCAATATTGCGAGTCGTATTCGACGACGAATCCTAAAAAAGGGCGTTCCATACAGCGTCGTTCGATATTTCTTTACCAAAGTCGCAAAATCTAATTTTTGAACGTCTTGTAGAAAGACCTCTCTCTTAGGATGAGGTAGAGACGATTCGTATAGGTTGTGATTTCCCGCTTTTGCCTCTTCTAACGAACGTTCGATCCACTCCGCGTCTTGGCGACTCCGTTCAACAAGTTTGGCGCCTTTCTCGCTATTGACGATATTGAGCGAGACGCCTCCGTCGACAGGTCGGTCAAAGGGAACGTTCCGTCCAATTCCCCAAAAATCTCCTATTGTTATATCGCCGACTCGAGGAAATCGGGCGAAAGAACATTGCGAACAAGAAGAACGAAGGCACATATTTTTCGAAAATATTTGACCGAGATAACTTGCGTGTTTCTCATTCCAGTCCCACATTATTCTTTTGTTTCCTTCGACTACGACGCTAACGTTGGGACGTTCCCAGCGCTTCGGTTTAGAACGCATATTAAGAGAGACGATTTTGCGTTTCAGCGTCGTTTCGAGATAACGCAACCATTTCTTATATAGAAGAGGCGATGGAACGCCGTGACAGACTAGGTCGCATACATACAGATTCTTATATTCCTTTCCTAAAAAACCATATAGTCCGGCAACTTGACAAGGCGTACCCACGAACAAAACAACGCGTCCAGATAGAAGATTGGCTTTGATGCCGCGATAGATCGTCCCAACTTCCGCTTGAACGTACTTAGAGGTTCGCAACTTTGTTAAATCTTCTTTTGATTCCGCCTTCGAAAAGACGACTTTCATAGAATCGTCATATGCGGCGCCAAACACGACTCCACCCTCGTCTAGAATCTTCGAAGCGTAAACTGAAAACATACCGCCTGACGACGACGCGCGCCTAACCTCGTCGTCGTTGTTCCAACAAGCGTAAACTATGGGATCGACGACGCGATCTAAACGCGGCGGATTCATAATCGGACAAGAACGCTCGCATAACGCGCATTCTCGGCATTTCGAACTATCGACGCGCGGCGCTAGAAATCCTTCCGCATCTTGTTTCATTGCGATCGCGCCCGTTGGACAAGTATTGAAACAACTCGCGCAACCCGTACATTGAATTTTGTCGCACAATTTCAACATAGGTAAGTCTTTCCCTTGGTTTGTTTTACGCGTCTAACGCTTTTTTCAAATAATCCTTGGAAGAAACGACGTAGGGAAGCAAATTTTCAAACGCAGTTGTTCCGTCGATCAAATAATTCTGAACGTCTTTAATAGGCGTGTTGTCGACATATTGCTTTTGTTGATTTCCCGAGAGCGCAAGCACGTTCGCTAAACGAGTATTTTTCGTTGTGTGAGCCGCGCAGAAAACCTTCTTTTTAAAAATTAGGGAAAACGAAAGTCCATGGAACGAGTTAGTGACAACATAAGTCGCCGATTCGATATATCTTACAAATTCCTCTGGACCGCAACTTCTATCAACTTTACCCCAATTCAACGCCTTTCCATAACCCCATACGGCAATTACTGGAAGACGATACTTTTGTCTAACCGCGTCAAGCAAAGTTTTTAAAAGCTCGGTCGTTTCCATAACATAGAGGAAAACGTATTTGGGTGGCAACTTGACGTCTTTGTTTGCAAGTTTTTCCCATTCTTCGGCTTCCAAAAGGTACACGGGATCAAGACAGAGAGAGACGTCCTTGTCAATTTCACGTTTAATTGCGTCAACCCCTGACTGTTCGCGTGAGGAAACAGCGGAAAATGAAGGCAAATATTTCCGAATCGCCTCGCGTTCGGCGTTGGTAAGTTCGGAACGTCCAAAACTAGATGCGTATGATATTTTCTTTGCGTTTGTTTGGAACGGCAAATAATATCCTTTAGAGTTCTTTGTTAATTCTAGATTCCAAACTTGATCGCTTCCAACTAGCAGAACGTCGAATCCCAAAGGCGGATTTCTTAAAAAAACTTTGTCGCCGACATATTTTTTTTCAGAAAAATGAAGGAAGGTCTTACGAAATCTCGAGAATTTTCTTTTGTCAACAATAGGCAAAGGATTTCTTAGAAATCTATAAAGTCGTCTTAGGCACGACTTTACTCTATTTCTATGAAGTTCCATATGAGAATGGTAATCAATGACCGCAACGTCGTTTTTATTATCTAATTGAACATACTTCTGCAGAGCGAACGTTTGCAGAACCGCTCCAAAGTTATCTTCGTTGTGGAAGGTTAAAAGTCCAATTTTCTTCAAAATAAAAGTTCCTTTCAAAAACTATGCTTTTTGAAACGTCCTGTACTTTCCCCACTTTTTCAAACGGCGAGCCCTAAC
>JAZRWW010000080.1:0-16106 GCA_045599865.1 Thermoguttaceae bacterium
CGAGTTCATTAAGCGCCTAATCCGTCCCGTATGCCGACGCCAGAAGCGCGGACATTCGCAACCCATCCGCCCGCAATGCGGGCGGCTTTCGCGCGCCGCTTTCGCGGCGATTCTTGCGCGTCGTTTTCCGTGAACGCTTACTCGACGAGGCGCGGATGGAACGATCGCTTTTTCTGCCGTTTGGGAATCTGCCAATTTGACGCCGACGAACGACGTTTGGATATTAGTTTTTGATGAATTAAGCTGATTTTACTATTTTACTTCTTTTAACGTTGGTTAAAAAGCTCTTTTTTTTAAAAAAGACTGTGATTTAGGAATAATATCTGATTTAATACCAAAGAAATTTGATTTGGCGCCTTGTCTGCTTGTAAATAAAACGTCTCAAACGAAAGTCGGACGTCTTGGTTTCCGGCGGACGTTGACGACGCTTAAAAGCCAATTAAAAGCAGTCGGTTTCTTGCCCGCGACGTTTCTTTTGACGTCGTGCGGTTAGAAATCGGGTAGAAACTTAAGATATAAAGGAGTATTCCGCAGTGGCAAAGAAATTGTCGTTCGATGACGCCGCTCGCCGTCCGATCGCCGAGGGCGTGTCTAAATTGGCGCGCGCCGTAAAAAGCACGCTGGGACCTCGAGGTCGAAACGTCGTTTTGGACAAAGGCTGGGGCTCGCCCAAAGTTACTAAGGACGGCGTTACCGTCGCGGAAGACGTCGTATTAGAAGACCCCGAAGAGAATCTTGGCGCGCTTCTGGTCAAACAAGCCGCCTCGAAAACGAATCAAGCGGCCGGCGACGGAACCACGACCGCCACGGTTCTTGCCGAAGCGATTTATCTCGAAGGCTTGAAGATGGTCGCGTCGGGCGCCGATCCGATGGCTCTTTCGCGCGGCGTTCAAAAAGCCGCCGCCGCCGTCGGGGAATATATCGACAAGCAAGCGACGCCGATCGACGACAAGAGCAAGAAAGAGATTGCGCAAGTCGCCGCGATCGCGGGCAACAACGACGCGACGATCGGGCAAATTCTTGCCGACGCGTTTGTCAAAGTCGGGAAGAACGGCGTTATTACCGTCGAAGAAGGCAAGCAGTTCAATACTTACGTCGACGTCGTCGAAGGCATGCAATTCGACCGCGGCTATCTGTCTCCTCACTTCGTTACGAACGTCGACGATCAGAAAGTCGAATTGGAAGACGCGCTCGTTCTCGTCTTTGAAGAAAAGATTTCGACTGCGAAATCCTTGGTTCCCCTTCTTGAAGCGATCACCAAGCAAAGCAAGCCGCTCTTCATCGTCGCCGAAGATATTGAAGGCGAAGCGCTCGCCACGTTGGTCGTCAACAAGTTGCGCGGCGTCCTCCAAGTTTGCGCCGTCAAGGCGCCCGGCTACGGCGATCGTCGCAAGGCGATGCTTGGCGATATTGCGATCTTGACCGGCGCGACCGCCGTTTATAAAGACCTCGGCGTTCAACTTGACGCCGTGCAAATTTCCGACCTTGGTCGCGCGAAGCGCATCGTCGTTTCCGGAGATTCGACCACGATCGTCGGCGGCGCCGGAAAGAAAGAAGACATTGACGCGCGCGTCGCTCAAATCAGAGCGGAAATCGAAACGACGACCAGCTCCTACGATAAAGAAAAGCTCCAAGAGCGCCTTGCCAAGTTGGCGGGCGGCGTCGCTCGCATCAACGTCGGCGCGGCTACCGAGTCCGAGCTGAAAGAACGCAAATATCTGTACGAAGACGCCCAAGCCGCGACGAAAGCCGCTCTTGAAGAAGGCGTCGTGCCCGGCGGCGGAGTCGCGTTGTTGCGCGCCGCCGACGCGCTAACCGACGTCGGCGCCGTCGGCGACGAAGTTTACGGCGTTCAAATCGTCAAGCGCGCTCTTGAAGCGCCTATTCGCGAAATCGCGAAAAACGCGGGCGTCGAAGGCGCCGTCGTCGTCAATCGCGTTCGTAAAGAATCCGATAAGAACTTTGGTTACGACGCCGACAAAGACGTTTACGGCGATATGCTCAAAGCGGGCGTCATCGACCCCGCCAAAGTCGTTCGCACCTCGTTGCAAAACGCCGCGAGCGTTTCCGCGTTGCTTCTGACGACCTCCTGCTTGATGACCGAAATTCCGAAAGACGAACCCGCCGCGCCCGATCCGAACGCGATGGGCGGCATGGGCGGCATGGGCGGCGGCATGCCCGGCATGGGCGGCTTCTGAGCCTGATTTAGCGCGCGTTGTTTTAACTTGCATAGTTTTGCGGGCGTTGTTTTAAAACATAAAACGTCGGCGACGCGTCGAACGCCGATCGACGAGTACGTCGCGCGACGTTGAACGATGAAAAACCGACAAATTGGATTTCGTCTTGAAACAGAGTCGATACGTCTCCAATTTGATAATATAAAATAATAAGAATACGTTGACATATATTGCGAAAGGATCACAAAATGGCTAAGAAAGCCCTGAATCTGAAACCTTTGGACGATCGTATTGTCGTTGAACCTTTGGAAGCCGAAGAAAAGACCGCCGGCGGCATTCTCCTGCCCGATAGCGCCAAGGAAAAGCCGCAACGCGGAACCGTCGTCGCCGCCGGCGCCGGTCGTTTGCTTGACAACGGCAAGTTGGCCGAGATGAGCGTCGCGGTCGGCGACGAAGTCATCTACGGTAAATATTCCGGTTCCGACGTCGAAGTCGACGGCGTGAAATACAAGATTTTGCGTGAAAGCGACGTTTTGGCGAAAGTCGTCAAGGCGTGATCGATCGAGGGCGCGCGGCGTCGCTCGACTGCGGCGCCGCCCCTTTGCGGAGTCTGCGGAATTCATAGCCGCGCGGATTTATTTCAGATATAAGGACATTGATCTATGGCAAAACAACTGATCTTCGACGACGCGGCGCGACGCAAGATGCTCGACGGCGTTAATAAATTAGCCGACGTGGTCGCCGTAACGTTAGGACCGACCGGGCGCAACGTTGTGTTAAGCAAAGCGTACGGCGCGCCGAAAGTCACCAAAGACGGCGTTTCCGTCAGTAAAGAAGTCGAACTCGACGACCCGTTCGAAAATATGGGCGCCAAGTTGGTCAACGAAGTCGCTTCGAAAACGAACGATATCGTCGGCGACGGCACCACGACCGCGACCGTTTTGGCGCGCGAAATCTTCCGCGAAGGTCTGCGCAACGTTGCCGCCGGAAGCAATCCGACGGCGATTCGTCGCGGAATCGATCGCGCGACCGACGCCGCGATCGGAAAACTCCAAAGTATGGCTAAAGCCGTTACGACGAAAGCGGAAATCGCGAACGTCGGCGCAATTAGCGCGAATAACGACCGTGAAATCGGCGATCTGTTGGCGGACGCGATGGAAGCGGTCGGCAACGACGGCGTCATCACCGTCGAAGAAGGCAAGACTTCCGAAACGACTTACGAGGTCGTCGAAGGCATGCAGTTCGACAAGGGCTATTTGTCTCCGTATTTCATCAACGATATGACGGAAATGAAAGTCGCTCTTGAAGACGCTTACGTCTTGCTTCACGAAAAGAAAATTTCGAACGTTCGCGACCTTGTTCCGTTGCTCGAAAAAGTCGCGCAAAAGGGCAAGCCGCTCTTCATTATCGCGGAAGACGTCGATAACGAAGCGTTGACGATGTTGGTCGTGAACCGTTTGCGCGGTATTCTCGACGTTTGCGCCGTCAAAGCGCCCGGCTTCGGCGATCGTCGCAAGGCGATGTTGCAGGACATTGCGATTTTGACCGGCGGTCAAGTCATCAGCGAAGACCTCGGCATTAAGCTCGAAAACGTCGAATTGAGTCAGCTTGGGCAAGCGAAACAAATTAACGTCGACAAAGACACGACGATCATTATCGACGGCAAAGGCAAGAAAGCCGACATTAAGTCGCGAACCGATCTGTTGCGCCGTATGATCGCCGAAAGCGAAAGCGACTACGACAAAGAAAAGTTCCAAGAACGTCTTGCGAAATTGAGCGGCGGAGTCGCGATCGTCAAGGTCGGCGCGCACTCCGAAGCGGAAATGAAGCAGAAGAAAGACCGCGTCGACGACGCCTTGCACGCCACGCGAGCGGCCGCGCAAGAAGGCGTTTTGCCCGGCGGCGGCGTCGCGCTTCTGCGTTGTCGCGAAGCGGTTGAGAAAGCGCGTAAAGACGCGCGCGGCGACGAAAAAATCGGCGTCGATATTCTGTTGCGCGCTTTGTCCGCGCCGTTGCGACAGATCGTCGACAACAGCGGCGCCGACGGGACCGTCGTCGTCGACGAAGTCGCGAGCAAAGACGAGAACGTCGGTTACGACGCTTCGACCGGCAAATACGTCGATATGTTCGAAGCGGGCGTTATCGACCCTGTGAAGGTCGTTCGCGCCGCGTTGTCGCACGCCGCGAGCGTCGCCGGCTTGATGTTGACGACCGAAACCCTTGTGACCGACGTCAAGAAAGACAAAGAAGTCGGCGGCGCGATTCGTTGAGTCGTTCCGTTGAGTCGTTCTCTTGACGCGTCGAGTTGCGCGAACTCGACAGACGGTCGTTTCTCGCCCGATTCAATTTCGGGCGCGCGTCAGATTCGTTCGAACTTCGGGCGAATCTGATTTGTTTAATAGAAACGTATTTTTCGACGCGCGATTTGCGAGAGCGGATCGCGCGCCTTTAACGGCGCCGTCGATCGAGACGACGCGCGTTTTTTATCGTCGGACAGGCGAGTCAAGTCCGACGACGAGATTTAACGTTGGTTGGAAACGCGTTGTTATGGCCGAAGAAATCGATTATTATCAACTGTTGGGAATTGAACGCACGGCGACGGAAGACGAAATTCGTTCCGCATATCGTAAAGCCGCGTTGAAATACCACCCTGATCGCAATCCGGGCGACGAAGAAGCGGCCGCTAAGTTTAAGCAGTGCGCGGAAGCGTTCGAAGTATTGAGCGACAAGGACAAGCGCGATATTTACGACCATTACGGCAAGGCTGGGCTCGAACGCAACGGCGGCTTCAGCGGGTTCCAAGACGTCGGCGACATTTTCGGCGCGTTTGGCGATATTTTTGGCGGTTCGGTTTTCGGCGATCTTTTCGGCGGAGGCGGAGGGCGCGGAAGAGGCGTTCAGCCGGGCGCCGACGTTCGTTGCGGCGTAACGCTCGATTTGCACGAAGCGGCCAAGGGCGTTTCGAAAGAGATTCGTTTCAAAAGACGAGAAAAATGTTCTAAGTGCGGAGGTTCCGGCGCCAAGCCCGGCACGAAGCCGGAAACTTGCCGTTATTGCGGCGGTCGAGGACGTATTCAGCAGTCGACGGGTATGTTTTCCATTCAAACGACCTGTCCGAAATGCGGGGGACGCGGTTCGGTGATCGTCGATCCTTGTCCCGATTGTCGCGGAACAGGATTAGTCGCGCGCGAAGTCGTTCGCGAAGTTCGCATTCCGGCGGGCGTCGACGTCGGCTCGCGGTTGCGTATGACCGGCGAAGGGGATCACAGTCCTAACGGAGGTCCGGCGGGCGACTGCTACGTCTTCATTCAGATCAAAAAACACCCGCTCTTCAGACGCGAAGGACAAGATTTAATTTGTCAGATTCCGATCGGATACGCGCAAGCCGCGCTTGGCGCCGAAATTGAAGTTCCGACTCTCGACGGCGTTGAAAAAATTAAAATTTCCGCAGGAACGCAAAACGGCGACGTCGTGCGGTTACGCGGTCGAGGCGTTCCGACTCCTCGCCGCAACGTCGCGGGCGACTTGCTCATTCAGTTGTTTATCGAAGTGCCGACGAAGATCAAGCCGGAACACGCCAAAATTTTACGTCAGCTTGCGGAATACGAGGGCGATTCCGTCCTCACCGAGCGTAAGTCGTTCTGTGGAAAATTGAAAGATTTTGTTAAGGAATATTTTCCCAACGCCGCTAAAAAAGGCGCGAAATCCGAAGACGCCAAATAAGAACGACTAGAAACGTCGATTCTTTAAACGCTGTTCCTTTAAACGCCGACAACCTATGAAATCAGCGACTCCGCCGCGTCGGAGTCGAAGGAGACGTAATGTTTAAGAAAACGAACGACGATCAGAACGCGCAAAACGCCGACGTCGATCAAGAGAAGGTCGACGAACTCGTCGAAGCGACGTTAAAAGCGGCGCAGGAAGACGCCGATGCGTCCGCGCCCGATACGATTACCGTTTCGCGCGCGGAATACGAAAAATTAAAGAGCGATTTGGAAGAGGCGAAAGACCGCGGCTTGCGCGCGTTGGCGGAACTGGAAAATTTCCGCGCGAGAACGAATCGCTTGGCGCAAGAAGAGAGAAAGTACGCTTCGATGAATTTAGCGCGCGACGTCTTGTCCGTCTGGGATAATTTGGGATTGGCGTTAAATATCGCCGAGCCCGAAAAGAACGTCGCGGCGGTCGTCGAAGGCGTAAAGATGGTGCGTCAAGAACTGCTTAATATCTTCGCGAAAAACAATATTGAAAAAATCGACGCGCTTCACAAGCCTTTCGATCCGAATTTTCACGAGTCCGTCGCTTTCGTTCCGAACGACGAATTTGCGCCTAATACGGTCGTCGTCGAACTGAAAGACGGATTCAAATTACACGAGCGCGTCGTGCGCGCTTCGCAAGTCGTCCTAGCCGCGCCCGTTCCAAAAACGGAAGAGACGAAGGACGAAACGAAACAAGAACAATAGAATTTTACTAACAAACGCGAGTAATCGCGCGACTTTTCCGACGTTGCGTCTCGTTTGTTGGCGAAGCGTCGGATAGAATCGTCAATAATGCCGACTTACGATTATCATTGCGCCGCGTGCGACCAAACCGTTGAAATTTTCCAGTCGATGACCGCCGAGCCCGTCGAAGTTTGCCCGAATTGCGGCGAAAAGGCGTTGCATCGCTTAATTAGCGGAGGAACGGGAATTATTTTTAAGGGAAGCGGGTTTTATTGCACCGACTACAAGTCGAGCCCGACGAAGGCTTCGACTACTCCTTGCGATTCCTCCTCCTCTTCTTCGTCAAGCGAGAAGAAAACGGAAACCGCTTCTAAGCCAAAAGAATCCGCGCCCGCAAAAGATTCTACGCCCAAGAAAGAAGGAAAGTAGAATGCGTTGTCCCGTTTGCGGCAAACAATTTGCGCTCGACGCGCCAAACGTCGCCTTGCCCTTTTGTTCCGATCGTTGCAAATCGATCGATTTGAATCGTTGGCTTAACGAGGAATATTCGGTCGACTCGGTCAATATTGATCGACTAGAACAAGCGATCGCGGAAGGGGAAGGAGCGGAAGGCGCCGAGTCTGAAGAATAACGCGTTTTTTCTTTCCAATTAGCTCGCGTATGAATTCTAATACCAAACCTGAAATATCGACGCCGACGCTTCCTTATGTTCCGCGCCAAGCGTTAAAAGTAATCGAGCTTCTCGAAAAAGGAGGCGCTAGCGACGTCCTTATCGTGGGCGGTTTCGTTCGCGACGCCTTGCTTGGCGTTCCTTCTAAAGACGTCGACGTCGAAGTCTACGGGCTGAGTTATTCTCAAATTCGCGATATTCTCGCGCCCTGTTTTCACGTCGATCTTGTCGGTCAGGCGTTTGGCGTCTTAAAAGTCGGACGAAATATCGACGTCGCTTTGCCGCGCGCGGAATCCAAAAACGGAATAGGGCACAAAGGGTTCGACGTTAAAACGCCGAGTTCAATTTCATATCGCGAAGCGTTTGCACGCCGCGATTTTACGATCAACGCGATCGGATTGAGGCGCGACGGTTCTTTTTGCGATCCTTACGACGGCGTCGGCGACCTTAAACGCAAAATATTGCGCGCGACGAGTCCCGCTTTCAAAGACGATCCGTTGCGCGTGTTGCGCGGTATGCAATTCGCCTCTCGTTTCGGGTTTCCTATGGATTCGCAGACGATTCAATATTGTCGCGAAGTCTTCTCCGAATTTTCAACCCTTTCCGCCGAAAGGATTTACGAAGAATGGAAGAAATGGGCGCTCAAGGGCGTCTATCCGCGCTTAGGACTAGAAATTCTGCGCGAGTCGGGCTGGATCAAAGGATTTCCCGAACTTGACGCGCTCGTCGGCTGTCCGCAAAATCCTATGTGGCACCCCGAAGGCGACGTCTGGACTCATACCCTCGCCGTTTGCGAAGAGGCGTCGCGCGCGATTCGAGACTATAAGTCCGAACTTAGCGAAGACGAACGCGTCGTTCTGATGTTCGCCGCGTTGACGCACGATTTCGGGAAACCGTCGACGACAATAAGGGACGAGCGGGGCGTCTTGCGCTCTCGCGGACACGCGGAGGCGGGCGCGCCTCTTGCAAGCGCGTTCCTTGAACGAATGAAGGCGCCGAATCGTATTCAAGAAGCCGTTCCGCCTCTAGTCGCCGCGCATATGGCGACGCAAAACGTCGACGATCCGCCCTCCGATCGAACGGTGAGACGACTTGCCAATAAACTTGCGCCCGCGAATATCAAACTTTGGGCTTTGCTTTGTCGTTCCGACGCCTACGGCTGTTTCAAAACGTCGGAAAGCGCGGCGTCGACCGTGCCCGAATGCCGAAATAAAATCCGTTTTCAAGCGGATATGTGGCTGGAAATTGCCGAACGGCAGAACGTCGCGGAATCCGCGCCCGTTCCGATTTTGCAAGGGCGCGACCTTATCGCTTTGGGAGTCAAGCCGGGTCCGAAAATGGGAAAGATTCTCAAAGAGGCGTTTGAAGCGCAACTTGACGGCGTTTTTGCGACGTGCGAGGAGGGCGTCGAGTACTTGAAAACGTCGGGACTTCTAAACGAATGAGTTTTACGAATCGGTCAAAACGTAATTTTTGCCGATTCGCTTTTTTTTCTATTTTTTTCTCGCGTTCGAGTTCTTTTAACGTTATAATACTCTGCGTTAACTGTGAAACTTCGATTTGTCAAGTTTTACTTAAGCGATCATATTACGAGGTTGTTGCAATGCGTTTTTTTAATCGTTTACTTTGGGGCGCCGCGTTTGCGTCTCTCGTCTTTATTTTTACGCCCGCGATATTTGCCGACGACGGCGCTTCGGAAACGCCGAAGCGACTGACGCGCGCCGAATCCTTCTTTGGGGCGCACTTTGATTTTCACGCGTCGAACGAGACTCCGAACATTGGCGCGAACACCACGCCCGAAATGGTTCAGGCGATTATCGACGCTTTTCATCCCGACTATTTGCAAGTCGATTGCAAAGGTCATCCGGGGTTCAGTAGTTATCCGACGAAGGTCGGCAATCCCGCTTCTGGGATCGTCGTCGACGCGCTGAAAATATGGCGCGAAGTAACCGCGAAAAACGGCGTCGCGCTTTACGTGCATTATTCGGGCGTCTGGGATAGTTGCGCCGTTGCGAAGCATCCCGAATGGGCGGTTCAAAATTCCGACGGTTCCCGTTCTCCTAACGCGACGTCCGTCTTTGGTCCGTATAAAGACAAATTGCTCGTTCCGCAACTCGTCGAACTTTCGCGCGATTACGGAATCGACGGCGTTTGGATCGACGGCGATTGTTGGGCGACGCAGATCGATTATTCCGACGCCGCAAAAGAAGCGTTTCGTAAAGCGACGGGTATCGAGACGATTCCGACCGATCCGAGTCAAGAAGGTTGGAAAGAATGGTTCCTCTTCCATCAAAACGCCTACCGTCAATATCTGCGAACCTACGTCGCCGACGTCAAAAAGCAAGCGCCGAATTTCCAAGTCGCGAGCAACTGGGCGTTTTCGGAAATTATGCCCGAGCCCGTTTCCGCCGACGTCGATTTTATTTCCGGCGATTATTCTCCGAATAATTCCGTCAACGCGGCGCGTTATACTTCGCGACTTATGGAAAACCAAGGCGTCGCGTGGGATCTAATGGCGTGGAGCTTCGGAACGCTCGACGGTCATTGGGCGCAGAAACCCGGATTCCAACTCTGTCGCGAAGCCGCCGTCGTCCTCGCGCAAGGCGGCGGGTTCCAAGGATATATCACGCAAAATCCCGACGGTAGCGTCAATCTGGAAAAATTGCCCGGTATGGCGGAAACAAGCGTTTTTTGTCGCGCGCGTCAGGCGCTTTGCCAAGGTTCCGTTTCCGTTCCTCAAATCGCCCTCTTTTGTCCGACGGAAGAATACTATCAAAACATACGCGCCAAGGGGACGACGCTCTTCACGAACATTGCCTACCAACGTCCGTTCTTAAATCGTTTGCTTGAAAAGAATTATTCCGTCGACGTTCTGTTTGACGGGGGACTTGTCGAGCGCGCCGACGAGTTTCCCGTCGTCGTCTTCTATCGCGGAGGACTTTGGTCCGACGATTTGCGCGCTAAAATCGAATCTTACGTTCGTAAGGGCGGCGCCGTCGTCGCGGTCGGAAACGAGTCCCTTGAGGAATTACGCGATATTTTAAAAGACGCCGAAAAAGTCGATTCCGAAAAAGTCGAAGACGCGTGGTTTTTGGACTTCTATCAATTAGGAAAAGGAAAGATCGTCGCGTTTCCGACGCCCGTCGGATCGCCCGAGGAATTTGTCAACGCGAACGGCGAGCGATTTAACGCGTTCCTGACCAAAGCGCTTGATTTTGCCTTCGAAGCTCCGATTATTGCCTTTGACGAATCGCAAAAACTCGACGTCTCCGTCCGAAAAACCGCCGACGGAAAATTGGCGATTCATTTGGTTAACGTCTCGGGCGACCACGAGAGCGCGGGCATACTCGAAAAAATCGAGCCCGTCGAAAACGCGCGCGCTACGTTGAAACTCGACAAAGCCCCGAAAGCGATTCGACTCGAGCCGACCGGCGAAGCGCTTGATTTCGAGTACAAAGACGGAAAAGCGACGTTTACGATCCCGTCGATTCCGATTTATGAAATCCTCGTCGTCGACGAGAATTGACAAGCGTCAAACGGGCGCGCGCTCGAAACACTCGAGCGCGCGTTTGCAAAACGGAGCGTCGTTATGGAAAAAGCGCCGCGAGAATCGGGCGATTTACGCGCTAAAAACGTTCAAAAACTACAAGAACTCTTTCCCGAGTGCGTCGTCGAAACGCGCGGCGCCGACGGTACGCTCAAGCGCGCGGTCGATTTTGAGGCGCTTAAAGCCGCGTTGACGGACGAAATCGCCGATTCAAGCGAGGCGTATCGATTCGATTGGGTCGGCAAACGCGAAGCCTACGCCGACGCCTTTCGAACGACTCGAAAAACGTTGAAGCCGCGCCCGGAAGAAAGCGTCGACTGGACGACTACGCAAAATCTCTTTATTGAAGGCGACAATCTCGACGTCTTGAAAATTTTACAAGAGTCCTATCTTGGGCGCGTGAACGTAATTTATATCGATCCCCCCTATAACACGGGCTCCGATTCTTTCGTCTACGCCGACAATTACGCCGCAAAAGTGCGAGAATACGACGAACGCGCCGGAAATCGCGACGTTTCGGGCGACGTTCTTTTCAGGGAAAACAACCCGGCAAATCCAAGGTTTCATTCAGATTGGTGTTCGACGATCTACTCGCGATTGTTGCTAGCGCGCAACCTTCTGACCGACGACGGCGCGATCTTCGTTTCGATCAACGACGTCGAACACGCGAATCTAGTCAAGATTCTCGACGAAGTTTTCGGACGCGCAAATTACGTTACGACGATCGTTTGGGAAACGAAAAAAGAAGCGAAGGGACTTCCGCCGAAATCTATGTGCGTCGACAATCACGAGTACATAGTCGTCTATTCGAAGTCGGGCAAGTTTCAATTTGTCGGCGATTTGCGCGACGTCGAGGACGGGTTCGCCAACCCGGACGGCGATCCGCGAGGGGCGTGGAAAAGACAGTATTTGCAACGGTTTGGACAAGGGTTTCGCGAAAAAACGATCGTCGATCCTAAGACGGGAAACGCGTTTACTTTTGAAACGCCCTACGCGCGGGAAAAATTGGAGCGTTGGATCAAGGAAGGGCGAATCGTATTTCCGAAAACGAAGGAAAATTACCCCGCTAAGAAAGAGTATTTCAGCGAATACGAAAATCCCTATAAGCCGATCGTTTCGTCGTGGGGGCTCTTCAATACGAAAGTCGGAAGTGAAGAATTAAAGAAATTATTCGACGATCAAAAAGTGTTCGATTATTCCAAGCCGATCGATTTGATGATCGAACTAGTCAAAAGAGCCGTTCCCAAAGACGCGCTAGTCTTGGATTTCTTCGCGGGCAGTTGTTCCTTCCCGCACGCCGTTATGGAAGCGAACGCCAAAGACGGAGGAACAAGGCGCTTTATCGCCGCGCAAATCGCCGAAAAAATACAAAACGGACGCAACTTTCGCTATAAGAACATTTGCGAAATAGGCAAAGAGCGATTAAGACGCGCGGGCGATAGGATTCGATCAAGAAGCGGAGCGTCAAAAGTCGACGTCGGTTTTCGCGTTTTCACAGTCGGAGAAAGCGCGTTAAAAGAAGTCGCGACGACGCCCGCAAAATACGACAAAAAAACGTTGGAAGAATCGATTTCCAAAGTAAAAAAAGAATCGTCCGATTTAGACTTGCTTTTTGAAACCCTGTTAAAGTTGGGAGTAACGATTTCCGGCAAATACGAAGTCGAAAGAATCGGAATCGCCGAGATCATAACTTACGAAGAAGAAATCGTCGCGTGTTTTTCCGATTATATTTTGACGGTAGACGTCGAAACGATCGCAAAAAAAAGTCCTAGAATTGCGATCTTCAACGAAAACGGCTTTCAACGTTCCGACGAAAAAATCAATTTGGAAGCGCGCTTCAAAAAATATTCGAAGAGAAACGCGAAAATTATTGTGATATGACGCTCACCCACTGTAAGGCGGGTGCGATAAGCCGCTCGTCTTTAGACGAGCAGACGAGGTCTGAACGAATTCTATCGTAACGTTTGAAATTCATATATCGGTGTCAAAACCTTTAGCGTTCTCTTGTCCGTCCTCTAGAATTTCCTTCAAAATGAGCGCTTTACAGAGATATTCTTGACAAACGGGACTAATTTCTGCAAAATCTCGAGAATTTGAAATTGATTCCTCAAGAAGTGTCAAAGCCTCCTGTTGACGTACTGTACTTATAAGCAACAACGCCAAATTATTCAGCGTACCCACGACGTATTGCTTATAAGTATTTGGATTTTCCGTTGCCAATTCTCGATATATTTCCAACGCCTCTTCATATTCTTTTTTCGCGTTGTCCGTACGATTCGTGTCAGAATACAGATTTGCCAAATTATTCAGCGTCATCGCAATGTCTGGTTTATACGCTTGTGGATTTTCCGTCGCCAATTTTCTTCTTATTTCCAACGCCTCTTTATGTTCTTTTTCGGCATCGTCCATACGATTTGAAGAATGATGCAGATTCGCCAAATTATTCAACGTCGCAGCGACATCTTGTAAATATTTTTTGGGATTTTCCCTCGCCAGTTTCCGATATATTTTCAACGCCTCTTTATATTTTATTTCAGCTTCGATTAGACGGTTCGTAACCTTATAAAGAGCCGCTAAATTATAGAGTGTCATAGCGAGGTCTGGTAAGTATGCTTTTGGTTTTTCCTGTACTAGCTCACGGTATTCACTTATTATCTTTTTATATTCTCTTTCGGCTTCGGGCAGACGATTCGTCGAAAAATGAAGAACCGCCAAATTATTCGTAGTACCTTTGATATCTTTCGTATATGCTTGAGGATTTTCTTTCGCCAATTTACAACGTATTGCCTTTGATTTTTGAAAAGCTACTTCTGACGTAGAAAAATCCTTATATTTATAGGCGATATCAGCTAATTGAAACCAATTTGATGGTTCTGATGAGTTTAGTTCCAAATACGAAATAAAATTGAAATCTTTTCTTCCGTTTCTTAACGCGGCATTCCAATATGTACAAAAATCATTATTGAACGTATTGTCGTACAGCGTTTCCAAGACGTCAAAATCTAATAGGAAATTACGTAGTTCTTCCCAAGATTCTAGTTGCATATATTGAAACGGTACTTCTTGAAGATCACGTTGATATTCGATGTCAAGTACAAGGTGAGGCTTTAGCAATTTTAAAAATCTAGAGCCAGAGTCGGAAAGAGAGAGCTGATTGAACAGTTTTTGGCGACGAAGCTTACTTTCATTGATAGATATCAAGAATTTACCAATCAACAGCCGCCGCGTTTTGACAATTTTATCGGCGTATCGATTCAAAACGGCTTGACGAATATGTTCGTGCGCGAAGGAATATCGCCCGGAACGATTTACGAGCTGGGCGTCGAGCATGCAAAGGAAGGTTGAAACGGCGGTCTGCTTCAATTTGGCGACGCGGCAAAGCTCCTCTTCATCGAGACCGAATCGGGAAAGAGCGAGTAAAAGCGCCAATTTTTCGACGATTTCTTTGCGTTTTTTGGGGTTCGTTTCGACAAACTGTCGGTTCGATTCGAGCCGTTCGAAGACCTTGGAGAAAAAGTCGTTTACGTCTTTTGCTTGCGCGTAACGTTCGATTTCGGCGTCAAGTTTCTCGTGGACGCCGAAAACGCAAAGCTCCTCTAAGAGCGTCCTCAAAACAAGCGGATTGGACGCGAGTGGAAATTCTAAAATCTTTCGTTCCTGCGCGTCGGTTAGCGTTTTTCCTCGATCTTTGAGAAATTCTTCAATAATCGACTTCAGGCGCGGTTTGTCTAACACGTTGATTTCGTATCGGTTCCATTCCCTTCTTTCGATTGTCTCAAGCGTTTGATCATTAACGACCGTCGACAAAATATATTGCGCTCTATCCGGCAATTCAGGCAACCAGCAAAGTTCCTTGGCGTCGTCCGCTTCAGATAGCTGATTGAGCCCGTCGACGACGAAAAGTAAGCGTTTTTCGGGATTTTCCGCTAAATATTGCGCGACGGCTGCGGCAAATTCGTTGGAAAAATCGTCGAGCGTTTTCTGTGGGAACGTCAAAGACTGTTGCGGCTCCTTTTCCGTCGCGACGTTCGGATCGAGCGATTCGGTCAGCCGACGCAAAATATTGGCGGGCAAGTCGGAGTTTTCGCTTGCGGAGACGTAATGCGCGACAATTTTCACGTTTAGGAAATTTTGGGCGCAAGCGTCCTTCCAATTTGCCAGAAGCGCCGACTTGCCCAGCCCGGAAGCGCCGACGACCGTCAACGTTTTTTCTTTTGACGCGACAAACGCGTTTAGTCGGTCGTAATCGCTCTTGTTTGGAACGTACAGGCGCTTGCGGCTCCGTTCGAAGGAACCTTGGGCGACGTTTTGCTTTTCAAGCCAAGAGAGTTTTTCATTGCTAGGGAAATATTTGTCGAGTCGTTCGTTTAAGAAACGCTCCACTTGCACGCCCAAATCTTTCGGGGAGACGTAATCGGCGACAGGGTATTTTTCTTTTTGAGCGCGCAACTTTTCTTTCAGGCACTTCAGTTTTTCGATCGAATCCGCGTCTTTTTCGCAAAATTTCTCGGGCGTTTTTATTTTATCGGAACGAATCCAAAACCCGGCTTCCGCTTGCGTTTCCCCTTTCAAAGCGAACTGAAATTCAATTTCAGTAACGCTCAAGCCGTTTTGAACGTCTTCTTTCAAAAAAGGAAAATGATCAAGGTCGGAAAGATCAATATCCTTTTCCTTGGGGCTCCACCCGTAGCGTTCGCCCAAAAGCCCGATAAAAAAGGGGCGGGAACGTTGAATTTCTTTCAAACAAATTCCGACGGTTCTTCCTTTTTGCGTTTGAGCATCAGTAATCCCCCAACGAAAATCGATCGGCACAAATTCGACGTCGCGTTCTTTGCACCGCTTTTTGAAACGAGGAAAGACGTCGTGATGGAGACGATCTCGCTCTTGTTGCATATCGATGAACGTTGAAGAAATAAAGACGCGAAAGACGCGGTTGCGAATGTTTTCTTGCGCTTCGGGCGAAAGACTTTCAATATTGGGAAGATTCGAATCGTACATTGTCGCGCTTTTCGTGAAAAGGAAGTCGAACGGGCGGCAAAATCGTAGCTCCCGCGTTTTAACTATCGATATTTTATCAGAAAGAGAACGCGAAGGGAAGTCAAAACGTAATTTTTTGGTAATCGTTCACGGTAAGCCGCCGCATTTAATGCGGCGGTTGACGTAGATTGTCCGAAAAACGATCGATTTCAGAATCAGAAAAGAACTTTCGCGCTCGCTTTTGATCCGGCGTTTTATTGCTCAAACTCAACCGCCGCATTAAATGCGGCGGCTTA
>JAZRWW010000081.1:0-9735 GCA_045599865.1 Thermoguttaceae bacterium
CTCGTCGACCCCATCCGCCTGCAATGCAGGCGGCTTTCGCGCGTTTTTCGCTTGCGCGAAAAACGAATCCTCTCGCGTCGCTTTCTTCCTGTCCAACCGCCGATTTTTTGGGAATACTTTTCGTGAACGCTTACCCTTTACGTCGGGTTACGTTGATTGTAATCTAACATAGGGGAAACGGCAAATCGTTTTTTGAGAAAAACGTTATTTTGTAAGGATTCACGAGAAATTTCCGTAAACGTATGCTTCGTTTAAAATCAGCCGGGCTCTTTTCGAAAAAAAAATATTTGTTAGAATAACGCAAATAGTTTTGTCGAGGCGGTCAAGGCGGCGCGTGCGTCGCGCGTTTTGACGTCGTTAGGGAGCGCTTAGGGGAATAGTTATGCAGATTTGGCCGGCGATCGATATTCGAGGCGGACGTTGCGTTAGGTTGCGTCAAGGCGATTACGGGCGGGAGACCGTGTTCGGCAATTCGCCCGCCGCGATGGCGGAGCATTGGCGTTCGAAGGGCGCCAAGCGTTTGCATCTTGTCGATCTCGACGGCGCGAAAGACGGCGCGACCGCTAATTTTGACGCAGTACGCGAGCTTGTCGCAAGAGTCGCGCCTTTTGGGGTCGAATGCGAGCTTGGCGGCGGCGTTCGTTCGGAAGAGACGATTAAACGTCTGCTTGAGCTTGGCTTGACGCGATTGGTCGTCGGAACGCTTGCGTTGAAAAAGCCCGATTGGTTCGCGCAAATGTGCGAAAAATTCCCGAATAAGCTGGTGTTGGGAATTGACGCGCGAAACGGTCTTGTCGCTACGGACGGCTGGCTTGACGTCAGTTCGACGCCCGCCGTCGAGTTGGCGAAGCGTTTCGACGGGCTCCCGATCGCCGCGTTGGTCTATACGGACGTGGCGACCGACGGTATGATGAAGGGACCGAACGTCGAGGAAGCCGTCGCAATGTCGAAAGCGGTTTCGATTCCGATCGTCGCCTCGGGCGGCGTTTCGAAGTTGGACGACGTGAAGCGTTTGAGCGACGTCGGTTTGCCCGCCTGCATTATTGGGCGCGCTCTTTACGAGAACGCCTTTGAATTGGAAGACGCGTTGCAATTTGAGCGCGCGTAAAATTTGTCAAGCGCGGCGTTTTTTTGTGAACGGCAACGACCTTTTTTAACGAGGACATAATGAGACGCGAAGAATCGGAACGAATCGTTATAACGGGCGTCGGACTCGCGGCGCCGAACGGCTCGAATTTGGAGGAATATCGACGCGCCTTATTGACGGGTAAAAGCGGAGTCGTTCCTTACGAAATCCGTTATTTTGGCAAGACTTTCGCCGGCGTCTGCAACTGCGACGTTTTAAAGTGGCAAAAAAGGCGCGAGTTGCGACGCGGCACTCGCGCGGGCAGTTTGGCGATCTACTGCGTCGGAGAAGCGATCGAAGATTCTGGGATAGACTGGGAAAATATGCCCAAAGATTCGGTCGGCGTCTATATCGGCGTAACCGAACACGGCAACGTCGAGACGGAAAACGAAATTTACGAGATTAAACAGTACGACTACGATTGTTCGTACTGGTCGCACCATCATAACCCGCGAACCGTCGCGAATAATCCGGCGGGCGAAGTTACGTTGCGTTTCGGAATAACCGGTCCGCATTACACGTTGGGCGCCGCTTGCGCCGCCGGCAACGCGGGCATAATCCAAGGCGTTCAGCAGTTGCGTTTGGGCGAGGTCGATTTCGCGTTTGCCGGAGGCGTCTCCGAAAGTATTCATACGTTCGGAATTTTTGCGGCTTTTAACGCGCAGAACGCTCTTGCGCGGCACGAAGACGCGACGAAGGCGTCAAGACCCTTTGACGTAGCGCGCAACGGCATAGTCGTCGCGGAAGGCGGGTGCGTTTATACGTTGGAGCGCTTGACCGACGCGAAAAAACGCGGCGCGAAAATTTACGGCGAAGTCCTTGGGTACGGTATGAACAGCGACGCGACCGATTTCGTCTTGCCAAACGCGCCTCGTCAAGCGCAATGTATGCGCAAGGCGCTGAAAAGCGCGGGGCTCGAGCCCGAGGCGATCGATATCGTCAACACGCACGCGACGGCGACCGTTATGGGCGACGCGCTTGAAATTGAAGCGTTGCGCGAAGTTTTTGGCGAGTCTAAAAAGACGTATATTAATAATACGAAAAGTTTCATTGGGCACGCGATGGGCGCCGCCGGCGTTTTGGAGTTGGCGGGGAACTTGCCCGCCTTTAACGACGGAGTCGCGCATCCGACGATCAACGTCGACGAACTCGACCCGAAATGCGAGATCGCCAATTTGGTTTTGAACGAGCCCAAAGAAATTGGAAACGTTCGTTACATATTGAATAATTCCTTTGGAATGGTCGGAATTAACGCCGTGACGATTATCGGCAAATATGAAGGCGACTAATTTCCTGTGAAATTCCCAAAGAGCATATTGAATTTACCGTTTTATCACATCACGCTTTAACGACAACGACGACGGCGAGCGTCGACCGCAGCCGCAAGGAGTTCCCAAAATGACGTCGGCAGAATTGAGAGAATCGATCATTGACATCCTTACTGAAATCGCGCCCGATGAAGATTACGAAGGCTTGAAAGACGACGTGTCTTTCCGCGATCAACTGGGTATGGACAGTATGGATATGCTTGACGTCGTTTTGGGTTTGCGTCGTCGTTATAAGTTGCCCATCCCCGAGTCCGATTATCCGCGACTCGATTCGATGAACACGACGATCGAATACTTGTTGCCTTTGTTGAACGAAAAAAAGGACGCCTGAGTTTGAACGGGCGCCGTTGAAATAATTCGCGCTTGGAACAAATATTTGCGACGTTGGAGAATGCTTTTGTACCGTCGACGAAACAATAAAAAACGAATTAGCGACTTTGTTTTCGGGTCGCGCGCTTGGCTGAACCTTACGCGCCGTCCAAGGGACGGCGGCAAGGGGTCGTTTGTCGCGTTTGCGCGTTGACAAACGACCGAGGCTTTTGGCGCGTCGAATTTCGACGTAGTTTGTTTATTTGCGTTTAGTTTTTACGGTACGAAAGGTTAATATAATGGACGCTCAAAAAAACGTCGTCGATTCTTCCCGACATATCATAATTTTCGACACGACCTTGCGCGACGGCGAGCAGTCGCCCGGCGCAAGTATGAACCTCGTTGAGAAGCGCGAAGTCGCGTTGGCGTTGGAAGAACTCGGCGTCGACGTTATCGAGGCGGGGTTTCCGATCGTTTCGCCCGACGACTTCGAGGCGGTTCGCGAAATTGCAGGTTTGGTTAAAAATTCGACGGTTTGCGGGTTGGCGCGTTGTCGCGAGCAGGACATAGACCGCGCTTGGGAAGCGTTGAAGGGCGCCGTCGATCCGCGTATTCACGTCTTTTTGGCGACGAGCGCCGTGCATCGCGAGTTCAAATTGCGTATGACGCAAGAAGAAATTATCGCGCGCGCGGTCGAAGGCGTCAAACGCGCCAAGGGATATTGTTCAAATATCGAATTTTCTCCGGAAGACGCCTGTCGAACGGAAATCGATTTCTTGTGCAAGGTCGTCGAGGCGACGATCGACGCGGGCGCGACGACGATCAATATTCCAGACACGGTGGGGTATACCACGCCCGTCGAAATGACGAAGCGGATTAAAACGCTCTTTAATCGCGTGCCCAATATCGACAAGGCGATTATTAGCATTCACTGCCATAACGACTTGGGATTGGCGGTCGCCAACTCTTTGGCGGCGGTCGTCGCTGGCGCGGGTCAGATCGAATGCGCCGTCAACGGCTTGGGCGAACGCGCGGGCAACTGCGCTTTGGAAGAGGTCGTAATGGCGTTGCGCGTTCGAAGCGACGCGTTGCAAGACCCCGAAAAGCCGGAAAAATTGTCGACTAGAATCGATACGACGAAGCTCGTTCGCACGAGTCGAATCGTCTCGAAAAACACCGGCTTGAGCGTTTCGCGCAACAAGGCGATCGTCGGACGCAACGCTTTTGCGCACGAGGCGGGCATTCACCAAGACGGCGTGTTAAAAGAACGCACGACCTACGAGATTATGCGTCCCGAAGACGTCGGTTTCAGTCAAAACGACTTGGTTTTGGGCAAGCATAGCGGACGCGCGGCGTTGAGCGATCGCATTAGAAAGCTCGGATTCAAAAT
Organism: Thermoguttaceae bacterium; assembly: GCA_045599865.1. Classification (GTDB taxonomy): domain Bacteria; phylum Planctomycetota; class Planctomycetia; order Pirellulales; family Thermoguttaceae; genus RUG369. Next base: position 4,154 of record JAZRWW010000081.1, read on the forward strand.
TGAAGACGGCGCGATCGATCCGATTTTTACGCAGTTCAAAATCTTGGCGGACAAAAAAAAGGAAGTGAACGACGGCGATATTTGCGAATTGGTCTATCAACAGACCCATTGCGCTTCTGCGAACGTCGGAGATTGGAAATCCGAATCCTACGCCTTGAGCGGGTCGGGCGAAGGCGCTTGCGTCGACGTCGTTCTTTCTCAAAACGGCGTCGAAAAAACCGCGAAATCGCAAGTCGTCAACGGACCGGTTCACGCTATCTTTGAAGCGGTGAAGCAAATCGTCGGATTGGAAGGCGACGCCGTTTCGTTAAACGAGTTCAAAATCGAGGCGGTTCCGGGCGGCGGTTCCGACGCCCAAGGGCGCGCGGTCGTCACGTTGCGCTACAAGGAGCGACCAGACCAGCAATTCCGCGGTCAAGGAACTTCGACCGACGTCTTGAAAGCGGTTCTCGACGCCTTCGTCGACGCCGTTGATCGTATTTTGCATATGCGTTTAGCTCCGTTGACCGACGTTAAAGTCAAAGTTTGAGGCGAATCTATATCGTCGGTTCCATATTGCCGTTAATCGTCGAGCGAACAGAAAGCGTTTTTTAGGAGTTTTTTCCTGAAAAACGCTTTTTAGTTGGCGTCGACAATATCGAATATCCGATTAGTATGAAAGCGCGCGTTGTCGACCGACGCGAGGCTTATGGACAGGGCGCCAAGCGCGCCGTGAGAACGTCGAATTTTGACGCGACGTTCGTTCGTTAGAGTATATTAGGCGTTGGAGAAGTTTCCGTGCTTGCTTGTAAATCGTCGCAATATTTTTTTGGGCCGTCTAATCTGGTCGACCTTGTGCGTTATCGCGCTACGGTTCAGCCAAACGATTTGTCCTTTATTTACCTGACCGACGGCGTTAGTTCGGAAATTCGTCTGACTTACGGGGAATTAGATCGTCGTTGTCGCGCGCTTGCGACGTGGCTTCAACGCAATCATATGCGAGGAAAACGCGTTCTGTTGCTCTATCCTCCGGGGTTGGAGTTTATCGTCGCGTTTTACGGTTGTCTTTACGCGGGGGCGACCGCCGTGCCCGTTTATCCGCCCCGACGCAATCGTTCGATGTTGCGTATTCAGGCGATCTGCGACAGCGCGGAAGCAAGTCTCGCGCTGACGACGCAAGACGTCCTTGATCGAGTCGTTACGATTATCGACGAGACCCCGAGCTTGAAAAAAATTCCGTGGAAGGCGACAAACGAAATGCCCGAGGGACTCGAGGACGATTGGGTCGATCCTCAAATCGGTTCCGAAGAACACGCTTTCTTTCAATATACTTCCGGGTCGACGGGCACGCCCAAGGGCGTAATGTTGACGCATAAAAATATGTTGCACAACGCGATGTTGATTTCGACAGGGTTCGAACATACGCGTTCCAGCAAGGGCGTTTTCTGGCTTCCTAGCTACCACGACATGGGGCTCATCGGCGGCGTTATCGAGCCGGTCTATTGCGGTTGCATCAACGTGATGATGTCGCCGTTGTCCTTTTTAACAAAACCGTTGCGCTGGCTGGCCGCTATTTCGAAGTATCGCGCCACGACGAGCGGCGGTCCGAACTTCGCTTACGACCTTTGCGTAAAGAACGTCAAAGACGAAGCCTTGGAAGGCTTGGATTTGAGCAGTTGGCGCGTGGCGTTCAACGGCGCGGAGCCGGTTCAGGCCGAGACGCTCGAGAAATTCGCGCGCAAATTTGAGCCTTACGGGTTCAAATACGAGTCTTTCTATCCTTGTTTCGGATTGGCGGAAGGCACGTTGATCGTTTCGGGCGGTATTCGCGACGCCGCGCCGGTCATACGGAACGTCGACGCCGACGCGTTGGCGGCGGGCAAAGCGGTCGATTCTATTCAAGGTTCCGATCACGTTCGCGCGCTTGTTTCCAGCGGACGCGTTATTTTAGACCAGCGCATCGTTATCGTCGATCCCGAAACGCGCAAAGAGTGCAAATCCGGGCAGGTCGGCGAAATTTGGACCAAGAGCGACAGCGTCGCGCAAGGGTATTGGCGCAACGAAGCCGAGACCGAGCGTTGCTTCCGCGCTTACGTCGCCCACACGGGCGAAGGTCCGTTTTTGCGCACCGGCGACTTGGGGTTTATGATCGACGGCGAATTGTTCGTCACCGGTCGTATTAAAGACTTGATGATTATTCGCGGCGTCAACGTCTATCCGCAAGACGTCGAATTGACCGCGCAACGCGTTTCGCCGCTCTTGCGTCAAAACAACGGCGGCGCCTTTATGGTCGGCGAATACAAACAGGAAAAACTAGTTCTGGTTCAAGAAGTCGAACGGCGTTTCAAAGCGGAAGAAGACGCGCCCGGCGTCTTTAGAGAAATTCGCAAGGCGATCGCTCTTGAACACGAAATACCGATCGACGCGATCGTTTTGATTCGTTCGGGCAGTCTTCCGAAGACTTCGAGCGGCAAAGTGCAGCGTCACGCCTGTCGCGCCGCCTATCTTGAAGGCGCGCTCAATCCCCTTGCGACGTGGTCGCTTGCCGACGAAGGCAAAACGCCCGTCGTCGCGCAAAAATTGAACAATTTCGGTTCCTTTACGGAAGAAGACAACCCCCTCAATTTCGATCCCAACGCGAAACGCTTGGCGAACGACGAGGAAACGTGCGAAGGCGCGTCGGACGCGAAGCTCGCCGCAAGCGCCGCCGACGTCGCGTGGAAACGAACGCAGCGGGATATGGCGAGCGTGTTGTCGGTCGACGAGTCGCGCGCGGCGGACGAAAAAGAGCCGAGCGCTTCCCAAGGCGCCGCCGCAAGTTCCGTTTCTTACGACGAGACCGTCCGCATCGTGTTGGAAGAGGTCTACCGCGTCGCGAAAGAACGCGCGCGCAATTTGACGATCGATTCCGATATTACCGAGCTTGGACTCGATTCGCTCGAGCGTATGGAAATTTTGGCGGCGCTCGAGGATCGATTTGGCGGACAATTCCCCGAGCAGGTTCTTGGAACGTTGTTCACGGCGCGCGAGGTCGTCGACGCTTGTCGCAAATACCTTGGCGGAGGACGAGTCTTTGAGTCGTCGGAAGCCAAACGATATGAAATCGACGAAACTTGTTACGATTTCGCAAAGTTTCCCGAATACGTCGCTATTCACGAAAAAATGGAATTGGCGAACAGACTTGGTATGAATCATTTCTTTGAACCGCACGAAAACGCCGCAGGCGCCACGATGCGAATTCACGGAAAAGATTATATCAATTTCTCCACCTATAATTACATTGGAACCTCGGGCGAGCCGAGCGTTACGGCCGCCGCGCAAGCGGGCGTCGCGCAATACGGCACGACGGCCGGCGCCAGTCGCATCGTCGCGGGGGAAATTCCGTTGCATCGACAACTTGAAGACGAAATTACCAAGTTCTTAGGCACGGAAGACACGATCGTTTTAGTCGGAGGGCACCAGACGAACGAGAGCGTTATCGGGCATTTGATGGGCGCGGAAGACTTGATCTTGCACGATTCGTTGGCGCATAATTCGATCGTTCAAGGCTGCATACTTTCCGGCGCGCGTCGTCGTCCTTTCCCGCACGGGGACTGGGAGGCGCTCGACAAGATTTTGCAACGTCAACGATCGAAGTATCGACGCGTCTTGATCACGCTTGAAGGCGTGTACAGTATGGACGGCGATTATCCGAATTTGCCCGAATTCATTAAGGTTCGCAATAAATACAAGGCGCTTTTGATGATCGACGAGGCGCATTCGATCGGCGTCTTGGGAAAGACGGGCAGAGGAATCGGCGAGCATTTCAACGTCGACCGACGCGACGTCGATATCTGGATGTGCACGTTAAGCAAGACGTTTGGAAGTTGCGGCGGTTACATTTCCGGGCGTAAAGAGCTTGTCGAATACCTGAAATTTACCGCGCCGGCGTTTATGTTTAGCGTCGGCATGCCGCCCGCGCAAGCCGGCGCCGCCTTGCAGTCGTTGAAGGTTCTCGAGCGCGAGCCGGAACGCGCGCGAAAACTGCGCGAAAACAGCGCGTATTTCAAAGAGCTTGCGCGCGGGTACGGAATGGACGTCGGCTTGGCGCAAGACACGGGCGTCGTGCCGGTCATTATTGGGAACTCGATTCGAACTTTGGAAGCGTCGCACAAGTTGTTCCTCAAAGGAATCAACGCGCACCCGATTTTGCACCCGGCGGTCGAAGAACGACACGCGCGCATTCGATTCTTCTTGACGTCGTTGCATTCTCGCGAACAGATCAAGAAGACGGTCGACGCGTTGGCGGAGATTTTGAAAGAAACGACGCAAGGGAACTGACGTTTTCTTACTATCGGCAAGTCCGAACATTAGCGGAGCCGCGCGCTCGTCGAAGAAACGACGTTTGCGCGGCTCTTTTTGCTATTCTTGAACGCGGACGCGAAAAAGGAGATTAGTATTGACGGTCAAACAAGCAACGGAAAACGCACCCGTCTTCCGACGTCGTTTTAACGTCGTCGAATCGGACGTCGACGTGTGGAACCATACGAACAACGTCTGTTACGTTCAATGGATGCAAGACGTCGCCGTCGCGCATTCGGAATATTTAGGCTGGAATTCGGATCGATACCTAGCGGAAGGCGCGATTTGGGTCGTGCGCAGTCATCACGTCGACTATCGACGTTCGACGTTTTGCGGAGACAGGCTCCTTGCGCAAACGTGGATCGCCGAAATGAAGCGCGCAAGTTGCATACGCCGCTATCGGTTCTATAAACTTCCAGACGAAATAAAAGACGACGCCGCTGAAAAAATTTGCGGACTTGCCGACGCGCTAAACGATCCGATTATCGACGCGAGCGAACTGGTCGCCGAAGCGGAAACGCATTGGGCGTTCGTCTCCTCGGAAACGTTCCGACCCGTCCGCGTCTTTCCAGAATTGACGGCGCTTTTTAACGAAACGTAAGCGTTCGCGGATACGTTGAATTACCGTATGCGTTCATAGATAAAGCATAGAGCGGAACCCCGCCGTTAGGCGGGCGTGGAAGCCGCCGATTACATATCGGCGGACGCCTTCATAACCAAAAAGCTACGATTTTCCGTTGAAACGTTCGGAATTTTTCCCGCGTCGCGCGATCGACGTTTTGCGAACCGACGCCGTCCGCCGGCATATAACCGGCGGCTTCCACGCCCGCGTCTTGCGACGCGGGGGAGCGTATCGTTGATACGCGGATTTCCGTGAACGCGTACGCCCAAAAAGAGTCGTCGCGTAAAATTGCTTTCAATATCTTCGTCGAAAAATTTTAAAAAAATATCAAAAAATTCTCCGTTTCGACGCCAAAAAATCTTGAAAACGCAGATTTGACGGTATATAATGAAAACGACGTCGCGTTAGTTTCGGCGTTCGGCGGACTCGCGCTTATTTGTAAGCTTGCTTTTCAACGCGTTAGTAGCGCGGGCGAGTTCGTTTTTGCGTAGGTCGGTTTCGTCGAATTTCGCGTTTGCTTTTTAAAACGCGAAGTTAGGCGTCGGCTTTGTGACGAAGGCAGTCGTTTGTTTACAGGGTGTTCCAATGAAAAAAGGATCGTTTGTTGAAAAAATCGCTCGTCTGGGATTAGGCTCCTCCG
>JAZRWW010000082.1:0-7597 GCA_045599865.1 Thermoguttaceae bacterium
TGAGCATATCGACAAAACAGATCCGACAAAAAAATACACAAAACTCAAAAAAACGATTCCGATTATAAAACCTGAATTGGAAGCGCGACTATTTGCCGATCTGGCGCGCGTTCAATATAAGTTCGATTCGTTCAATCAAAGGCGAAGTTGGGAAGAACTCGCCGAAGAATTGGCGTCGCCAGAAAATAACGAAGTACTTTGCGTCGTCAATACGCGAAAGGATTGTTACGAACTCTACCAAGCGCTGAAAAAGCAAGTTGAAGGACAAGAGAACGCGCGGACTATTTGCCTTTCCGCATTGATGTGCGGGGAACACCGTTCAAAAATAATCAAAGAAATCAGGACTGTTCTGGAACATAACCGAACGCAAAAGAAAAAAACACCCTTGCGCGTCGTCGCGACGCAACTTGTCGAAGCGGGCGTCGACATTGATTTTCCCGTCGTTTATCGAGCGCTTGCAGGGCTTGATTCGATCGTTCAAGCGGGCGGACGATGCAATCGCGAAGGGAAACTTGGGCGCGAAGGGGGAAAAGTCGTCGTATTTACGCCGCCAAAACCCGCGCCAAAAGGAACGCTTTTACACGGCGAAGAAGCGACGCGCGAATTTATTGGAACTAATCCAACAATAGACGTCAACTCAAAAGAAACGTTTGGCAAGTATTTCCCTCTGTATTATGGCAGATTGACTACGTTAGATTCGATCAACGCTGTAGAAGAACTTACGAAAAACGCAAATAATAATAGTCATAATCCAGAAATTCCATTCAGAAGCGTTGGAGAAGATTTCAAACTCATCGAAGACGGATTCACGTCGCCCGTCGTCGTTAAGTATTCTGAAGAAAGCGACAAATTGATCGAAAGATTAAAAATCGAAGGCGTTCATAAGGAATTAATGGGGAAACTTCAACGACACTCAGTCAATCTACAAAAAAGCGAGGTCTTTAAAAAGATTGACGACCGCGTAATTGTTGAACTTTATCCGGGAATCTACGTTCAAGAACAACTCGGTTATTATTCCGACGAGTTCGGATTCGACTGTTTTAGAACGACTACGCCAGTGGAGAACTGTTTTGTGTAAATAGCAAAAAAGTTTGAGCGCAAGGTCTGTAACAAGGGGGACTGCAAAGTCCCCCTCTCGTGCAGAAAATCCTCACTACTCAAACCCCAAAGATACAAGTTTCAATCCACGTCCTAAAGACGACGAGGGTATTATAACCAAAAATGTTAAAAAAAAAAGAGAATGGCGCTTGCAATTATTTCAAAATGTGGTTCAATAATATCATCGTTATATAAAAATTCCTACTACTAAACCTAAAGTTACAAGAAGACGAGAAAAGAAAAATAAATGCGAGGATTTTGTTTAGAAGTAACCGGCGCCTACGCCTGCTTCACGCGCCCGGAACTCAAAGTCGAACGCGTTTCCTACGACGTGCCAACGCCGTCGGCGGCGCGCGCGATATTTGACGCCATACTATGGAAGCCCGCGATCTTCTGGCGCGTTACGAAAATCGAAGTTTTGGCGCCTATTCGTTTTATTTCCGTTCGACGGAACGAAGTCGGCAAAGTAGCGAGCGCCGGCTCGTCGGGCATTTTCATTGAAGACGAACGCCAGCAACGCGCGGGTCTGTTGTTGCGCGACGTCAAGTATCGTTTTCACGCGGAATTTCAATTTATACCGCCAAGCGAGCGTCCAAAGACGGCAAATCACGCGCCTGAGTGGTTGTATGATCTCGAAGAAGTCGAACTGCTTGAACAGGCTCGAGTTCGTCCCGACGAAAAGGAAGCGAAATACGCGGCAATGTTCGAACGACGCGCCAAAAAAGGGCAATATTTCCATCATCCGTACCTAGGCTGTCGTGAATTTCCGGCGGAATTTCGATTAATTCCCGACATCGACGCGGAACCGACGATAATTCCCAAAGAATTAGAAGGCGAGCGCAATTTAGGTTGGATGCTTTACGATATGGATTTTTCGGATCGAAAAAATACGGTTCCTCTATTCTATTGTCCCGTAATGAAGAACGGGGTTATAGAAGTCCCTGATCGTAATTCCGAGGAGGTGAAAAGATGATTCTTCAAGCTCTTCAAGAATATTATGATCGTAAAGCAAACGATCCCGATTCGGCGATAGCGCCCCTGGGGTGGGAAATCAAAGAAATTCCCTATGTCGTCGTACTTGCCCCCGATGGAACGCCCCAAGATATACAATGCAATATCGAGGGGGCGGGAAAAACGAAAAAAGTGAAGAAATACCGCGTGCCTCAAGGCGAGCCGCGTTCCAGCGGAATTAAAGCGCGTCTTCTTTGGGACAATCCCGAGTACGTTTTCGGTCTGTCGATCAAAAAAAAGAACGATCCGAAAAGCGTGGAAAAACAAGAAGCGTTTCGTGAGAAAATCGAAGAATTAGGCGCTACGGACGATCCTGGTATCGTCGCGGTAAAAAAGTTTCTCGCCCTTTCCCTCGAAGAAAAGTCCGAAAAACTTGCCGCCACGCCCGGCGCCAATCATTGGGAAACGTTGAAAACAGACTCCGCTGTGAACGTTACGTTCAAATTACAAGGCGAATCGGAAATCGTCGTCAATTCAAAGGCGTTTTGTCAACTGTACGAAAGTTCTAGAGGGAGTACGACCGGCGAGTTAATACGTTGTCTTGTTTCCGGCGAGCAAGACGTTTTGTCGCGTTGCCATACCAAAATACAAGGCGTTCGCGGTTGTCAGTCGACAGGAGGCAGTATCGTCAGTTTCAATTCGCCCGCTTTTTGTTCTTACGGCAAGGATCAGGGAGCAAACGCGCCGATCGGAGAAAAAGCGGTCTTTGCGTATACGACCGCCGTAAATATGATGCTTGGCAAAGGTTCAAAGAATTACCTGTCCGTCGGCGAGGCTTCGACTATTTTTTGGGGAGAAAAACAGACGGATTTGGAAGGAGAATTTGTCAGTTTCTTCGCGGAACCTCCAAAGGATAATCCAGACCAAAACGTCGAAAAAGTTAAAGGACTTTATGAATCGACAAAAACAGGCGCTTACGTTAAGCCGAACGGAAAAGAACGGTTTTACATTTTGGGACTTTCCCCAAACGCCGGACGTATCGCAATACGCTTTTGGGTTAATTCGACAGTAGCCGAAATATCAACCAATATCGCGCGATACTTCAAAGAGACGGAAATTAAACATTCCGACAAAGCGCCGGAGCATTTGTCGATTTTTCGTCTGCTTGTCTCAACCGCCGTTCAAGGGAAATCGGAAAATATCCCGCCGACGCTTGAAGGCGACTTAATGCGCGCTATTCTCGAAGGAATTGCTTATCCGCAATCGTTGTTAAGCGCCGTCGTTCGAAGAATTCGCGCGGAACAGGAAATTACATATCCGCGCGCCGCGTTGTTAAAAGCGTTTTTCAATAGAAATATTTATCTGGCGCAAAAACGCGACAAAGATAAATCTGCAGAAAATACGAATCAAACAACAAACGTCAACAAGGGAATCAACTACGGTAAATTAAAGGAGATCGAGGTGACTCTTAACGATAATAAAGAAATTGGTTACCGACTCGGTAGACTTTTCGCAACTTTGGAAAAAATCCAGAGCGAAGCCAACCCTGGAATTAACGCGACGATTCGCGATCGTTTTTACGGCGCGGCGTCGGGAACGCCCGTCGTCGTCTTTCCGAACCTGATGCGTCTGAAGAACCATCATTTGTCCAAAATGGAAAGCGCGGGACGCAAGATATATTTCGAACGTCTGTTGGGCGACGTCTTGTCGGAAGTCGCCTCATTTCCGGCAAATCTCTCGATGGAACAACAAGGACTCTTTGCGCTTGGATATTACCACCAAATCCAAGATTTCTACACGAAGAAATCAGATAAACAAGAAGACTGAACAAAACGACGAGCAATGGAGCGCAAAGACTCCGCGTAACTCGACAAAAGATCATCGTTAGAAACGTGAATATCTCAACATAAAGGAATATAAAAATGGCAGAACAGGTAAAAAATCGATACGACTTCGCGTTGATTTTCGACGTCAAAGACGGCAATCCGAACGGCGATCCCGACGCCGGCAATCTTCCTCGCGTCGATCCTGAAACGGGTCAAGGTCTTGTTACCGACGTGTGTATCAAACGTAAGGTTCGCAACTACGTCCAACTGGTCAAAAACGGAGTCGCCGGGTTCGACGTCTTCGTCAAAGAAAAGGCGGTTCTCAATAATTTGATCGACGACGCCTATTCCGACCTCGGGATCGATTTGGACGAAGCGCCTAAGGATCCAAAAGACGGCGCCAAACGTACTAAGCCTGGCAAAGGACAAGGAAGCGAAGTCGACAAAGCGCGCCTGCAAATGTGCCGAACGTACTACGATATTCGAGCCTTCGGCGCAGTGATGTCGACGGGCGCCAACGCCGGGCAAGTTCGCGGTCCCGTTCAATTCACTTTTGCTCGTTCCAAAGACGCCGTCGTTACATTGGAACATTCGATCACGCGTTGCGCCGTCGCGACGGAAGCCGAAGCCGATAAGCAAAGCGGAGACAATCGAACAATGGGGCGTAAAAACACCGTTTCTTACGGTCTTTATACCGCCTACGGGTTCTTCTCGCCCGCGTTTGCTTCGCAAACTGGTTTCAATTCCGACGACTTGCAACTCCTTTGGGACGCGCTCGCCAATATGTTCGACCACGACCACAGCGCCGCGCGCGGTATGATGTCGACTTGTAAACTGATCCTGTTCAAACACGCTTCCGCGCTTGGAAACGCGCCGTCTGGAAGTCTTTTCAAACGAATCGACGTCAAACGAAAAGACGAAAATAAACCCGCGCGTTCCTTTGACGATTACGAAGTTATGATCGACAAGAATAATTTGCCTCAAGGCGTCGAGGTTATCGAGCTAGTCTGAGTATACCTCACGCGCGCTTTACGATTTCGTTCTTCAGATTTCGATTATCGTAGAGCGTTCTAAGAAACGATCGCCGCCTATTTCTCAATAGGCGGTTTCCTATTAGTCGACGTATTCGCCCAAATTTTGTTTTGAGAGGAACCTGAATGTATTCTGAAGACGTTCTTCTACCTCTTTCCGGGGTACAACATCAGTCGTTTTGTCCGCGACAATGCGCATTAATGTTCCTTGAGTTATACTGGAGCGACAATTATCTTACCGCGTCTGGAACGGTTATGCACGAAGCGGCTCACAGTGAAAAAAGCGAGTTACGCGGCGACGTTCTGACGACGCGAAGTCTGCGGTTGCGTTCCTTACGGCTCGGCGTTTCCGGGATCGCCGACGTCGTAGAGTTTCATCGGGTCGACGATCCGACAAACGCCGTGAAATTGCCGCATCGGCGCGGGTATTGGATTCCCTACCCCGTCGAATATAAACACGGAAGCCCTAAAAAAGGCGACTGCGACGAGATTCAACTTTGCGCGCAAGCGATTTGTTTGGAAGAAACGCTCGGCTGTCGTATCGAAGAAGGCGCCCTTTTTTACGGCAAAACGAAACGTCGAAAAGTCGTGCAATTTGACGAGCGTCTGCGGAAGGAGACGGATCGCGTCGCCAAGGAATTTCATCAGACGATCGACTCGGGCGTTTTGCCGCCGCCCGTCTTGACGCCAGCGTGTAAGTCCTGCTCGTTGGTCGACGGCTGTATGCCGGGCGTTGCGAAGTCGGCGAAGCGATATATTGAAAACGCGTTGAAAGAAATCGATTCGGACAAATAGAAAGGAACGCCCAATGAGAAAACTAGGCAACACGTTTTTCATTTTCACGCAAGGGGCTTACGTCAGTCGAGACGGCGAAAATATCGTCGTTTCCCTCGAACGAAAAGAACTCAAACGAATACCGATCCACACGCTGGAAGGAGTCGTCTGTTTCGGCGACGTTTTATGCACGCCTTTCGCGTTGGGATTATGCGCCGAGCGCGGCGTTCACGTCTCAATGTTGACGCAAACGGGCAATTTTCTCGCGCGAGTCTCCGGCAAGCAGACGGGCAACGTCCTCTTACGACGCGCTCAACATCGCGCGACAAGCGATCCGACGACGGCGCTGGAAATTGCAAAATCGTTCGTCGTCGGAAAAATCGCGAATTGTCGAACGACGCTACAACGTGTTTTGCGGGATCACGCGGATAAAATCGACGCCGCGCGCGTTCAAGTCGGAGTCGACAAATTGGCGCAAAGTCTGCGCGCTATTCCGCGAGTCGAGTCGCTCGAAGGCTTACGAGGAATCGAAGGCGACGCCGCCAAAGCGTATTTTAACGCGTTCGACTCGTTGATTTTGACGCAGAAAAAAGACTTTTTTATGCGGGAACGTTCGCGTCGCCCGCCGCTTGACCGCGTCAATTCGCTTCTTTCGTTTCTCTATACGATATTGGTTCACAAAGTCGTCGGAGCGTGCGAAACAGTCGGACTCGATCCGCAGATGGGATTCCTACACGCCGACCGACCGGGCAGACCTTCCCTAGCGTTAGACCTTATGGAAGAATTTCGACCTTGGCTCGCCGACAGGCTCGCATTAACGTTGATCAATCGTAATCAACTTAACGCCAAAGACTTTGCTTTTGCCGAAGGAGGCGCCGTTACGATAAGCGACGACGCCAAAAAGACTATTCTGAAGGAATGGCAGGAAAAGAATATGTCGGAAGCGACTCATCCTTTTACTGAAGAGAAAGCTGAAATAGGGCTCTTTCCGTTTGTCCAAGCGCAATTACTCGCGCGAAGACTTCGGGGAGATCTAGACGCGTATCCGCCTATGTTGATGAAATAATATTCGAATTACCCAAGATACGAAAGGGCGTAAAATGGTCGTTGTCGTCGCATATGACGTAAACACGGAAACAAAAGAAGGGCAGAAAAGGCTGAGACGCGTCGCTAAGTTGTGCGTTAATTACGGTCAACGCGTCCAGAACTCCGTTTTTGAAATTTTGATAGACTACGCCAAGTGGATCGCGCTCAAAGCGCAATTAGAAGCGGAAATCGACCCGACGAAGGACTCGTTACGCTATTACTTTCTGGGGAAAAATTGGAAAAGAAAGGTCGAGTCTTACGGAGTCGATAGAACTTACGACCCGGAAGGTTTTTTAATGATCTAAGGCTGAAACTAGCGGCGCGAACCATAAGCTGACGTCGGATTCCTAGAAGGTTCGCGGAATATGTATAATATGAAAAATAAGGGTTTAGGAAACGTTCTACGCTTGAAATTGACTTTTTTTTCAGATTTTTCGTGAGTTTCGCGGAAAATAGGCTTGAATACTCGTGAAATTACGTGTAAAATAAACGTACTGTCGCGCCCCTTCGCGGGGCGTGTGGATTGAAACTACGGCGTTGTCAAGAGCAAATGTGTTATAAAATGTCGCGCCCCTTCGCGGGGCGTGTGGATTGAAACGAATTGACGCGCACCCCGCGTTGGGGACGCAAAAGGAAAACCTCGCGCGTTTCAATCCACACGCCCCGTGAGGGGGCGCGACGCGCGTCAGGCGTTTTTCGAATCGGAGGACTTCAGTTTCAATCCACACGCCCCGTGAGGGGGCGCGACGTTAAAACTGATTTTCGAACGAATCCGATCCGTCGTTTCAATCCACACGCCCCGTGAGGGGGCGCGACTAAAAGAAGCGCAAC
>JAZRWW010000083.1:0-1698 GCA_045599865.1 Thermoguttaceae bacterium
GAATTGCCGTCGATCGTCGAGTTCGTCGACGTAAAAACGCCTTCCTCGACGACGTAAACGCCGCCGCCTAAGGACGACGCAGAATTGCCGGAGATCGTAGAGTTCGTCGACGTAAAAACGCTATCCCAGTCGACGTAAACGCCGCCGCCGGACGACGCAGAATTGCCGTCGATCGTCGAGTTCGTCGACGTAAAAGCTCCATAGTCGACGTAAACGCCGCCGCCGAACGACGCAGAATTGTCGGCGATCATCGTGTTCGTCGAAGTAAAAGCGCCACGATTGTAGACGTACACGCCGCCGCCGGACGACGCAGAATTACCGGAGATCATCGTGTTCGTCGAAGTAAAAGCGCCACGGCGGTAGACGCAAACGCCGCCGCCGCCGAACGACGCAGAATTGTCGGCGATCATCGAGTTCGTCGAAGTAAAAGCGCCATTCTCGCCGACGTAAACGCCGCCGCCTTGTTCCGCATATCCGTTTTGAAGCGTCAACCCATTGAAAAGAACGGGCGCGTCCGTCGTGCCTGCCGAAATATATGCGACGCGAGATTTTCCACCTGCGTCGATCGTGATTCCCGGCGTGTTCGTCGCCTCGTCATAAAGCGACGACGCGTCGATCGTCAGGACTTTCTCGATCTTCAATTCGCCTTGCGTCAACGTAATCGTTTGATCTTTTAGATTGTCGGCAAAAGTAATCGCGTCGCCCTCGGCGGCGTTCGCAATCGCATAACGCAAGGTTCCGGGCGTATCTGAATCTTCAGTCGAAGTCACCGTTAAAAACGATTTATCCTCGGTCGTTTTCAGGATGGAATAACTTTCGGCAAGATCAAGAGGCGACGCGGATTCGTTTTGCATAGCGGTCAAGTCAATCGCAGGCTCGCAACGTTCGTCGCAAACGACGCAAAATTCTGGACCATAAGGGACTTGCTCGCTTGTCGCGGCGGCTTCCCACCCGACGGCGGTCAATAATTGTCGTTCTTCAAGCGATTCCAATCTCAATTTCAAGGCGCGCGTCTCGGCAGATCGACGCGACTTCTTAGTATGTCTCAACATAACGTTCCCTTTAAACGGCGCGAGTTTGTCGACCCTTCCGACGTTCTCGCGTTTGCGGCGCGAAGAACCGTCCGTCGCCGTTCCTATCATTATAAGAACGACGCGCAAAAGTTCGACAAATCGATTCTATTGAAATTTAAACGCCTTACGATTAACGTCCGCAACGTTAAAAAAGCGTTTCCCATTTTTTACGACGAAAACAACGACTCGACGCCGACAAAAACGATAAAACCAGTAATCAAGCTACAAAGAACGCAAGCGCCCTTTTGCCTTGGCTTCAATAATAACGGTCGAGTCGACAAAACGTCGTAGCGCGCGGAAACTAGACCAAGCGCGCGGGCTATTCTATAAGAAAAAAAAAAAATACAATCACCCGTTATGATTCTATTTGTTTTTTTCAACGCTTATCGACAAAATCTATTCGTAGAAAACGTATCCATTTAAGAAAAGTAAGCGTTCACGGAAAAACGACGCGCAAGACTCGCCGCGCAAGCGGCGCGCGACAAGCCGTCCGTCAACGACGGGCGGATCGGCGGTTCGCTTGACGTTGCGCAAAGGAATTTTTGTTTTTTACAGTCGACGCGTCGTTTGAATGTTCGTATGTTTTTCGCAGAACCTTCAAAAGCCAATTCTTCCGATAAACTCG
>JAZRWW010000084.1:0-42015 GCA_045599865.1 Thermoguttaceae bacterium
GAAGGATCGACGCCTATCATATTGTTTTGACCAGAGTAACTTCCGCTAACGTCAGCGTCGCCATAAGAAGCGTAATTCTCCGTTATGATCGAGTTCTTTAACGTCGCGCTCCCTCCATACTGCACGCAAATCCCGCCGCCGACGTAGGCTACGGAATTGCCCGCGACCGTCGCGTTCGTCAAGTTCGCTTCGGCTTGTTGTATGCAAATCCCGCCGCCGCTATAGGCGGTATTGCCAAAGATCGCCGAACTTACCAAATTTATCGTCGTAGAATAAAATCCGTAAATTCCTCCCCCGTCGCCTCCATACGGACCCTTGGAAACGGAATTTCCCGTGATCGTCGAACTCGTCAACGTTACCGTTGAACTCGTCGCATAAACGCCGCCGCCGCAAGGACAGTACCCGCCTGTTGCGGAATTACCGGCTATCGTCGAATTCGTCAACGTCAACTCCGATTTCTCCGCGTAAATTCCGCCGCCATTCGCGTAAGAATCGCTCTCGACGCAATTATTTTCGACGCGCGAGTTTGTCAACGTCAAATTTGCGTTCGTTACGCAAATCCCGCCGCCGGTCTCGTCGTTCCAACCGTCCTTTATCGTTACGCCGATCATTTCAACCTTCGTCGTATCGGCGCCGGAGCCGCTAATATTAAAAACGCGATGGGTTCCGTAGGCTTCGTTTGCGCCACTCGCCGCGCTGATCGTAATTCCGTCAGAAAGATTGGAAGCGTCTATCGTTAAAGAACGCTCAATCTCGAGTTCGCCCGTCGCGCCAAGGTAAATCGCACCCCCGTTTAGACCGTCCGCAAATTTTATCGTTCCCCCGCCGCTATCGTCAGCTTGAAGGATCGCCCAACGAAGAGTTCCCTCGCCTTCGGCTTCGAGCGAATTTACAGTCCACTCGTTTGAAGCCGTCGTAAGGATCGGCGCGACGTCGTTTTGTATGTTCGTCAAATCGATCGATCGTTCGTATCGACTCGCAAACGTCGCGCAATATTCTGGACCGTAGGGAACTTGTTCGGTCGTCGGGACGTTCCAGTCGACGGCGGTTAACAATTGTCGTTCCTCAAGCGCCTCCACCCCCAACTTTAACGTAGTCGCGACGTCGAAACGACGCGATTTTTTGAGTTTCCACAACATAACAATCCCCTCCTGCGGCGAAAACGCCGAATCTTGAAACAAGCGTCGACGATTTGACGTGCAAAATCCTACGGCGTCTTCAAACGCCTCACGTTTAACGTCGTCGACGACAACAAACGCCGCGCGTCCGTTTGGCGTTCACGCAATCTGATTAATTCGTTGAAAAAAGCGAGTTTTTTCGCCGACTTTTTACTTGCGTCGCGCAAAATCGGCAAAACAATAACAACAACTGTCTATCAACGGAGGAATGTCGTTCTTCAACTACGTAACCCAAGACCTCTATTAGTCGCAATACGTGGAAAAAGCCCTTAGCGCGATAAATTCTATAAGAAAAAAAAAAAATACAATAACGCCGACTGTAAAAACGACGCTTTCTTTGCGTCAATACGCTCCTTACCCTTGAAACTTTCTAAAAGCCGCCGCGAGTTCGAACGGGGGTTCCGTATTTTGGGTGGAAAAACTCAAAGGCAAGGAGTATAAAAATCTCAACGCGCGTTCAAAACGAACGTTTTTTAAGAAATCAGTTGCAAATAGACCGCGTTAAGATTATAATCGACGCGTTCGTTTGACGTTCGCGTCGATAGGGAGTTTTTCGATTATGCGCGTTCCTCAGTTTTGCCCGGTTTTACTGGTTTTCATCGTTTCGTTCGTATCGCTCGTCGAGGGGTGCGAAACGACCCGCGTTGCTTGGCGTTCGGTAGAATTCGCCGATTCGTTCGCGATCGATTTGGATTTTATCGAAGGTTTGTTAGATATCGGACTTGTCGAATTGGCGAACGAGGAACTGGCGCTTGTCGAGCCTCGCGTTCCCGAAATCGAAGCGTCGTCGCGCGCTCGGTTCGTACAAGTCGCGATTCGCGCCGCGCTCGAAAGCGGGCGTTTGCTCGACGCCTCGGGACGCGCCGACGTTGCGAAACGTCTGGAAACGCTACGCGCGCTTTGTCGCGACGACGACTCCGACGACGCGCTCGCATTGGCGTTTGTTCGCGCTTATTACGCGCTTGGCGCGCTGGCGGAAGAGGAAACGGAAGACGCCCACGAAAACAAAACCGACGAAGCTTATTTGGACGAGTCTTTCGAACTTTGCAAGGCGCGAATATTGAGCTTGCCCGCCGACTCGGCGCGCGCTTTTCTCTATTGGAGCGCCAAGACGTCGCTTGCGCGTCGTTCCGATTCGTCCCGTTTCGAAACGACGGAAAAATTCGCGTCGGCGCTGGCGGACGCGTCGTCTGAAGCGCGCGACGCCTATTATTTTTTCGCGCGAGCGCTGTTGATCGAGTCGGCTTGGACTTCGGGCGATTTCGACTTGGCGTCGAAACGACTCGAAGAGACGTATAAAACGCTTCTGACGCTCGACGAGCCGCCCGTCGAATTTGAAGTCGCGCTTGTCGCCGAGCAACTTCGGCTCTTGACGGCGGAAGGCAAGGTCGACGAAGCCGTTCGCCTTGCGGTCGAAGACAAACTTAAAAACGACGCGACGCGCGAGAATCTCTTGCGCTTTGTCGACGTTTTCGACGATCCGTTTGAATCGTTGGAATCCGCGCGCGCGGAAGCGTTTTGGAACGCGGCGCTCGAGGCGTCGGATATTGAAGACGCGTCGGGCGTCTCTAATTTGCCGACGAAAAAAGCGTTAATTCAAGAGGCGCGTTCGGCGTCGAATCGTCTTTGCTCGAATTATTGGCGTTCGCGCGCCTCTTTAATCGCGTCTGCGGCAAGTCAAGTCGACGACGACTGGTCGACTACCGCCGAGGTCGCGGAAGACGCCTACCGACGCGCAAATTGGCGCGAGGCGCTCGACGGTTATGATCGCGCCGCAAAGGAAGCGTCGGAATCCGGCGCGTTCGACGACGCGTTTCGTCTTTCTTGTTCCGCCGCCGCGCTCGTCGACAAGATTTGTCGCGACGAGCTATATAAGGACGGCGCGCTTGGCGACTCGAATCCGCGCGTTTGGCAAGAGGACGCGCAAACGCGGTTTGAACGCCTTGCGCGCGAACGCCCCGACGACGAATTGGCGCCGTCGTTCTTTTTGCTGGCGCTCGATTACGGCGAGAAATTAGGGCGCGACGTCTACGAATCGCGCCTCGAGTATTTGCGTCTTTTTCCCAACGCGTCGAAAATAGGAACGTTTGCGCTCGACGTCGCTAGACGCGCGATTAGTTTGAAGCGCGACGACGACGCTTTTTTCGCGCTTACTTGCGTTCCGACGGATTCGGGAGTTTTTGCGGACGCGCTGCAATTAGAACGGCGCGTCGTTCGCGCGCGAGTCGAATCGGCGCAAGATCGCGTCGGCGCGATTCGCGAGGCGCTCGCGCGGTTCCTCGCGCGCCTAAGTTTTGCGGAAGGCGCGCGGAATCTTGCCGACTTGCTTCGATCGTCGCAATTTGAAAATTTGACGGACGCCGACTCCTTAATTTTGACGGCGTATTTCGAAACGACGTTTGAATTTTCCCAAGACCTTGACTTGCGCGACAAGGCGCTGGAAGAAACGCTCGATCGTTGGGAAAACGCGATCGTCGCTGGTTCTAATTCGGTAAAACAAGCGGCGACGTCGGCGACGATTCGTTCGTTTCGACTCTCGCTAGGACTCGAAACGAAAACGCCGGAAGAAATATTGGCGCTGTTAGAAACGTTCGATTCCGACAATCCGAACGCCAAATTGGACGCGCTTGAACGTCTGGCGAACTTTGCGGAAACGTCTTCCGCAGAAACGCGCGGCGCCTTGGCGCTTTTTGTTTTACGCGCGCTCGACGGCGCCAAAAAGACTTCGGAATCGGAACGCGAGACGCTACTTCGCGCCGACGCGTCGCGCCTAGCCGGAAAAGCGCAAGACGCGTTGAACCTCTACGCGCGCCTGCTCAACAAGAAAAAAAACAACGTCGCGGCGCTTCGCGGACTTGGAAAATTATTGTCGTCGCGAAACGAGCCGAAAACGTTGGAACGCGCGCTAGGGTACTGGAGCGACGTCGCCGACGCGGTTAAATTGGAGTCGCGCGACTGGTGGGACGCTAAGGAAGAATGCGTCAAACTCTATTGTCGACTTGGCAAAGTCGAACAGGCGGAAAAAATGACGCGCGTTCTTTGGCTGACGCGTTCCGATCCTACCGATCCCGAAAGAAAAGCGCGTTGGGAGCAAATTATCGAAGACTGTAAAAAATAATCGTCGACTGCGTCGAAGTCGCGTTTTGCGAAATCGACAAGTCGAATTTTCACGAAAGGAGCGAATCTATGAAACGCCAAAGGTCGACGTTCATCGTCGCGTCGTTATTGTTCCTCGCTTCGCTAGCGCCGGTCGCGCGCGGCGAAGACGTCGTTGTCGACGGAAAGGATTATCGGAAAATTTCCGTCGTCGAGTACCGAGATAAAATGAAGGGAGGCTGGATCGGGCAAATCGCGGGCGTCTGTTGGGGCGCGCCGACCGAATTTCGCTTCTGCAATAAAATTATGCCCGAAGCGGATATGCCGAAATGGTCGCCCGAGATGATCAACAACGCGTTCGGGCAAGACGATCTTTACGTCGAAATGACGTTTCTGCGCGCAATGGAAGAATACGGACTCGACGTTTCGATTCGCCAAGCCGGAATCGACTTCGCAAACAGCGAGTATCCCCTTTGGCACGCGAACGTTTGCGGTCGAACGAATTTGCGTTGCGGAATAGCGCCCCCCAATTCGAGCCGTCCAGAATTCAACAAGTGCGCGGACGACATCGATTATCAAATCGAAGCGGATTATTCCGGACTCATTTCTCCAGGTCTTCCGAACAACGCGATTCGTATGGGCGAAAAGTTCGGTCGCCTAATGAACTACGGCGACGGTATGTACGCGGGTCAATTTATCGGCGCAATGTACGCGGAAGCGTTCTTTGAAACGGACGTCGTGAAAATTGTTAAAAAAGCGCTGGAAGCGATCCCTGCGGAGTCGCAGTACGCCGAGATGGTTCGCGATATGTTGCAATGGAAAGAAGAATTCCCGAACGATTGGGAGGCTTGCTGGAACAAAATCAACGAAAAATATCAAAATAATCCGAACTATCGCCGTTGGTCCTGTTCCGGCACAGACGGCGATTTCAATATCGACGTTAAAATTAACGGCGCCTACGTTCTTGTCGGTCTTCTTTACGGCGAAGGCGATTTAGACAAGACGATTATTCTTTCGACGCGTTGCGGTCAAGATTCCGACTGCAATCCTTCAAGTTCGGCGGGCGTTCTCTTCACGACGTTAGGCTTTAGCGCCCTGCCCGCGCGATTCTCGGAAAAATTGGACGAAACGGGCGTTTTCAGTCATACGGCGTACAATTTCCCCGCGTTGCTTGACGTCTGCGAAAAACTCGCGACTCAAGCGATCGAAAAAGAGGGCGGCTTTGTTCGCGAAGAGAACGGCGAACGTTATTTCTATATTCCGAAGACGCAAGTCGTTCAGAGCAAATTGACGTCGTGCGCCGCGCCGACCGACGCGCCCGAAGAAGGCGAAAACGCGAAATACAACGAAGAAGAACTAAAACTGTTGAAGTTCCGTTCGTATACGGCGGAAGAATCGCTCGATATGTATTTCCTCGGATTCCGCGCGTCGCATATGGGACCCGATATGACGCCAGGTTTTCGCGCCAAATATCGCGGTCGCGAGAACGTTTTTATGACGCATCCCGAAAATCGAGAAGTCGGCGCGGTTCTGTCGAAAACGTTGACCGTCGAGCCAAACTCAACCTTTCGTTTTTTTGTCTCCAATCATCAGTCGGGCGATCAGACCGGCGATTTTGATTTGATCGTCAAGATAGACGGAAAAGTCGTCGTCCAGCAAGCGGTTTCGCAAGAAACGATCAAATCCGACGGCTGGCTTCCCGTTGAAATCGATCTATCCATATACGCGGGTAAGAAAATTTGTATCGAATTGGTCAATCAGCCGAACGGTTGGAGTTGGGAAGCCGCTTATTTCACGGGCTTTGAATTCTTTACTACCGACCTTTGAGTTTTTCCTTCCGAAAGACGGAAAAATCCTTTCGGACTTATGGCGGCGCCTGGAAAATTTCAAGGGTAAGGAATATTGAAATAACAAATCGACGTTTTTTTGATCGATAAAAAGTAAAAAAAGAGCCGCGACGCTAAAAACGTCGCGGCTTTTTTACGAACGCTTAGGGGCGTCCTTGCGCCTCGGGACTTACAGTTTAAAGTTAAATACCTCGCGAATAAGCCTCATTAATCGCTGCGAGAGCGTTTGCGGAGTCGCTTTGATCTTCGCTTTGGCGGTCATACCGACGCGTATCAACTCGTCGCCGTTGTCAAAATCGACGCGCACGCGGAACGAAGCGCTTTGAGGACGTTCAACGCCTCCTTCGCCCGTTTCCGTCGCAACAGGACCGCCGCCCTTTGCCGAAAGTTGGTACGGGACTTCTTCCATTCGCTTATTTTCGACGTCAAGAGCTTCTTTGACTTCGGCAAAGTACGTCTCTTCGGGGCGCTCGGTCAACTTCAACTTGACGGATTGCCCAGGCTGAATGAAATTAATCTTCGATTGATCGACGACGATTACCGCCTCGAGACGCTTAATATCGCCGATACTGCATATTTCGACGCCCGGTTCGATCGTCGTAAACAAATTACGTTGCAACAAGGGCGTTCCGTCCCATTGCGTCAATTCGGACGAATCGTCTTGAAACTTGGTCGTTCGATCCATACGCCAATACGGGGAAACGACGACGCCGGAAATAGGCGCGGTAATCGTCAGTCTCATACATTCCTCGCGCAAGGCGTCGATCGCTCTTTTTAGCCCCTCAATTTTTGCCAAATCTTCCTGTTTGCGCGCGACGGCCTCTTGATCGTTTCCTAGTTGCTCATTCGCTTGTAAATCGCGTTCCGTTTCGTGCAACTCGCCTTGCAACGCGTTTAATTCAGAAAAAAGTTGCGGATTCTTCAAGACGACCAACTCTTGACCGGCATGAACATATTCGCCTTCTTTCACGCAAATTTTCGCTAAAACGCCCCCCGATTTAGGAGCAAGCACGTTCGAAGTCGAAGCGTCGTTTTGTCGTAATTCCAACACGGCCGGCGCGTAAATGGAGTATGGAAACGGAACGAAGACAAAAACGCCAATTAACGCCAAAAGTCCGGCTAAAGACGGATAAAAATGAGATTTTTTCACTTTATGAATTCGCCCCGGCACCCAAAAAAACTTACCAATTTTCCAAAGCGGCATAACCAACAGTCCGTACAGGGACATAGCCGCGATACCTTGCGCGACGACTTTTAAGCCGTATGAATCAAAGAAACGATATACGAAGAACAAAATCGACGCCATAACGACCCAGCGATAACACACGGCGGCTACCGTATAGGCGGCAAACCAAAACTGATTACGTTTTGGCAAAAAGGGATCTTCTTGCGTCTCCATTCCAAGAAACCACTCTTGCGCTTTTTGCGACATTACTTTAGTCGCTTTTTGACGTAAGTTTGGAATCTCCAAAATATCCGCTAGGATATAATAACCGTCGTAACGCAACAACGGGTTAATATTGAAAATAATCGTGCTGACCGACGAGATGAACATAATATTCAAGCACAAATAGTGCAACATATTCTCGTTGGTAAACCACCAAATGAACGTACAAATCGACGCAAGCGTGCATTCGACGAAAACGCCCGCGACGCCTATGCCCGCGCGTTTCCATTTGTTAGGCAACATCCACGAGTCGGAAACGTTGCAATATAAGCAGGGCGTCAACACGAGGATCATTACGCCCAGTTCGTGGCATTCGCCTCCTAGTACTTTGCAAGAGAACCCGTGCCCAAATTCGTGCAACACTTTCGTAAAGAAAAGCGTCGCGCTGAGCATAAGCAGATTGCCCGGTCCAAAGAACTGCTGAAATTCCGGCAGTTTGGAACGGAAATGGTCGAATTCGATCCCAATAAGCAAAAGCGCCGACGCCATCAGTAACAGACAGCACCAAAGCGTAATTGGGTGAAAACACCACCGAACATAGGGAACTACGGCGTCAAAGAATCGGTTGGGATCGACGCCTTTGAATCGAATCGCCAGAATATTGGTCGACGCCGCAAGAAGCTCCTGACGTCGGCGCTTCTTACGACGCTTTAAGAGTTCGTGTCCTTGATCAGGAACGCTAACGACGATCAAACTGCACTGATGCAGTTGTCCGACAAAACTTTGTATCTCTTCGAGCGTAATTTTTTGAGGAGGAAACTGCGCCTCAAAGTCTTCTTTGATAACGTCGAGCGATTTTGTTCCGTCAAGAGATTTTAGAATGTAATATTCTTCGTCCTGAAAGCGATAATACTTCGACCCGATAGGGTCTTTAACGATCCAATAAGAACGTCCGAGATAGGTCGCGCGACTGGCTTCTAAATCGGTTCGCGCATAGACCGATAAAACGCGTTCCGCGCTTGAAACCAAGCTGTCGGCCAACGACGCCATCTTTTTCCCTTTACCGTTAATACTATGCCGCTTGCGCACTAGTCAAGCGGCTCCGATTTGAAATTCCCGTTCAACGAAACGCGCTTCTTACAATTATCGCGCCTTTTCGTTGAGAATAGTGATCGTGACGAGCGAACCGGGATTCAAAAGCCAATACCCCGCGCCGGTCGTTTTGTTGTCGACCTCCGCGTAAAAATAGTAATGTCCAGACTCGACGACCTGACGAACGTAAACAATTTTCCCATTAAGTTCTTGCGGTTCCATACCTGGTCGACGCGCGGAAACGACGACTTTCTTACCGTCGACGTCTTCGGGCGCGTACTCTTCGGCGCTAATCGCTCCGGACACTTGCACTTTATCCAGTCTGATAATGCGAAGAATTTGATCGCCCTCGCGCAACCATTGCCCCTCGTTTTGGAACACGTCGTCGATAATCCCGTCGATAGGCGAACGGAACTTCCTATTGCGAATTTGAACGTCGGCGGCGTTGACTCGCGCCTCGCTCACTTTGACTTTCTCCTGATTGACTTCAAGATCGTACTTCGCTTTTTCGATCGATTTCGTCGCGCGAATCCAGTCGTAATATTTTTCTTGAACTTCCTCGGGCGACACGGAACCGGGCATCGTTTTATTTAAGGCGTCGGCTCTTTTATAGGAGGCTTGAGCGACGCGCGCGGCGGCTTCTGCGACTTCGACTTCAAGAGTCTTTTCCGCTTCTTTACGCGCGACTAACAACTCTTGCGTCGCGACGATTCGCTCTTGAACGAGTTCGTCGTCTTGTTGCTTGCCCAACACGTCCCCTTTGCGAACGACCAAGCCTCGCTTTAACGTTTTGCGCTTGGAAGAACCGTCTTCGCCGACGACGACTTCGCCGTTCGCGCCCACCTCGCAAAGCCCCAATTCAACGAGTAGCCCTTGTCCGTTCGCGCTGATATTCGCTTCGAACCCTTCGCCTTTGGGTATTTCAACTTTCGCGTTATGAACGACGATACTTCCGTCGGCGTTCCTCGTAGAAACGGACGCCAAGGCTTCGCCTACCGACGGCGTTAAATCGTCTAAATCGTCGTCGACAAGCGTTGAAAACGACGTTCGCGCCGGACTTGCGTCTTCCTTGTCATATGCGGACTCGTTCGGTTCGAGCCGTCCCATCACGGCGCTTTCATAATCCTGCGCGACGCCCAAACAAGCAAAGCCGAGCGCAATCAACGAACCGGCGAGAAAGGTTCTCGTAAATCGATCGTGTTTCTTTGTCATTAGTATTCGTCCTATAGTCGTATTGGCCGCAACGCGCCTCGATCGTCAAGGTTGCGCCGTCGACGAGTCGCGCGGCATTTTAGGAACCTGTTTGCGCATTACTCAAACCAGAAGAACACGGTCTTCTGGAGAAACGCGATCATCTCGTTAAAACAAACGTATCCCAAGGAACGCTTGCCGCAGTACACTTTAGCGGAAACGCCCGCTCCGGCGCGCGTTCCCTCCGGCAAAGCGCCGGGATCGTCGATCGAGGCGATAATCTGAACGGTAGTCTCCTCCGTTCCTCGATTCTCGGCTCTGTTATGTTCTTCTCTAAGCGTGGCGTCGTAATTTTTCGACGGGTCGACCATCATAACGAACTTCGCCTTCATATTAAAACCGACAAGGTCTTCTCCGCCCTCCTTGCGATTCTTCTCAATGAGTTCGTCTTGCGCCCTTCGATAATCGACCAACTTGCCCATTCTTTTTTCCGGCATGTTTAATTCTAACTGCAACCCGTCTTCAGGACGAGCGATTTCCATTAGAATCTGACCGGGTTGAACGGGTCTTCCTTCCAGTTTGTTCAACAGGTCGAAAGTCATAACAGTCCCGTTGAGGGGCGAACGCACCGTTAAATCGTCGCGTCTAGTCTGCAGAATACTTTTCTGAATTCTCAGCGTCTTGCGTCGTTCTTTATACTGTTCCAGTTGTCCTGAAACTTTGATTCGCTCGGCGTCTTTCGCTTGGTGGACGGCTTCGGTAAGGGCGAATATCTGCTCGGAAACCTCGTTCAATTCCCCTTCGTTCTTCTGCCATTCGGCTTCAAGTTCGTTGTTTGAGAGGACGAGCAAAACGTCCCCTTCCTTCACGACGTCGCCGTGCCTGACTTTAACCTCGTCAATTTTTCCAGATTCTCGCGCGAAAATATTGCGCCGCGTGATTGGCTCAAGGGTTCCGTCGCAATGCAAATTAAAGTTCCACGGAACAAAAATAAGCGCGGCGATAAGCCCCAATACGCCGAGTCCGACCGCTATCGTTTTGGGAAGCATTCGCGCCGTTACCAGAACTTTTGATTTTCCGATCGCCTGCCACAAGGGCGCCAAGAAAATCGAATTATGATCGATCGCGTTGCCAACCGCGACGCGCGCGTGTTCGACGACGATCTCGACGCGTTTCATCACGTGTTCCGAAATACTCGCTTCCTCGATCTGTTCGACAATAATCGCGCCAAACGGGGGCGGAACGACAAGTTTGTCGTGTTCCGTTTCGTCGTAGTCTTTCTCGTCGACCGTATGCGCGACAAGGGGATAGACCGCGATCGTTTTCGTGTGGGACGCGTCGACGTATTCTTCGACGGCTTTTTCCACTTGGGGCGCAAGATGGGAAGAATCGCCCGAATATGTCATCGGTTCCTTCGCTTTGACGACGGCGTTCGCCAAGTCGCCAAGCAATTTCACCGTTTCCGAACGCTTGTCGACCATATCTTGACCGCTAACCGCTTCGATCCGCGCGCGTCCTCCGCGACAAACCGCCAACGACACGCGGTCGCAACCGATCAAACGTCGACTCTCGTTCGCGACGGTGTAAAGCGTCTCTTTGAGATCGAGCGTCTTATGAATGTTGCGCGTGAAATCTTCAAGTTGCGTCCATAAACTCTGGCGATCGCTAAAGTTCTTGAGTTGACGATTTTTGTAGTATTCGGTGGCGTAACGCGTCACCTGACGAACAAATTGCAGGAATCCCTGTTGCGTCGCAGGATTGGAATCGGCGCGCTGAAAAACTTCGACGATCCCGACTTTTTCAAGCTCCGTTTGAATCACGCCCAAAATGACCAAGAAATCCGTCGGATTACCGCCGTCGTTTGGATTCTCGCCGCCGGAATGAGGAGGCGCCAACATATTGACTTCCGGATCCGGAGAACGCAACGCGTTGTAAAGAAGAATCGAGTGTCTCTTGTTCGCTTCTTCGTCTTCGTGTAATTTTGCCTCGCGAAGATTGACTTGGTATCCAAGCGTCAGCCTTCCCGAATCGTCCGTCGTCCAAACGGCGCCGCCAACCGCGCCTAAAGCTCTCACGACGCGCGTCATAAACTCGGATTGAAAGACGTCGGGAGCGACGTCGGAACGCGAGATTTGCGCGATTTCATTGACCAGACCGCGAATCTGTTGCTTCGTCTGCTCCACCATACTCGGGTCGTAACGTTGTTCGGTGCTCATACTACTTGCTCGACGGACGTTTTCAAAAGAAACGACGTATAAACCAAACGCGCTTAGCTCTACGACAAACGCATGCTCCGTCGTAGAGCGTCAAACATTATCCAGTTTGTCTCTAATCGACAAACCGAACGCAAAAAACGCGCTTTTCTAAAAAATAATCCTTTTGACGCGAGGTCGCCTATAAAATTCCCAACTAACGCGTCAAGACGTCTTCGGGGCGCTAGGAAAAAACAAAACGTCGCTATAATTGTAACAAGAGCGAGCTTATCGTCAACCGATTCGACGCGCTCCGCTTATTTTTCCCTCAACTTTCAAAGGAGAAGACGTGGGTTCCAGTCCTCTTGCCGTTTATCCCGGCGCATTCGATCCAATTACGCTCGGTCATTTGAACGTCGTCGAACGCGCAAGCCGTCTCTTCGACAAGCTAATTGTCGCCGTCGGGATTAATCCGGAAAAAAAACCTTGGTTTTCGACGGAAGAACGTTGCGAATTGATCCGTCGTTCCGTCGCGGAACGCGGCTTGACAAACGTTGAAACGACGACGTATCAAGGTCTAACCGTGCGATTTGCCAAACGACTCGGCGCGCGCGTCATCATACGCGGCGTTCGTCCTCTTACCGACATTCCCGCAGAATTGACGATGATGATGGCCAATCGTCGTCTCGAGCCGGACGTCGAAACGTTGTTCTTAATTGCGGACGGCGAACTGGCGCACGTTTCAAGTTCGCTAATCAAAGAAATCGCCGTCTCCGACGGAGAAGGCAATCTATCCTCTTTTCTGCCAAGTTGCGTCATTGACGCCGTGAAACGCAGAGTAAAAACTCTCGGGCAAAATTGAGTTAATGTCGAGCGCCGGGCAAAAAATACGCCGTCGATAAAAAAACAAAAAAATAAAAAAAGCCTCTTGTCAAAAGTCCATAGTCGGTTATCATTATGCCCGTAACGTTCAAGGCGTCGTAGCCAAACGGCTAAGGCAGCGGATTGCAAATCCGCAATTTATCGGTTCGAATCCGATCGACGCCTCTTTCAAGAGCCGCTCTTATCGAGCGGTTTTTTTGTTTCTTGCGCTTTTTTTGTTTCTTGCGTTTTTTTGTTTCTTGCGGTTTGCAAAAAGCAACGCAATCTCACGTTTGTAAGCTACGTTTACGAATTTATAAGCTACGTTTACGAAGTCGACGTTCATCGGCGTTGCGGTTCTTTTGTCGCTTGACGTTTTACCGTTCAATTAAAGAATAAAAACGCCGCGCTTCATTCGGCTCTTCTACCGACAAGCGCGGCGACGACTCCTAACGAAAGAAAATCATTCCTCTTCGTCGCTAAATTCTCCAGCTTTACTGGAATCAGATTCTTCGTCCTTCTCGGATTCTTTTCCTTCCGCTTCGGCGTTCGCCTCTTCAAATTCGTCTAAATTAAATTCTTCAGACTTTTCGGAGTCTTTCTTGCCAAACCAACCGCTCAACATTGATTTAAAGCCTTTTTTCTCCGACGCGCGTTCCGCTTTTTCTCGCGCTTCTTCACGCTTGGCGATCGCTTCGACGTCGCGTATTTTTTTGAAATGCGAAGCCTTCGAACCGGGCAGCGCGTCGATCGCAAGAGGACACTCGCCCGATTCGCCCGTCGAACCTTCGGCAAAAATAAGTTTTCTATTCTTCGCTTGCGTCAAGAAAGAAACGACGTCGGGATAAGTTCCGCCAATTTCGACGATCGCGCGTATAACGTCGCTAACTTTATATCCGACGCGACGCTGTTCGTCGACTCCGTCGGACGCCTCGTATTTTTTAACGATAATTCCGTCCTCTTCGCTCCGAATCGTTAAACGCGGGTTCGCCTCGACGTCGACGGCTCCGCGTAGATAAATAGCGTCCGCATTAAATAAAACAATCTCGGGACGGTCGCTCTGCGTAATGTGAACGTAGGGCGCTCCTCCGCAATTCAAACAATGAAAACTGAACTGATCGTTTAAATTCTCCCCTTGGATCATATAATCGCTCGGATTACGCGTCCACAAGGCGCGAAAAGCGCCGTATCGCGTCTCAATATTGTCGGCGCCGAGAAGTTTTCGCAATTCTTCGTCGACGTCAAAGGACGTTTTCATACAAACGCCAAGCGTCGCAAGGGACGCGGGTCTGTACGTTGCGTTGTCGCGCGCAAATTCGGCAAGGATTTGCGCGGTTTGGCGTCGTTCGGAGCGAATGTTAAAATAAGAAGAGGTGATTGCGGAATTAAAACGAACGGCTTCGTTAGAACTCTTCATACCTCGTTTAATCGCGTCGACGACTTTCGCGTTGCTCGGTCCGATCGCTTCCAGTTGCACGGCGGCAAATTCCGAGGTTTCGGGAACCAACAATTCCTCAGACAAACGGTCGATTCGATCATTAAGCTCGTCGGCAGTTTCGTAAAAAGAAATAGCGCACACAACGTTGACGTATCGAATCACGTTGTCGCGATATTCTTCGGGCACTTCCAAATTGATACGCGTGGCGCCGGACTTCGCCTCCGCGACTTTGTACTTGCCCGCATAGCCCGCTTTTGTGTAACTGAATCGCTTGTTGACGACGTCTTCAAGACGTTGCGCGATACCGATCGAACCTTGATCCTCTTTAAGTTCCAACCAAATAGGACGCGAACGAGCGACGACGGCGCCTCCGATAATCTTCCCTTGTTTATACGCGACGGGACTCTTTTTTTCTACGAGATCGGGATCGAGAGCAACATATCCGTTCACCCTTCCGAGCGTATAGCCTCTTCGAATAATATCAGTCGCCATATACTGATACAATTCTCCGTTTTCAACATATCCGTTTTGAATGCTAGTAGCTTCAGACGTCGGCAAAAACTTAATCGAGACGTCCAAACGATCGCCCTTGCGCGCGCCCGGCGGAACGACGGCTTCCATTAAGCCGATCGCCGTATTAAACGACGCGATTTGAGATTTTGCCGTGCGTTTCAAATTGTCGTCGCGCAACATGTCTTGCAACAGAATTTGTTGATAAGTCGAAGGCGGCTCGTCCGCGCCAGTCCCTTGCAGTCCGCGAACTAACGCGACGCCTTCGATTTTCGCGGCGTGAACGTTTGCCGGACGCGCTAAGTCTTGAACCAAGCGTCCCTTGTTCATCAACACTTTTCGTTGTTGCTCTTGAAAAGGATCTTGCGGAGTCTTGTTGGTGCAACCGACGGCGGCAAAGACCGTTAATATCAGCAAAATTGTCGTAAAAACGCGCATTGTCGTTCTCGTTCTCTCTCTTACGAATTGTCCCCCAAACACGAGGGCTTCATAAGAATAAACAAAGACGAAATAATCGTCAATAGCGTTTCAAGCAGGCGACGATCAGCAGAACGCCAAACGCAAAAGAACGCGCGCAAAAGAAAAAAGAGCCAAGCCCAGAAAAAAAAATCCCGTCCTCGAGGTCTTTCGGCGACCGACAGGAACAGGAAAGTCCAACAAAACGCGTAGCGCCACGCGTCAAACGTCTCCGCGTTCCCCCTCAAAAATACGGGAACGCAAGACTCAAAATCAACGTTCGCGGAAAACAATACGTCCGCGATCCATATCGTAAGGACTGATTTCTACGGCGACGCGATCGCCCGGAACGACGCGAATACGGAATTTACGCATCTTACCGGCAAGACGACAAAGAATATAGTGATCCATATCGTCGATTTTGACGCGGAACGCGCCGCGAACTTCTTCTGTGACGACTCCGGAGAGCTGGATAGCTTCTTCCTTCGTCTTTTGTTCTCTCATCTCGCTCAAAATATGCTCCTTTTTTCGGACTAGACGCGATCGTCGCGCGACGCGGCAAAGTCGAGGCTTCAAACGCGCGCTCGGAAACGCGCGTCCTTCCAATAATAACAAAACTACTTTATTATATAAGTTAGTTTTCATCACGCAAGGTCTAAATCGTAATAAAAGAACAATCTGAAGTTTGCCGTTCCGATTTATGGGATAAAAAGTTTCTTCCGACGGCGCGACGTTTAACCCCAATAATGTCCGCCGCGCAAGCAAAGCCCCTCTTTTCGAAGAGCGTGGAAAAAGTATAATAACGAAATCGGCGCTTGTAAGTTTAGCGTCGACGTCGCGCGCAAGAAAGAAGGACAAAAATGGAGCGAACGCCCTATCAAGACAAGATCGTTAAGCGTTATTACGAGCATAAGCCGGAAATAATGCGTCAGAAGTTAGGCGAGTTGACGACCGAGTTGTACTTGGCGGAAACTCCTAAAAAAAGGGAGCAGTTGTGGAAGCGCGTCGCGTTGGCTTTGAAGAACGTCAATATTCACGACGACGTTGTCAACGCGCTAATTGCCAAAGACGATCCTGCGGCGCTAGCCGGTTTCATCGAAAGAGTATTGGGAAAATTCTAATATGAACGCCGAATCTATTTCAAGCGACGACGTTATCGAGCGTTTCGACGCGTCCGACGGCGCCCCAAAAGCAGATTTTCAAATCGATCAGCCGCGTATAGCGCGAGCCGTGCGAGAGATTTTATGCGCGATCGGAGAAGATCCGGAACGCGAAGGACTATTAGAAACGCCCCAACGCGTCGCGCGAATGTACGCCGAGATGTTCCAAGGGCTGGGACAAGATCCCGCGCGACATCTTCGTAAATTCTTCACGGAACAGTACGACTCGATGGTCGTCGTTCGGGACGTTGATTTTCATTCGATGTGCGAACATCACTTGTTGCCTTTTATCGGCAAAGTTCACATCGGGTATATTCCGCAAGGTCGAGTCGTCGGATTGAGCAAACTGGCTCGCGTCGTGGAGACGGTCTCGCGGCGTCCCCAACTTCAGGAACGTATGACGGAAACGATCGCCGAACTCTTGATGAACGAATTAAACGCGTTGGGCGTAGGCGTCGTCGTCGAAGCGACTCACTCTTGTATGACGTTGCGCGGAATTCGCAAACCGGGTTCCTATTGCGTCACGTCCGCAATGAAGGGCACGTTCCGCTCAAATGCGAAAACGCGCGCCGAGTTTCTCAAATTGGCGTTAAAGAAGTAAAAGAATAAGCGTCGTCGACGTAACGTAGTTTGTTTTGACGTCGGAACCGCCGACGTCGCAATTCAAAGGAAATTTTGATGACTCCCTCGCGCGGCGCGGATTCCGTTCAAACAGTCCCTTTCAATTTGTCTTCCGTTTACGTTCCAATCAAGCAAGAAATGGAAGCGACAACGGCGCTTCTGAAGGAGCGTTTGCGTCACGACGACGCGACGTTCGACGGATACCTCGAGTATTCGTTCCGTCTTGGCGGCAAGCGTCTTCGTCCCGCGTTGGCGTTGTTGTGCGGAAAGGCGGCGGGTAAAATCGACCGTCGTTGCATGCTAGTCGCCGCCGCGCTCGAAATGATTCACACGGGCTCGCTCGTTCACGACGATATTCTCGACGGCGCCAAATTCCGACGCGGACTTGAAACAATCAACGTCAAGTGGGATTCTCAGCGCGCCGTGTTAATTGGCGATTTGCTCATTACGCGCGCGTTCGACCTAATTTGCGAATGCGAAGATTTGGAAATTTTTCGTAAAACGTCGTCGTGTTGTCAAGCGACGGTCGAAGGCGAGTTGTTCCAAACGGAAGCGATCGGTTCCTTTGAATTGTCAGTCGACGATTATCGCAAAATCGTCGGCGGAAAAACGGCTTCTTTGCTCGAATGCGCGACTTGGCAAGGCGCTTATTTAGGAGGCGCTAGAGGCGGTGAATTGGAATCTTTCGGTCGTTTCGGACGCAACCTTGGAATCGCCTTTCAAATTGTCGACGACTTGCTCGATTTAGTCGGCGACGAAACGACGACGGGCAAGACGTTGGGAACCGATTTGGCGAACAAAAAAGAAACGTTGCCGTTAATCCTGCATTTCCAGCGCGTTTCAAAGGAGGAAAGAGACGCGCTTCTAGTTCGCTTAAACGCCGGAGTCGAAGCGGAAGAACGCGCGAAAATCGCCGACGAATTGAAGCGATCAGGCGCGCTCGACTCCGCAAAAAAAGTCGCAGACGATCTAATCGAAGAAACTTTAGAGATCGTCAAAGAATTGCGCGCGCGAGCGTCGGAAGCAAAACGCGAAGAATCCTTGGCGGCGTTCGATTCGTTGGAATCGTTGGCGCGATTTGTCGTCAAACGCGACAAGTAACTTAGCGAAAAGCGTCTTTCGTACCGAGCGTCGGGCGCTTTTTTGATTAAGTCCTCTTGGGAACGCGCGATATTTTCTTTCTCCAATTCTCTTGAACCGCCGCCTTGGCAGTACAAAATCTATCGCAAAGACGGCGTAAAATCGCGTCGACGGCGCTTTTTAGCGAAAGGAAAAAACGATGGAAAAGGCCGAATATAAAACGTTGCGAACGGAAATAGCGGGCGTCCCCGTCGCGAAATTAGCGACTGAATTTGGCGGCGTTCCACTGTATGTTTACGACGTCGCAAAAATCAAGCGTCGTATCGACGATTTAAAATCCTTCGGCACGATTCGATACGCGCAAAAAGCGTGTTCCAACGTCGCGATTTTGAAATTGATGCGCGCGCAGGGCGTCAAAGTCGACGCGGTTAGCGCGGCGGAAGTTAAACGCGCCTTGACGGCGGGGTATACGCCCGAAGAAATCGCCTATACCGCCGACGTGTTCGACGACGACGCGCTAGACGTCGTTACCGGCGAAGGGAACGGCTGTATTGTCAACGTCGGCTCGCCCGATATGATTTATCAACTCGGTTGCCGTCTAGGAGACGACGCGAAAGGACGAGAATTGACGATGCGCGTCAATCCCGGTTTCGGACACGGGCATAGCCAAAAAACGAACACGGGCGGCAATCTTTCAAAGCACGGCGTCTGGTACGCTCAAATCCATAGTTGCGTACAAACTGCCGAGCATTTCGGAATGGATATTACCGGCTTGCACTTCCATATCGGTTCAGGAACCGATTTTGAACATTTGGCGACGGTTTGCGATATGGCGGAACGAGTCGCGACGGCGATCGGCTCGCGTATTAAATCGATAAGTTGCGGCGGCGGTCTTCCTATTCCTTATCGTTCGGGCGAAGAATTTATCGACTTGCAAAAATACGCCGATCTATGGCATGCGACGATCGCTAATCTTGAGGGAAAGTTCGGTCGTAATATCGAACTTGAAATCGAGCCGGGACGATACCTCGTCGCCGAAAGCGGATATCTAATTACGCAAATACGCGCCGTTAAAAAGCAAGACGAGAATATCTTCTACTTAGTCGACGCCGGATTCACGCATTTGGCTAGACCGATTATGTACGGCAGTTATCATCCGATTTCGATCGCGCGCAATCCTCAAAACGGCGCCGCGCTCGAGGGAACGCAAGACGTCGTGGTCGGCGGTCCGTTGTGCGAATCGGGGGACGTCTTTACGCAAGCGGAAGGCGGATTCGTTGAAAAAAGAACGTTGCCGATCGCCAACGTCGGAGATTATCTCGTACTTGAAGTCGCGGGCGCTTACGGCGCCGTTATGGGATCGAACTACAACTCAAAATTACTCGCGCCGGAAGTCTTAATTGAAAACGGAGCGCCTCGACTTATTCGGCGTAAACAATCGTTCGAACAACTGATTGAAAACGAGATTTTTTAGCGGGACGTCGTTTTCAAAAACAATAGAAGGACTCGTAAGTCTTGAAAGTTTTTCAATAGCTTTTTGATACCGAACGAGTCCTTTATTGCACGTTCAACTTGCCGTGTTGTTGTACAAGAAGCATAGAATTTGCGTTCTTCTATTTGTTTCGCCGTTTTGCAGAGGACGTTTCGAACGCGATTAATCCCAACAAAGCGACAAATCGCGTCAATCTCCCCGAACAACGCGCCACAATACGATCAAACGATCAGCAGCGCCATTCGCGTAGCCTCTTCGTAACGTTCTAGGAAGTTCGCGCGTTTACGAGTCCTTCCTAATACAAAACGTGCGGCGTCTCGAAATTAAGCGCGACGGAATAGGCGCGTTATCCCCCCGAAGACGCTTTCAAAGAACGCATACAAAAGTCGTTCGCATAGCGATCGCGTTTAAGTCGACTTTAAAAACTCAACGGTCGTTCTATGAATCAAAGCGCTTACGATTTAAACGATGAAAACAAACTTACGCCGTCTGTCTCTTGACTACGCGCCGATTCTTAGGTTTAACTTGCGTAAACTCCTCAGCGAAATTTTCGACGTCCAATAACGACGGCGCCGTCAAGACAAATTGACGAATTTGTTCCAAGACTTTAAGATCGTTGAGTTTCGACAATAGCGGAGTCAAGCGATCAGAAGGTTCTGAAAAGCGCAAAGCGGCGACCGTTTGGATCGTCTCGATTTTTCCCTCGATTTTTCCCTCGATCTTTCCCTCGATCTTTCCTTCGATCTTTCCTTCGTCCTTAAATAAATCTAAAAAAGTCTTCATTCTCGCTCTTACCTTTTTGTTGTCGACGCTTTGAGTTAGCGTCACGATCTTTTCTTTGCTCATTGGCAAGTCGGACGCCAAAGTCACGTAATTCATACAAGCGGCGAAAAGTTCGTCTTCTTCTTCCGTCCAATCTTCGATCTGCCCTAACGCGCTAAACAGCGTCTCATACGATCCGTCCAATTGTTTTAAACTAGCGCGAGCCATTATTTCAGGCATTACGCGCAAAAAGTCTTTTTTACTCAATTTGTCTTCTAGGAACATACGAGTCAAATTGACGCAAAGAGGTCGGAATCTAATTTGCGCTTCACGTAATTTCTCGACCCGCAACAATTCGGGAAGAGGAAAACAACTCTCCCAAGAAGGCGCCTCAAACGTGGGATCGGAACCGGTGTAAAACAAAACCACAAGAGGTTGATAAACTATTTTTTCATTTGGCGTTTTTTTCAGTTGTTCTTCAATTTCGAGCGCGGCGTATTTCAGCGTCTGAGCGACGGTCTTACGATCGACCAACGAACCGCTTTGCGCCTTGTGTTCCACGACTAGTTTTAACGCGACGCGCGCGTCTTCGCCCTTGCATCTGACAAGAAAAATTAAATCGGCAATATGTTTGTTAAGGCGTTTGTCGTAATAATCGCTCGAAAGAATCTTAATGTCGCTCGGATCGCTCAAATCAAGAGCGGCAAGTAATTCTTCGGGCAAATACGCGTTTAAAAAGCGAACGGCAAACATAGGAATTTTCAACATAAAGTGGAAAAAGGAGTCGTGAACGGAACCGCCTTTTTTAAACGCGGCGCTTGCGCGCTCAAAAATTTCCTGATTTAATTCCTTTACTCTTCGTTCGGCGTCCAAAGCGGCGCGAACGCGAGAACTCTCGTTCAATCTTTTCTCTTCTCGTTTTGTTTTTTTAGCGCTCATAATTCTTATGCCATAAGTCGAAATACAGGCGATTGCGAATGACAAGCAAATTATAGTTCCAAACGACGCAGAAATCAAGAGCCTTCTCGAAGCCTATCCCCAACGTCTATCCAATTACTCAAAAGTTCCATCATAAATTCCACGAAACTGGGACGACGCTTCGCCTTCGTCCTCATATAAACCTAATCGTTTATTCAGGTAGTTTCGACTCGACGTCAATTTTTCGCAACGCCAAATCCAGTAAAATTCTTTTAACGTCTTCGGCTAATTTTTGGTCGTCGATTTTTTGAACGGCGGCGCGAAAAGCGTCTTGCGCGGCTTCTCTCTTGCCTAGTTGCAAATACAACTTACCCGATTCGACCAGAAGAATCGGATCGTCGGGCTTGTCTTTCAGCGCGCCTTGAAAAGCGGCTAGGGCGTCGTCCAATTCGTTGAGCGCGACAAACGTTTTGCCAAGTTCGATTCGCGCGTCGACAAAATTCTCGTCAAGTTCGAGCGTCGCGTAAAAACGTTCGCGCGCGGCGGAATAATCCCCGAGTAAAAACAAGACTTTTCCTAATCGAAAACAGACGCCGGGTTCCAGACCTCCGAGAAAAGACGCCGAACGATAAACGCGCGCCGCTTCTTCCCAGTACCCGTCGCGTTCAAGTTTCCAAGCCTCCTCGCAAATTTCAACGACGTTTCGTTTAGCCGCTTGACGCCAAAGCGCGCGCGACTCGTTTGAGAGAACGAAGGAAGGCGCGTTCGATTCCGAGTCCAAATCAAAAACGTCGGAAACGCGCGACGGCGTCGCAAGAGCCTCGCGTCCGCTTTGGAACAACGAAAGAAACGCAGGCGCGCCGGACTTGTCCGTCGCGTCGGCGTTCCACGCGGCGAGTCGTTCCGCCAACGCGATTTGTTCCTCGTCGGGCGAAAGATTGAGCGGAATCGACGGTTTTTCGAAAGAACCGTCCGTTGGAAAAGCCGCAAAATCAAAACGACGTTGACCGCGCCAATCGACGGGATCGTCTCCGCGTAAAAAGAGCAGTTCGCGCCCGTCGGTCGAAGTCGTCGTTTTTAGGATGATCAGTCCAATTTCTTGGGGCGCGCCGGGAAACTTCGCAAAGGACGCCAAGCGCTTGGCAATAAAATCTTCCGAAAGACCTGCGGAACAAAGAAAAGCAAGTCTTTTTGCAACAATTACTTCGCGCGAAGAAAAGACGGGCAAGCGCGCGTCGTTGCGTCGACTCGTCAAAAATCCGCGTTTATTCCAACGTCTAATAGCAAGAATGGAAACGCCTGATAATTCGGCGACGGCCGCCGGAGTATATCCTTGTTCGACGGTCGTCTGGTCGTCTGATCGGGGAGGTTCCAAAACGGCGAAGAGCGGCTCCTTTTCGTTTAAGACGTCGCGTTTTTTCTCTTCAGACTCCGCAAGACGACTGAAAAATTCCGTTTCCGCAAGCAACTCAAGGGCGCCTCGTTCAAAAGCGTCGCGCGAATTAGAATCAAATTCCTCCGCGAGACGCGCGCGAGTCTGCGCCAACGACTCGCCTTCGCCCAAGACGACGATCGACGGCGCATTAAGTAGAGAAGACGCGATACGATAGCCGGACGCGCGCGCGACGCGCTCGGCGTCCTTACGAGAAGAACCGGCCAAACGACCGTAAAAGAACACGCTCGCCTCGTTCATAGCAACTATGTTGAAATAAGTATTTTTTTATTTTTAGGTTGACGCGATTAAATTTGTCGATAACATCAAAAAAAGCAAGTTGCGTCGATTTCTCAACGATTTCGAAAAATTGTTGATTTTGTCGACTTTCAATCGAGCGACTGGATTCGTTTCCGCTTTTAGATTATAGCGCGTTTGACGAGGCGTCGCGTTTGTTTTTTTAGATTTTTAAAAATTTTGTTAAAAAACTTGATTCTTGAAGACGGCGGCGCTACAATGCGGCAAACGTTGGCGCTTCGTTTTTTGTAGACAAATAGAATCGAGCGCGTTTTCTTGTCGACAAGGAATCGCGCCTTTGCGGCAAGAGCAAGCCGTTTGAGGAGACGTAATGGGAAAGCCGAATCAAGACTGGTCGGCGCGCGTCGAGGAATTGGCGCAAACTCGTTTAAGCGAGTGTTACCAGTGCGGAAAATGTACGGCGGGCTGTCCGCGCGCCGACGAAATGGATACGGCGCCGACGAGATTAATGCGCGCGGCGCAAATCGGCGAGGCGCTTGACGCCTCGCGCGCCGATTCGATCTGGCGTTGCGTTTCCTGTTTGACCTGTTCCGCGCGTTGTCCAAAGTCGGTCAACGTTTCGGGCGTAATCGACGCCTTGCGCCAAATCGCTTTTGAACAAAAGACGACTGCGCCCGGCGCTTTAAAGGTCGTCGAGTTTCACAAAGCGTTTTTACGCAACGTTCGACGCAACGGACGAACAAACGAAACTGAACTGGGCGTCGATTTCGAAGCGCGTTATTTCCTTCGACGTTTCGACGTGCCGAACGCGTTGCAAACGGCGGCGCTTGGTCCTAAAATGTTGGCGCGAGGCAAGATGGGGTTCAAAATGGGTTCGCCCGTTAAAGACAAGGGACTTGTCAAGCGAATTTTTGATCGTTGCGGCGTCGAAATATAAGAAGCGTCGTTCGTTCCAACTTACGTAGCGTCGCGCGTTCGTCATACGCGTTACGAGCGGCGTTTTGAATCGGCGGATAGTCTGCGGGAAGGATTTTTTTGAGATGAACATCGGTTATTATCCCGGTTGCGCGTTACACGGATCGTCGCTCGATTACGAAAAGTCGGTTCGCGCTTGTATGAAGGCGTTGGACGTTCGGTTGGACGAATTGGAAGACTGGATTTGTTGCGGCGCCACGGCGGCGCATACGCTCAACCACAAGTTGGCGACGGCGTTGCCGGCAAGAAATTTGGGCATAGCCGAAAGAATGAAGCTGAACAAGCTCTTCGCGCCCTGTCCGATGTGTTCGATGGAGTTAAAAAAAGCAAGCGACGAACTCCAAGCAAGCGAACAGTTGCGTCAAGAAATGACGAAAATTGTCGAGACGTCCGTAAGCGGAGAAGTCGACGTTCTCAATTTGATTCAAGTCTTCCAAGAGGTCGGTTACGACGTTGTCGCGTCGCGCGCGAAGAAAAAGCTGGAAGAATTTAAACCGGCTTGTTACTACGGTTGTCTTCTCACGCGTCCGCCTAAAACGTTGAAATTTGACGATCCCGAAGACCCGACTTCGATGGACGAACTTCTAAAAGCGCTCGGCGCCGCGCCCGTCGATTGGAATTGCAAGACGATCTGTTGCGGCGGCGGTCTGACTCTCTCCGACGAAAAAGGCGTTGCGAAATTGACTTGTCGTATCTTGCAAAACGCGCTTGATTCCGGCGCGAACTGCGTCGTCGTCGCGTGTCCGATGTGTCAAGTCAATTTGGACATGCGCCAAGCCGACGCGCGCAAACTAGGACTTTCCGCCGACGTTCCGATCTTCTATCTCTCGGACTTGGTAGGTTTTGCGCTTGGCGTTTCTTCAGGCGAGCTTGGGGTCGACAAACGATACGTAGCGGTTCCAAGCAATCTGCGTAAGTAAAATTAACGACGTCGTTATAAAGAGGGAAAAACAATGGATAGACGAGCTTTTTTACAGACGTCGGCTATCGGCGCTATCGGCGCTGTTCTTGGCGGTTCAAAACCTGTCGTTGAAGCTCAAGAGACGAAAGAGTCGGGCGCGCGACGAGGTAATTTGATCGCCGTGTCGAGCTACAGCTATTGGCATTTCGACGAGGACGTTTCCGCCCCTATGGATCAATGCCTGCGCAAGGCGGCGGAAACGGGATTCGACGCGTTCGAAGTTTTGGAACAACAACTTGATCGCGTCGATTTGCCCTACTTGCGTTCGTTGCGACGCGACGCGTTCAAATACGGAATTCCGCTTTGCAGTATGTCGACGCATCAAACGTTCGTCCGTCCCGACGCCGACGAACGCAAAAAGAACGTCGAAAAGACGAAACATAGTATCGACGTCGCCAACGAGATGGGTATTCCTACGTTGCGCGTCAATACTGGGCGTTGGGATTCTTGGGGATCTTTCGACGCTCTAATGGAACATCGAGGAATTGAAGAGCCTTTGCCCGGTCATACCGACGACGAAGCGTTCGGCTGGTGTCTTTCCGCCTTTGAAGAGATTCTCCCTTACGCCGAGAGTAGCGGCGTTATGCTCTGCTTAGAGAATCATTGGGGCTTGGCGCGTACGTCTAAAGGATTGCTTAAGCTAATCAAAGCCGTCGACTCTCCTTGGTTCGGCTGTATGCTTGACACGGGCAATTTCCTTGACGACACGATGGAACAAATCGAGGAAGTTCTTCCTTACGCGACTTTCGTACAGGCAAAGACCTATTTCGGCGGGGGCGTTTGGTACGAGTTGCCTCTCGACTATAAAAAAATTGGCGAGCTTTTCCGCAAATATAATTATCGCGGTTATGTTTCCCTCGAATTTGAAGGAAAAGAAAGCCCCGATACCGCCGTTCCAAAAAGTTTGGCTCTGTTGCGCGAGAATTTGTATTTTTAAATCAACGCGACTTCGAAGCGCGAAGTTTCGCGCGTTATAGCGAGTAGAAAAAATGAAACGATTAAACGTTGCGTTTGCGTTGACGCTCGTCGCGCACTTTGTCGTCGCGGGGTGTTTCGCGCAAGATTCGACTAGTGCGCCCGAATCTGACAAGTCGACGCAAGTTTTCGAAAAAACGCTCGACGACGGAGCGCGCGTAGTCGTTAAGAAAGTCGGACAAGAAGCCGCGTTTGCGACTATTGAGCGAAACGGCGTGAAAATTGAAATCGACGCTTTCGAGCCGCTCGAGCGAGTTCCAGAAAACGCAAGAGATTTTGTGCGCGAAACGTGGGAAAAGTTGGGCGAATTTCCCAAAAAAACGATCAAAGTTGAAATCGACGTAACGGAGGCGCCCGACGCTATGGAATGGGCGGAACGCGCGAAAAGTCGCGTCTTATACTGGTATCCTAAGATCGTCGCAATGTTGGACGGCGAAGAAGCGGTCGACAAAATCCCGGACGACTTTACAATTCGGTTGATATTCAAAAATTTTGACGGCGTCGCTTACGCTTCGGGACGTTCAATTACCGTTTCAAGTTCTTATATCAAAAAGGCGCCGCGCGATTTTGGTCTTGTCGTTCACGAAACGACGCACGTCGCGCAAGCTTATCCGCGCGTCCGCGAAACGTGGGCAATGGAAGGCTTGACCGATTACGTTCGATATTATATCACTGAAGCGCGTTCGAAGAACCATTGGCGAGTCGATCCTGAAAAGTCGAAATACACCGACAGTTACGGCGTAACCGCGACTTTTTACGATTGGATCGTCCGAAATCTCGACAAAGATTTTATTCAAAAGATTCATCGCGTCTTTAGATCGCGCGGAAGCGTCGAAGCGTTTTGTAAGGAAGAATACGACGCGACGCTTGGCGATTTGTGGGAACAATTCATTTCAAGTTTAAACCAATAAACGAGAAGATTAAATGGCGAAGATAGGCGTTTTTACTTGTTGGTGCGGCGAAAACATCGCCCGAAACGTCGACGTCGACGCGGTTCGCGACGCGATCGCAAAACTGCCGGGCGTTCGTTGCAGCGAGAACTATAAGTATATGTGCAGCGAGCCGGGACAGTCGTTGATCGCTTCGAAGATCAAGGAACTCGGACTGACCGCTATCGTCGTGGCGAGTTGTTCTCCGCATATGCACCTTAAAACGTTCCGCAAGACTTGCGAATTGGCGGGTGTCAATCCGTATCTGGTCGAGATGGCGAACATCCGCGAGCAATGTTCTTGGGTTCACGACGACAAAGCGATCGCGACGGCGAAGGCGATCGAATTGATCGGAATGGCGGTCGAAAAGGTTCGTCGCAACGCCGCGTTAAAGCCGATTCAGGTGCCTGTCACGAAGCGCGCGCTCGTTATTGGCGCAGGCGTCGCGGGAATCCAAGCGGCGCTCGATATTGCGGCGGGAGGTTGCGAAGTAATCGTCGTCGAACGAGAACCGTCGGTCGGCGGTAAAATGGCCGGACTGTCGGAAACGTTCCCGACGCTTGACTGTTCGCAGTGCATTCTGACGCCTCGTATGGTGGAAGTCGGACAGCATCCGAACATAAAGTTAATGACTTATTCGGAAGTTGAAAAAGTCGACGGCTACGTCGGCAATTTCAAAGTAACCGTTCGCAAAAAGGCGCGTTACGTCGATATTAATAAATGCACGGGTTGCGGAACGTGTTGGAACGCCTGTCCGAAAAAGGGCAAGATTCCGAATTCGTTCGATTATAATCTCGGTAATCGCGGCGCGATTTATATTCCCTTCCCGCAAGCGGTTCCGGCACGTCCGACGATCGACGCCGACGCCTGTATGCGTCTGCAAAGTATGCAAAACGGCAAAGAGCTTTGCGGGATATGCCAAAAGAAATGCGCCTCTGAAGCGATTAATTTTCACGACAAAGACGAACTGGTCGAATTTGAAGTTGGCGCGATCGTCGCCGCAACCGGCTATCAGCTCTATTCGATCAAGAAAGAACAAGAGAATCCGAATATCAAAGGATACGGAGAATACGGTTACGGAAAATATCGCGACGTCGTGGATTCGTTGCAGTTCGAACGTCTTATTTCCGCTTCCGGTCCGACCGGCGGCGAGCCGAAGCGTCCTTCCGACGGCGCGGTTCCGAAAAAAATCGTTTTCATTCAGTGCGTGGGAAGTCGCGACAACGCCAAGGGCATAACTTACTGCTCGAAGATTTGTTGTATGTACACGGCAAAGCATACGATGCTCTTCAAGCACAAGGTTCACGACGGCGAAGCGCGCGTCTTCTATATGGATATTCGATCCGGCGGGAAAAAATACGACGAATTCGTTAGACGCGCGATCGAACAAGACGGCGCTTTGTATCATCGCGGACGCGTTTCCAAGATAGAAGAGGTTATGATCGACGGCGTTAAGAAACTGCGTTGTTACGGCGCCGATACTCTTGCGGGCAAGCCGGTCGTCGTCGACGCCGATATGGTCGTCCTTGCGGGCGCGATTACG
Source organism: Thermoguttaceae bacterium (assembly GCA_045599865.1). Lineage (GTDB taxonomy): Bacteria > Planctomycetota > Planctomycetia > Pirellulales > Thermoguttaceae > RUG369. The sequence goes on from JAZRWW010000084.1 coordinate 28,355, forward strand.
CCTAGCTCCGGCGTTCGACAACTTGCGCAAAAACTCTCCGTCGGTTACGACGAATACGGATTCCTTAGCGAGTCGCATCCGAAACTTCGTCCCGTCGAAACGAACGCGGCGGGCGTGTTCGTCTGCGGCGCCTGTCAAGGTCCCAAAGACATTCCGGAAACCGTCGCGCAAGCGTCGGCCGCCGCCGGCAAGGTTCTCATTATGTTGAGCCAGCCTTATTTGACGCGCGAGCCGGAAATTGCGACCGTCGACGAAAAATTGTGCGCGTCGTGCGGAGCTTGTATTAAAACTTGTCCGTTCCAGGCGATTTCGAAGGAAGAAATTCGCGATAGAAAAGGCAACCTAGTAAAAACGACTTCGCGCGTCAATCCCGGTCTGTGTATGGGTTGCGGAACGTGCGTTTCCGTCTGTCCGTCTAAGTCGATCGACCTAATCGGTTTTACCGACGACCAAGTTTACGCGCAAATCGAGTCGCTCGCCGACTAAACGCGCTAAACGTCGAAAAGTCAACGCAACGTGTTATAAATCAATAACGAGGGGATTTTGATGAATTCCGATACGAAATCTACCGACGCTTTCGAGCCTAAGGTCGTCGCGTTCGTTTGCAACTGGTGCACGTACTTGGGAGCCGACTTGGCGGGCACGAACAGACTAACTTATCCCGCGAATATTCGCATCATACGACTGCCTTGCACGGGACGAATCGACTTCAATTTGATTGTGAAAGCGTTTGAAGTCGGCGCGGACGCCGTGCTAGTTTCCGGTTGCCACCCCGGCGACTGCCACTATACCGCCGGGAATTTCCACGCGCGTCGTCGTTGGGATATGTTCCGCGAACTGCTCGAAACGGTCGGAGTCGACCTTGAGCGCGTGCATTTCTCGTGGATTTCCGCAGCGGAAGGCGCCAAGTTCCAGAAGTTAGTCACGGAAATTGTCGACAAGACGCGCGCTATGGGTCCTTATAAAAATTACAAGTCGATCGTCGCGGAATCCTGAGCCGTCGGCTTCGGATATGCGTAACAAACGTTAAACGAAAATTACGGTAAAACGATAGCAATATGGAAAATCAACTTAGAAACGCGATTCGAAAACTTCTCGAAGAGAAGACCGTAGACGTCGCGATCGGCTATGGACGCGTCGGCGTCGGCGGAGCCGTCGGGGCGATCTTTGTCACGAATCCGAACGACGTTGATCGGCTCGTTTGGAATTCCGAATGCCGACAAAATCTCGCCGTTCACTTGACTCGCCCGGAAATCAAGGCGCTCGGTAAAGCGGCGATCGTCGTCAAAGGTTGCGACGCGCGCGCGATCGTCGTCTTGGCGAACGAAGAACAAATCGACCGCTCTAATTTGGTCGTCGTCGGCGTCGTTTGCGAGGGCGTCGAAAAAGCTACGGCAAATGGAGAAAACGCCGGAGTTCTTTACGAGAAGTGCCTTTCGTGCCTCGAACACGCCGCAAAAAACGTCGATATTCTCATCGGAGACGAATCGAAAGCCGCCGCGTTGGACGAGAAGAACGCGCCTAATGCGAAAAACGTCGGCAATCAAGAGAAATTGGCAAAGTTGCGCGCTATGTCGACCGACGAACGTTTCAATTATTGGCGCGATCAGTTCTCGCGTTGCGTTCGTTGTTACGCCTGTCGTCAAAGTTGTCCTTTGTGCTATTGCAATCGGTGCGTTGCGGATAAGAATCGACCGACGCGTATCGACACTTCGGCGTCGTTGAAAGGCAATTTCGCTTGGAATATTCTACGCGCGTTTCATCTTGCGGGACGTTGCGTAGGTTGCGGAGCCTGCGCGACGGCGTGCCCTGCGGGTATCGAACTTGATCTGCTCAATCTGACTCTGGCAAACGCCGCTGAAGACCAATTCGGATACGTCGCTGGAAAAGAACTCGGCGCCGCGCCGTTAATCGGTTCTTACGCCCCGACCGATAAGGAGGATTTCATACGATGAGCCAAATCGTAACGCTTGAACAGTTGAAGCAAACGCTTGGCGCCAAGTTGAAGTCGGGCGCGCGCGTCGTCGCGCCGGTTCTCGACGGCGAACTAGCTTCCTTCAAAGAGATCGCCGACGTCGAACAGGCAAGTTTTGAGCCGCGCGTTTGTATGCAGAATTCGATTAAGGAATTCTTCTTTCCGAAACACGAGACGTTGTTTACGTTTGCGCGCAAGGGAAACGACGTCGAATTGACGGACGCGCCCGACTTTGACGTCGAACAAATCGTCGTCGGCGCGCGTCCTTGCGACGCGGCGGCGTTGCCGATTCTCGACCCGTTGTTTGCGTGGGATTACCAAGATCGGTTCTATCAACAACGCCGCGCTAAATCGACCGTAGTTACGTTCGCCTGTACGAAATCGGACGCGCATTGTTTCTGCTCCGCTGTCGGAGGAGCGCCCGACAATACGTCGGGGTCCGACGCGCTCCTCTTCGACTTGGGCGACGGCTCCTTCGAAGTTAGAACATTGACCGACAAGGGCAAGGCGCTCTTTGACGGCAAGACTTCCGAATCGACCAAGTCGGGCGCCGCCTGTCCCGCGCCCGTCGTTGATTTCGACGTCAAAGGAATCGCAGGGTGGATCAAAGACAATTTCAGCTCGCCCGTTTGGGAAACGATTTCCCTGCGTTGCGTCGGTTGCGGAGCTTGCGCGTTCGTGTGCCCGACTTGCCACTGTTTCGACATTGTGGACGAAGGCTCCTATCATAAAGGACGCCGCGTCAAGAACTGGGATTCTTGTCAGGAAGCGATGTTCACGCTTCACGCTTCCGGGCATAATCCTCGCGGAACTCAAGGCAAGCGTCAGCGTCAGCGTATGTCTCATAAATTCGTAACGTATCCCGAGAAATTTAACGCTTGTCTCTGCACGGGTTGCGGGTCGTGTTCGCGCGCCTGTCCCGCGTCTTTCGGCGTTCGACCTTGCTTGGAAGCGTTAAACCAAGAAAAAAACAAGTAGGATCCGACTTGTCGCGCCGCACGACAGAAAGCGACGAGAACTTGACGGCGGCGGCGCGCGTTTTGAAACGTCTTCGAGGCGTTAGTCAAACGAATCAAGCGCATAAATATTGAGGAAATTACAATGGAAAATATTTACAAGCCGGATCCAATGGAAGTCCTTGCCGTGTTCCAAGAAACGTCGGACGTTAAGCGCGTTCGAATTCGTTTCCGCGACGAGGAAAAGGCTAAGAATTTCAAATTCAACGTCGGTCAATTCGGGCTTTATTCGGTCTTTGGCGTCGGCGAATCGACGTTTAATATTTGTTGTTCGAATTCGCACGCGCAAGAATATATCGAGTTCTGTTTCCGCAAAGTCGGACGACTGACCGAGCGTATGTGGGACGTCGAGCCGGGCGACACGATCGGATTCCGCGGTCCTTTCGGTAATTCCTATCCTCTCAAAGAATGGGAAGGCAAGAACTTAGTCTTTGTCGCGGGCGGAATTGCGATGCCGCCGATTCGTTGCGCGATCCAGTACGCGTTGGAAAACCGCGAAAAATACGGCAAAATAACGATCGTTTACGGCGCGCGCGCCGTCGGCGACCTCGTTTGTAAAGACGAACTCGACGAATGGGCGACTTATCCGAACGTCGACGTTCTCAAAACGGTCGACGTCGCGCCTGCGGAGGGAACGCCTTGGAACGGAAGAGTCGATTTTGTCCCGACCGTTCTCAAGGATTCAGGGGTCGCGGGCGAAAATTCCGTCGCGTTGGTCGTCGGTCCTCCGATTATGATCAAGTTGTCTTTGCCGATTCTTGTGGAAAACGGATTTAAAGACGAGGATATTTTCACGAGTCTTGAAAACCGTATGAAATGCGGACTCGGCAAGTGCGGACGTTGCAACTGCGGTTCCGTTTACGTCTGCAAAGAAGGTCCCGTCTTCACGCAAGCGGATATTAAGAAGATGCCCGACGATTTCTAATCGTAGCGTCAAAAATTTACTCGGCATATGATCGGACGACGGCGTTTAGCTTTCGTCCGATTTTCGTAATTAAGCGTTTTTATTTTACGTCGTTCTTTTATTATGATTGCGAAAGCGCGCAAAAAAATATTCCGACTCGGCGAACTTTTTTGCGGTCCCGGCGGTCTAGGATACGCCGCTTCAAAGGCGCGAATCGACGACAAAGATTATCGAATCGAACACGTTTGGGCAAACGACAACGACCCTGACGCCTGCCGAACATATGCAAGAAATATTTGTTCCAATAGTCCCGAACGCGTAATTTGCGCCGACGTCAGAACGTTGAATCTCGAAAAATTAGGCGAAATAGACGCGTTGGCGTTTGGATTTCCCTGCAACGATTTTTCGATCGTCGGCGAACAAAAGGGATTCGACGGCGTTTACGGTCCCCTGTATTCTTACGGCGTTCGCGTCCTAAAATATTACCAGCCCGATTGGTTCCTCGCCGAAAACGTCGGAGGATTGACAAGCGCCAACGAAGGGCGCGCCTTTGAAAAAATCAAACGCGACCTTATCGACGCGGGGTATCGTATCTATTCCCATCTATACAAATTCGAAGAATACGGCGTTCCGCAAGCGCGACGACGCGTGATTATCGTCGGCATACGCGACGATCTTCCATTTGAATTTAAAATTCCAAGCGCCAACCCGTACCGAAATATCGACGTTTCTTGCCGCGCGGCGCTCGAAAATCCGCCGATTCCGCAAGACGCGCCAAATAACGAATTAACGCGTCAGTCGTCTCAAGTAGTCGAACGTCTAAAACATATCAAACCGGGTGAAAACGCGTTTACCGCCAATTTGCCGCCCGAACTACAGTTGCGAGTCAGAGGCGCGAAAATCAGCCAAATATATAAACGACTCGATCCAAACAAACCTGCCTATACGGTAACCGGCTCGGGCGGAGGCGGCACGCATATCTATCATTATTCCGAACCGCGCGCGCTAACGAATCGCGAACGCGCAAGACTGCAAACGTTTCCCGACGACTACGTTTTTGAAGGTTCCAAAGAATCGGCGCGCAAGCAAATCGGCATGGCGGTTCCTCCGCGAGGCGCGCGCGTGATTTTTGAAGCCGTTTTAAAGACGTTCGCCGGAGAAGAGTACGAATCCCTACCGCCGATTCTTCATCTCTAAATTATCTACGAGGAAATAATGTTAAAACGGAGTCGAACGTCGCGTCTTAAAAATCCCTTTATGTCAAAGATCAAAATCTTGGAGTCGTTCATCGTCGGAGTCGTATGCGCTTTGGGCGCGTTGAACGCGTTCGCGTTTGACGACGAACCGAACGAATTAAATTGGGATCGCCTCGGCGGTTCTCAAACGGCATTCGCGCATTTTTGCAATTACGTCGAGAGGCGTCCCGATTTTGCCGCGCGTCTCTTGAAACAAACGCCTTCTAATCGATCGCAAAGATCGACGTCGTTGCCTGAAAAAGTCGCCTCCGTTTGGATTCCCGCCGATGCGTTCGTCGACCGTCTTGAAAACAACTGGTCGCTCGAGACCGTTGCGGAACGACGCGTCGCGACGTATCCTTCCGGGCACGGCGGCGGCTCGACGCGCGTCAAAATATCCGTTCCGAAAGCCGGATTCTATCGCGTTTGGACGGAATATTATCACGAACAAGGGACGTCCGCGTCGTTCGTCTTGCGTCTTGAACGCCCGGAAATAGCCGAACTTGCTCGTTCTGGTCAAACGCTCGTTCAGGACGTCTTCGATTGGAAATTTGACTGGGCGGAAATGGGACGTCAAAACGATCCGCTTCCGAATCGCAAAGACGAATCGACTGGATTTATCTGGGAAGCCAGTCCGACGCTTTGGCTCGAAGCCGGAGAACGAACGCTTTCTATTTCCGGCGTTATCAGCGACGGTCCCTTCGCCCCGCGTCGCATCGCGTCGATCGTTCTTACTGAAGAGCCGATCGCGTCGCCTTGCGAACTTGTCGAATCGACGGGAGAAGTCGAAACGGCAAAAAAAGACGCGTCGTCAATTCGCGTTCAATTTAACGCGCCTAGTCTCGAATCGCAGCGCGTCGCCGAAATTTGGGCAAGACGTCCCGTCGTCGGCGAGTTAAACGACGAATTAGTCAAACTCTGGAGCGAGTGGCGCGAATCGTTCTTCGAAGACCTCGCCGATTATCGCGTTCCGGGAATAGAAGGTCGCCGCCTCGCGTCTCTTGCCGCGTTCGATTCGAAGTCCAACTTGATTGGAACGCCCCGACAAATTCGAGACGAAAAGGAACGAACGCGCGCTTTTTTTGACTCGTTCCCGAAAGACGCTTTTTTACGCAAAATTGAAGGCGAAGAATTCGTCGTCCGCGAAGGTTGGAACGTCGAAAATTCGACCGACGCTTCCGACGCCCAAATTCTTGTCGCGAGTTACGGCGACGGTCTCGCGCGCGCCGAATACGAATTTGACGTTCCCAAAGACGGCGTCTACTCGTTTTGGTCGAGATATTTGGAATTGCCGGGCTATTTGTCGAAATTCCAACTACGAATCGAAGGTTCCGACGAACGCGCGGAAGAGATCGTCTTTTGCGCCGACGAGACGGAAAACAAGCGTTCGCCCGGCTTTCGCTGGTCGGAACGACGCGTCGAACTTCCTAAAGGACGCGTCAAGCTGACGCTTTCGAAAGAATACGGTCCAAGTACGACGTATCGACGTTTCGACGCCCTGATCGTAACCGACGCCAAGAATTGGCGTCCCGAAGGTCGCGGCGTAATCGTCGCGCCGCGTCTAACCGACGGCGCGTTAGTCCTTTGGAAATCCGATCCTTGGAAAGGATTCGACCGTTTTTCCGCGCCGCGTCCGTCGGACGTTCTCAACGACGCTTCGGCGCCGATTCGCGTCGATTTGCCTTTGGGCGCGGTTCGTTCCTCGTCGATTTTGGCGCGCAACGAAGGAGACGCGCCTCGAACGATTCAACCAGAAATATTAGGAGACGACGCCGGATTATTAAGTTGGCGTTTGCAAGCGTTTCTCTATTCGCCGCAATTCGGCTGGACGCCGCAACCTCTTCTCGAGCGTTCGTCGATCACGATTCCGCCCGGCGAAACAGCCGGAATATGGCTGACGTTCGACGGCGACGTCGTTAGCGACGACGAAACGATCGTTTTGAAACTCGACGACCAAATCGTCCGTTTTGACGTTTCGCGTCAGGGCGACTTACGCGACGCGCCGGTTCCCTTGGTCGGCGGTTGGAACGCGCCTTACGAAACGGTTTCCTGCTGGGAAACGTTTAAAAAACTTGGACTTAACGTCATTAACGACGTCGTCGTTTCCAAAGACGTCGCAAAACAATACGGAATTCGTCTGATTCTTCGACTTAACGACTCCGACGTCTCCCCGGAACATATTCGCGACGTTCAACGTTTGTTCCGCGAGAGCGGCTATTCTCGCGACGATTGGGCTTGGAGCCTAATGGACGAACCGGGCGCTAGCGCTTCCGATCATTGGGTCGAACTTGCAAAACGTCTTCGTCAAGCCGCGCCCGACGTTCGCCTCTGGTGTAATCCGGGCGAGTTATACGGCGCGCCTCCAGAAAGCGACTTGAAAATGCTTCCTTTCGTCGACTGCTATTGCCCCTACGCCGACCATTACGGACAAAACGGCGGCGGAAACGCGGATTATCTGCGCGAATTGACGGGACAAGGTCGAAAATACGCTATTCGTCTGACTTATACGACGCCTTGCATAGCGGAAAAAGCGCTCGGAGCGCCCTTCGATATGTTCGGACCCAAAGAAATTTCGGCACGATTTGGACTTGACGGCTGGATGTTTTACGCGCTTCTCGGACGCTATGAATATTGCAATTCCGTTTGGGACGAAACAAACGCGTATTCGGGCGATCAGTCGATTTACCTCTATCCGGGCGCGTCTTATCGTACAATTTCGACGCGCAACGCCGAAGCAATTCGCGCCGCCGTCGACTCTTGGCGTTCCGATCGCATTAATTCGACGACGCGCGACGCGCGATAACCCAACCTATCCCAACGCGACGTTTGTAAAAGAAAAACCGCGCGGCGCCAATTCGTTAAACGGCGCCGCGCGGTCTATTTTGCTTTAGAAGAAGCCTCAATTATTTGAGCGAGTTTTCCAATTCAAACCAGAAAGCGTCCTCGTCGTCGAGTTGTAAGGCTTCGGACAAACGCGCGTCGTTTTGAACTTGGGGAAGGGCGGATTTCGCCGTTTGCGTCAAACTTCCCGTCGTCCATTGCGAATAGCCCGCGTCGTTATAGGCGGCGACGCGGAACAAGCTGTTTACGTCTTTCGAAGAAAGGCTTACCGTCTTTGACGTTTCGTTGGCTTTAACAGTCGTTTTCAGCTTCCACGTCTTTCCAGAGTCCGTCGAATACTCGATTCTGAACCCCTTCTCCAAGTTGGAATTATCCGTCCAATTCAGAACGAAAGAACTATTCGTCGCGCCCTGCGTTACCAGCAAATCGCCGGGCGCCGTCGGCGTCGTCGTTATGTTCGTCGTCTTCGAAACGGCGGAACTAAAGTCGTTCTTCGCAACGACGCGGAAAGAATAGGTCGTTTCCGTCGTAAGCGCTTTGATTTCGAACGTCGAAACGTCCGCTTTCGTCTCGCCGACGACTTCCCATTCGCCGTCGTTTACCGAACGTTCGACGACGAATCCGTTTTCGGTCTTAGAGGCGTCTTTCCAAGTAAGAACGCCGGAATCGCAAGAACCCGCGTTAAAAGCGAACTTTACCGCGTTAGGCGCGTAAGGAACGGTCTGTACTTGAATCGTATTAGACCAATCTGAAATACTGGAACCGCTATATTCTGCAACGCGGAATTGATACGTCGTATCCTTTAACGAAACGGAACACGTTTTCGTCGTCGCGTCGCTTCCTGCGAGGGCGCTCAATTTCCAAGTCTTTCCGCCGTCGGTCGAAACTTCGATCCTGAACCCTTTGTCTAAACTCGAATTGTCCGTCCACTTCAAGTCGACGGTTTTAGCGGTCGGATTAAAATCGTCGACGATCAAATCGGTAGGAGCGACGAATCCGTCGAGCGGCTTCGACGCGATTTGCGAAACGGTTCCTTCGTATTTTCCCGTACCGATCGCGACGACTTTCAAATAATACCCGACGTCGCCGTCCGTCGTCGTATAAGTCGACTTCGTAGCGCCCGTAATCGCCGTCCATTCGGCGCTCGTTTTCGATTCCGCGCGATACCACTGATAATTTGCCGTCGCGCCCGACGGTCTGAGCGTCGTCGTCAACGTTTGACCGACGTTAAACGAACCCGAAATAGAAATCGACGCCAAGGAGATATAATTCGGAACGACCGCCGCGGTTGAAACGGCGGAAACTTCGCCCACGTATTCGCCTGTTCCCGTCGCGACGACTTTCAAATAACGCCCGAGGTCGGCGTCGGCAAGCGTATAGGTCGATTTGTTGGCGCCGCTAATCGCCGTCCACGCGGAAGCGGAACTTGAAGTCGCGTAATACCATTGGTACTTGACCGTCGCGTCCGTCGGTTTAACCGTCGCCGTCAGCGTCTCGCCAACTTTCAAGTCGCCCGACATAGCGACGGAAGTCAAGTTCATCACGACGCGGGTCGTTCCCACTTTAACGACTTCGCCGACGTAGTTTCCCGTCCCCGTCGCGACGACCTTTAAATAGGCGCCAAGATCGGCGGTCGTCGGTTTATAGGTCGACATATTGGCGCCATTAATCGGAGTCCATTCGGACGCGGAACTCGAATTCGCGCGGAACCATTGATAATTAGCGGTAGCGCCGAGCGGTCGGAGCGTCGTTGACAGCGTCTCGCCGACTTTAAAGGAACCCGAAATAGAAAGGGACGACAACGAGATAAGATTCGATTCGACCTCGCTTGTCGAAACGGCGGAAACTTCGCCGACGTATTCGCCCGTTCCCGTCGCGACGACTTTCAAGTAAAATCCGGCGTCCGCGTCGGTAATTTTATAAGTCGCTTGGTCGGCGCCGCTAATCGGAGTCCATTCAGTCGCATAACTCGAATTTGCTCGATACCACTGATAATTAGCGGTAGCGCCGGACGGTCGAAGCGTCGTCGACGCCGTTTCGCCGACTTTGAGCGTTCCAGAAATAGAAATCGAGGACAACGTAACAAGATTCGTCTCAACCTCGCCCGTCGAAACGACGTAGGCTTCGCCCGTATAATTACCCGTTCCCGTCGCGACGACCTTTACGTATTTTCCCAAATCGTCTTCGGTAAGTTTGTAAGACGCTCCGTCGGCGCCGCTAATCGGCGTCCATTCGTCGGCGGAACTTGAACTTGCGCGATACCATTGATAACTAGCGGTAGCGCCGAGCGGTCGAAGAGTCGTCGTCAACGTTTCGCCGACTTTAAGCGTTCCAGAAATAGAGATCGAAGAGAGGGAAATGAAATTTGCCGCAACCTTCGAGGCGGAAACTGCGGAGACTTCGCCCGAATAATATTCGGTTCCAGTCGCGACGACCTTCAAATAATATCCGACGTCTGAAGCGTTCGGAACGTAACTCGCCGAAGCCGCCCCGCTAATCAATATCCAAGAAGCGGACTCGTCGTTCGAAGTCGCGCGATACCATTGATAACTCGCCGTCGCGCCGGTCGGTTGCAGAACGGCGGAAATTGTCTCGCCCGTCTTGAATTGACCAGAAAGAGAAACGGACGTCAACGACTCGGAATTTTTGGCGACTCTGGCGCTTGAAACGGCGTAAACCTCGCCCGTAAAATCGCCGACGCCGGTAGCGACGACCTTTAAAAAATATCCAAAGTCCGCGCTTACGGGCGAATAAACGTCGTTAATCGCGCCTTCGAGTTTCGTCCAATTAGCTTGGGGGGTATTCGACGTCGAACGATACCATTGATAATTAGCGGTCGCGCCGTCGGGCGTCAAGGACGTCGTAACGGTTTGTCCAACGCTTAACGTCCCTGAAATCGCAACGGAATTCAATTCGACTAAATCGACCGTCTTGGTTAGCGCGACGGGCGAACCAGTAACGGCTTCGACGGTTCCAACATACTTGCCCGCGCCCTCGGCGACGACCTTCAAATACTTTCCGACGTAAAATCTCGACGGCGTAAAAGAAGCGTCGTTGGCGCCTTGAATAGGCGTCCACGAGGTCGAATCGGCGGAATCCGCATAAGACCATTGATAATTAGCGGTCGCGTCTGAATACTCGAGAACCGCCAAGAGCGTCGAACCGACTTTCGGTTCGTTTGCAATTTTGAGCGAAGTCAAAGAACGCGTCGGAACTTGCACGCTCGGCGCGTCGATAATCAACTTGTAATCATACGACTTAGACAACGTTGATTGATTGTAAATTCTAATAAAATACGTACCGGCTACGAGACCTTCAAGAGAGACTTCTTGCCAATCAGTATTACTATAGTAACAATACTTAAGACGGTTTTGTTCCGAATCGTAGAGCCCCAAGTACATCGTCCTATTCGAATCGGTCTCTTTGTCGTATTCGGTTCTAATAAAATTACTCGCGGTTCCAGTCGCGCCGATCTCAAACTTATAATAATCGTCTGAATCGACGGTCGAACCGATTAACAAGGAATCGTAAGAAACGTTCGAATTTACAAATCCCAAGTCGTATGCCTTAGTAAAGGCGTTGTTCGGCTCAAATCGATCCAATTGTTCGTCGTCCTGCCTTGCGACGATTAAATAGTTTCCAAGACTAGCGTAATCGGAATAATATTGGGTTCCTCCGACCGTCAATCCCGTGCCGGAAACGGAAAAGTAGTAAGTCGCGCCCGGCGTCAAATCAGCCAACTCGACGACGACGTAAAGCGAATTAGACGGATCGTAAGTTTTTATAAGATTTCCGTCGGCGTCGTAAAGAGCGACGACAACGTCGAGATTCGTAACGCCGCCGCTAACGCCGCCAATATACAGGTAATCGGTCGCGCCCGTATTGACGAAAGAGAAGAAGTCGATATCGTCGTTCGTTTCAATCACGCCCGAAGCCAACGTTCCGTCGGACGCCAATTCAAACGAAGTCGCCTGAACTCGCAGATCGCGATGATCGTCCTCTTTATAGCCGAAACCGTTCGACGCGATGATACTAAGATCGTCTTCTTGATTAGTCGCTCGTTCGTATTCCCCCTTGCTCCATTGGGTCAGTTCCACGTAATATCCCGACCCCATAATTGGTCCCCAATCGTTGGCGCCGTCGTAGTATTCCGTCTCAGAACCGTTTAATTCGTAGATTCCGTCGTGTCTCAATCCCAAAGAGTGCCCCACCTCGTGCGAAGCGGCGGCAGCGGCGTTGCTTGCCGAACCAAGAGATTTGGAAAAAGAATAACAGGGCGTGTCGGAATCCCACGTAAACGAACCAAGGTAAGAAACGCCGCCTGCAGATTCGTACCAGTCTTCCCACGAACCGCCCACGCAACAGCGCACGCCGTATTCGTTGTCCGAAGCGCTACTTTTGATCAGCTGATCGCTCGTCGGCTCGACGGTCGTTACGTTGACGTCAAAGGGCGCGTAATCCTCGCTGACGCGCAACCATATTTCATATATGTCGTGAAGTTCCGCCTGAGAAAAAGAGGAAACGTTTCCGTCCCTATCGTAAGGAGGAGTCTCGACGTTTCCATAGGATCGATTCCAAAGAGTGCCCGTCGTAATATGCCCGTCAAAATCAAGATAGATCGTATAGGTCGACGTCGGATTACTGCTCAAATTGAAAACAAATTCTTCCGTCAAGGAATTAGGATCGACGCCTAAATCGAGCAACGATTCGTCGATCATATACGCCAAAGCGCCTTGTTCGACTTCGTTAGATTCGCGCGCCTCGGGCTCAAGCTCGAAGGATATGGGCGACGTTGCAAACGTCGACGTTTCCCAAAGTTGAGGTTCGCCGTCGACAAACGTCGTCGGCGCGAGTAGAGCGTCCGCAGTCGTCGCGCTCAACAACGCGCGATCTTCAAGCGCCTCCGCGCGCAAAACTCGAGGTTTAGGAACGTTCTTCTTTGTTTTATCGACTCCGCGCGACAAGGAAAAATTATCGCGGCGATTCGCAGTTTCTTCACACGCAAACAGTCGTTTAAACAATAACTTTTTCATTATTGGTTCTCCTAAGATTTGGGAGAGAACGTTCCAATTCGGCGGTCTATTCAGACGCCAAGCGCAAAAGACAAAAGACGCGCTCGAACTTGCTCTACGCACGTTCGAAGACAATCCCCTCCACTGAAAATACTATAACAAATAAATCAACTTATTCAAGTAAAACTCAATAGAGAAAAATCATTTTGATCTGTTGACGTCGTTTGTATTCGCTATATGCTCAACAATTGGGATAAAAGAAACAATCCCGCCTTCGTTTAAATAGAAATGGTAATCTTATTGTCGTCTTTAGATTTAAAAAAAGTAAGCGTTCACGGAATTTTTTGAACAAGGTTCGCGTTGGAATCGCGTCGTAAGACGCGCGCGATAAGCCGCTTATCTTTAGATAAGCGGACGGCGCCTCCGAAAACGCGTCCGTAATAAAAGCGAAATTATCCGATAAATCTCGAAGCGCCCGTTTACCGCAATCAACGCGCATAGAAAAATCAGCGTCTGAGGGGTCTGCAAAAAAATACTCGCTTTCAAACGACGCGTCGACTGTGAAACACGTAAAAAATTTGGTTTGGCGTTACGTCAAGCGAAGCGCCGTCCGCTCGTCTAAAGACGAGCGGCTTATCGCGCGGCGCTTACGCGCCGATTCGTCCGCGACGCTTTTCC
>JAZRWW010000085.1:0-9623 GCA_045599865.1 Thermoguttaceae bacterium
AGCAAACGACTCTGACCAAAAAGCACGCAAAACATCGACGATGAAATTTCGTAATTTCAACCCAGACGTCTTGAATTGCTTGGCGAATCTATCGAACGACGAAGTCTTCACCCCGCCGAACGTCGTCGATAAAATGTTGGAACTATTGCCTCAAGAAATCTTCGCCGACCCAAACGCGACCTTTCTTGATCCCGTATGCAAGTCGGGAGTCTTTCTGCGCCAAATCGCCAAAAGACTCTTGGTCGGACTAAAAGACAAAATACCCGACCAACGCGAAAGACTCGAACATATTCTCAAAAAGTAACTTTACGGAATCGCAATTACCGAACTGACAAGTCTGCTCGCAAGAAGAACTTTATACTGTTCGAAATACGCAAATTCACCATATTCCGTCGTCAAATTCCCTACCGTCGACGGGAATATTCGATTCAAAAGAATCGAACATCAATGGGAAAAAGGAAAATGCAAATTCTGCGGAGCCTCCCAAAACGCCTTCGGAAACTCCGCCGAAAAACAAAAGGAAAACCACGCTTACGAATGGATTCACCGCGAAAAAGTAGAGGATATTTTCAGGATGAAATTTGACGTTGTTATTGGAAATCCGCCTTATCAGTTAAACGTTGGAGTAGAAAAAGAAAATTATTCGGTTCCTATCTATCACAAATTTGTTGAACAATGTATTCAACTGGCGCCAAAACGTCTCGTGATGATTATTCCCGCGCGTTGGTATGCTGGAGGTCGCGGATTAGACGATTTTAGAAAAGAAATGTTAAACGACAAACAAATTCGAATACTCCACGATTTTCCAGACGCTGCAGATTGTTTTCCAGGCGTCCAAATTAAAGCGGGGGTATGCTATTTTTTGTGGGAAAGAGGAACGTCTGGAGATTGCGAAATTACAACTCATTTAAACGATCGCCTGTATGGGCCTTTAAAACGTCCGTTACTTGAACAAGGCAATACAACTTTTATTCGTTATAATCAAGCAATCTCTATTGTAAACAAGGTGATACGACCAAATCAAGAATCATTTTCAGACTTGGTAAGTCCCCAAACTCCGTTTGGCATTATTACAAGTTACAAAGGACGTCCAAATAAAGAAAAAGACGACGACGTCTTAATGTACATAAGTGGAAATGAACAGCAATATAAGGGGGGAACGGCTTACGCGCCTTTAGAAAAAATTACCAAAGGTCGTCAAATGATCGATTGGCACAAAATATTTATTCCAAAGGCAGGGAGTGGAAGCGATTCTTTTCCTCATTCGATTTTAAGCAAGCCTTTTTATGGCTCGCCCGGTACAATTTGCAATCAAAGTTACTTAGTAATTGGCCCGTTCGAAAACAAACAGATTTGCGAAAACGTTATTTCTTATATCAGCACGAGATTCTTTCGTTTTATGGTTCTTCAAAAAAAGAACTCGCAAGACGCAATGAGAGAAGTTTATCGTTTCGTTCCCAAGCAAGACTTCACGCGCCCTTGGAGCGACGCGGAGCTTTATGCGAAATACGGATTAACGGACGACGAGATCGCGTTTATCGAATCGATGATTCGTCCAATGGAGCTTTAACGCTTTTTTCCCAACGCGCGACGCCAAAACCAAAGGTAAGCGTTCACGGAAAGTATTCCCCAAAAATCGGCGTTTGGACAGGAAGAAAGCGACGCGCGACGATTCGTTTTTCGCGCAAGCGAAAAACGCGCGAAAGTCGCCTGCATTGCAGGCGGATGGGGTCGGAGTCGAGACGTTTTTGTTACGACAGTACGACCTTTGGCGCTTGAATCGAGCGTTTTTACTTGAAAACCTTGGGATACTTAATGAACTTGAACTTGTTTTGTCGAGAGTCTAGTAAAGTTCCGCCCATCCGCCCGCAATGCGGGCGACTTTCGCGCGACGGCTACGCCGTCGGTTCTCGCGCGGCGTTTATTCCAAACCGAACGCGCGTGAAAAATTTGCACGACTTTCCGTGAACGCTTACAACAAAAGGAAAACAACCAATGTTCGGACTGTTAGGAATTTCGATCCAAAACTTCGGCGTGTTGAAAAACGTTCGTTTGGGTCGTCTTGCGGACGCTCTCGACGCGGAGCCTCTGGGGGCTATGACGACGTTCATTGGACCTAACGGAACGGGGAAAAGCACGATAGTCGGCGTTTTTGAATTTCTTGCCGATCGTTTCCGATTTGGCGCTTCTTTCGTCTGTAGCGCGCGTAATCCCGGCGGTTTCTCGCGCGTTCGTTCGCAAGGAAGCGCCGATCCGATTCGTTTTGAATTCCTCTTTCAGGCAAGTCCCGAGAAACCGCTCCTTTCCTATCAAATAGGTTTTGATTCAAACGATAATTTCGAATCTTACGTCTGCGAAGAAGAATTGACGCAAATTGACCAGAATGAAGAAATAGTTCTCTTTCGCCATAAAGAAGGCGACGTTATCGACTATGCTTTTGGCGTCCCCGTCAAATCTCGTTCTTTCGAGACGCCGTGCGACGAGTCGCCGTCGTTGTTTAAGGAATTGCAATTTTTTGAAGACGACGTTCCTTTTTTACCTACGTTTTCTTCGTATTCGTCTCACCCGTCGTTTTCCGCCGCGCTTCGAAGAATCGATCTATCTTTACAGACTAAAATACCCAATTTTGAACGAATCGAATCGGAAACGATGAAAAACGGTCAACACGAATTGGCGATCTATCAAAAAAGTTCGCCTGATCCGTTGTATTCTTCAAACGCTTCCGACGGAACGCTTAAACTTTTCGCGTATTACTTGCTTCTTAACGAAGTTGAAGGAACAAAACCTCGGAGGCTTATTTGTATAGAAGAGCCCGAAAACGGTTTGTATCATACCTATTTGCCCGATTTAGCAGGCGATATGGCGGAAAGCGCCAGTAAAGGTCGACAAATTTTTGTAACGACGCATAGTCCCTATTTTGTGAACGCGCTCTTTCCAAAGGACGTTTGGGTTCTTTCTAGAGGATCGGACGGAATCGCTCAAATTCGACGCGCTTCTGATTTTCCTTCCGTAAACGAACTGTTTGAAGAAGAAATTCCTCTTGGCGACCTTTGGCATAACGAATATTTGGAAGGGAACAAATGACGACGTGTTACTCCTACTTTCTCATTGAGTAAGCGTTCACGAAATGAATTCTTGGAAAGTCGCCGAATAAAATTCGGCGGTTAGTTGGATCAAGACGACGCGCGAGAACCGACGAAACGATTTCCCCGCGTCGTAAGACGCGGGCGTGGAAGCCGCCGGTTATATACCGGCGGATGGCGTCGGTTCGCAAAACGTTGGTCGCGTGACGCGGGAAAAATACCGAACGTTTCAACGGTTCGTTTAAAATCGTTGTTTTTTGGTTATGAAGGCGTCCGCCCGTATGTAAACGGGGGGTTCCACGCCCCCCTATCGGCGGGGTTTCGCTCCCAATTTTGGTAATTCCAACCGCCGAATTTCATTTGGCGTCTTACCTGGCGCCTTTTCCGTGAACGATTACCTCGTTGCAAATCGTTTCGGTAAAGAGTTGGCAAAATTTCAGTCGTTTGAAGTAAAATCGTAAACAAGCCTTGTTTCGATCGTCAATAATAGTCCCTTCCTTTCGTCGTAAAAGGTCGTCCAATGCTCTCCTCGGAATATTTTTCCCCTCGTCCCGAATCGTCTCCCAAGATTTACGCTTATTCGGACGAATCTTTCCCCGGTTGTTTGAAAATCGGCTATACGACGCGCGACGTCAAAACTCGCGTTCAAGAACAATATCCGATAGCGACGCCCCGTCGAACGTGGAAAATAGCGCTTCAAGAGTCGGCGATTCGCGCGGACGGCACGACCTTTACCGACAAGGCGGTTCACGCGCGTTTGGAACGCGTCGGGGTCGAGCGGGTCGGGGGCGAATGGTTTCGTTGCGACCAAGAGACGGTGAAAAGCGCGATCATTTCCGTTCGCGATCGCGCGGAAAACGTCGAGAACCGATCGAACGACTTCAAACCGCGCCCGGAACAAGAAGAGGCTGTCGAACGCGCGGCTAATTATTTTCGCTCGGCGCCTTCCCAACCGACGCCCAAATTCTTATGGAACGCTAAAATGCGTTTCGGCAAGACCTTCGCGACGTATCGACTCGCGAAGAAATTAGGTCTGCGTCGCGTTTTAATTTTGACGTTCAAACCTGCGGTTCAGTCGGCTTGGCGCGAGGATTTGACGTCGCACGTCGACTTCGAAGGCTGGCAATTTATCGCGCGCCCTAGCAAGCCTAGCCTTTTGGAGGACGATATCGACAAGCAGTACGTCCAAGCGGACAAAAGCAAGCCGATCGTCTGTTTCGGCTCCTTTCAAGATTTTCTCGGCTTCGACAAAAAATCGGGCAAGATCAAGCCGAAAAACGAATGGGTTCATACGCTCGACTGGGATTTGGTCGTTTTCGACGAATACCATTTCGGCGCGTGGCGCGATTCCGCCAAGGCGCTCTTTGAAGAGACGGACGAAGAGAAGGAATACGAAACGCAAGAGTCGCCGCGCGATGAGATCGATCGCGCAAACTGGCTTCCAATCACGACGAAACGTTATCTTTATCTTTCGGGCACGCCCTTTCGCGCGCTCGGCGCGGGCGAATTCATCGAAGAACAAATTTACAACTGGACTTATTTGGACGAGCAACGCGCGAAAAAAGAATGGAACCGCCCTGAGCCGAATCCCTATCGCGCGTTGCCGCAACTCGTATTAATGACGTATCGACTGCCCGACGCGCTTAGGAAGATCGCGGAAAAGGGCGAGTTTAACGAATTCGATTTAAACGAATTTTTCGCCGCCGAAGGCGAAGGCGCCAAGGCGCGTTTCGTTCACGAAGAACAGGTTCAAAAGTGGCTCCATTTGATTCGAAGCGCCGATTTTGACGAATTGGAATCCGCCTTGAAACTTGGGGCGCGCAAAGCGACGACGCCCTTTTCCGACGTCGCGCTGTCGAACGTTCTAACGCACACGCTCTGGTTTTTGCCGAACGTCGCCTCGTGTTTCGCGATGAAGAATTTAATCGATCGACCGCAAAACGTATTCTTTCAAGATTACGCCGTCAACGTCTGCGCGGGCGCGAAGGCGGGCGTCGGGCTCGCGGCGCTTGCGCCCGTGGAAAAATCGATGCGCGATCCGTTGAAGAAAAAGACGATCACGCTCACTTGCGGGAAATTGACGACCGGCGTTACGATCAAGCCTTGGACCGGCATATTTATGTTGCGCAATTTATCGAGCCCGGAAACTTATTTTCAAGCGGCGTTTCGCGTTCAAAGTCCGTGGGAAATCGACGACGAAACGGGCGGCAAAACGATTATGAAAGAGCGTTGCTACGTCTTTGACTTCGCGCTCGACCGCGCCTTGAAGTTGGTCGCGGAATACGGCTGTCGTTTGAGCGTCGAGGAAAAGAGCCCGGAGAAGAAAGTCGAAGAGACGCTCGCGTTCCTGCCCGTCTTGGCGTGCGACGGGGGCGAAACGCGCTCGATCGACGCGCGCGAAGTTCTGGACTACGCGCTTTCGGGCGTATCGGGAACCCTACTCGCGCGTCGTTGGGAATCGCCGCTCTTGGTCAACGTCGACGTCGCGACGCTCGATCGTCTGCTCAAAAACGACAGGGCGCTAAACGCGCTGGCAAACGTCGAGGGCTTGCGCGCGCTCAAACAGGATATCGAAACGGTGATCGCGCGTTCGGAATTCATACGCAAGACGAAACAAGAGTCAAGCGACGAAGAATCTAAGTCGAAACGAAAAGAACTGACGGACGCGGAAAAAGAATATAAATCGAAACGCAAGGAAATTCAAGAGAAGCTAATTAAATTTGCGACGCGCGTTCCGATTTTTATGTACTTGTCCGATCGTCGCGAAGAAACGTTGCAAGACGTGATCGCGCAGATCGAGCCGCGTCTCTTCGAAAAAACGACGGGACTGACGCCCGACGATTTTGAATTGCTTAGTTCGCTGGGCGTCTTCAACAAGGAAGTTATGAACGACGCCGTGTACAAATTCAAGAGGTACGAAGACTCCAGCTTGAGCTACGCCGTCGACGACTACTACGAAAACGGAATCAAGAGCGCCGCTTTGGAAGAAGAAAAGGCGCTGATTAGCCCCGAGGAATATCGCGCCTACGCCGAAGAACAACGTCTTTCGACGCTCTAATTTCGACGAGGCGCTCAACCCCTTGCGATATTTCGGCTCTTTTTTGAGTTTGAAACGTCGACGCAGAAATCGGCGCGCAAGCGCCGCGTCGAGGGGATCGTATTAACGGCGCGTTTCGAAAGTTTGCGCGACGACGCTCGCGTCAGACCGACGAGAACGCGACAAAAGTAATAAAAGCGACTAATAAAGGCGACTAATGAGAACGACAAAAGCATCGATTGCAGCAGTTGCGTTTTTTCTTCTTAGTTTTTTTCTCTCGACGACGAACGCGGACGACGCGTCTTTTGTCAAACCGGCGAATCCGCCCGCGCAACCGTCGGGCTGGAGCGGCGGAAACGCGTCGGACGATTTTTTCGAATTGACCGGCGTCGGTAAAGAAGTCTCGTCCGACGTTCATTCGGCGCCCTTGGCGTTGGAACCGCGCAAGCCCTATCGGTTTTCGTTCAAGGCGTCTTGCGTCGGCGACGGTTCCGGCGACGTCTCTCCTTGCGGGGTCGGACTTGCGCATTACGATTTTCAGGGGTATCCCGAACGCGAAAAGCCCGAAAAAGACTATTCCTTTGTCTTTTTCGCGTCCGAACGGGACGCCGAAGCGCGCTGTTCGCTCGGACAATGGAATTCGACCCGAACTTTTCGATTTGCCGCCCCGAAATTAAACGCCGTTCAGCCCGTTTACAGATCGATCGAGCGACAAAACGCGCAAGGAAAAACGGAGGCGTCGCGCGAACGAGAGGTTTTGCTCCTTGGCGACGGCGAATCGATCGACGAATTTGGCGTCTATCGTTTTCGCGCGTTGAACGCCGCGAAGGAAAAAACGAACTGCGACCGACCTCTTTATTCGGTCGATTCGCTTTTCAACACGTCGCGTTGGGTCTTTAGCGAAGGTTCGTCGATCGTCTATCGATTCGCGTTGAATCCGGCGAAATTGCGATTCGACGCGAACGCTCGTTCGGGCGAATTCGCGCCGCTTCCGCCTATCCCGATCATTAGCGCGCATTTTGCGCTTGAAGTCGGTTGTTACGACTCCGGAAGACTCGTCGTCGAGGCGAGCGACGACGGCGAAAATTGGCGCGAAGTGGGGCGAAGCGAATGGAACGGTCGACTAGTTAGCGCGCTCGATTCGTTTTTCGCCGGGCGCGTTTTAGACTCTTTCTTCGTTCGCTTACGCGGCGAACAGGGCTGGAAAAACGACGGCTGTAATTTTCAAATTTCCGATTTTACGTTCGATATGTTTACCATAGCGGACAAAAACGGATTCGTCGGCGAAGGCGCGACGTTTTTTGCCGACCTCGACCCCCAAGACGCCGCGACGATCGACGTTTCCCAAGCGCCCGACGCGACTTTGTGGGGATTTGAGCCCGCGACGAAAGAGGCGAACGCCGAGCTGTTTTACGCGCTTTCCGACGACGGAAAGATTTGGCGCGCGACGCTCGGCTCGACGGCGTTCCCGAAAATCGACGAGAAAAACGAAGACGGCGTGATCGACGTTCGTTGCGTCGCCGCGCTTCGACGTCCGGCGAGTCTTACGAAGCGTCTGTCCTTTGCCGAAACTTCCTATTTTCGCCAACGTTGCACTCGAGAAATCGTCGGCGCCGCAGGGAAGACTTCGGGCGTCAGTCTTTCTTGGGCGGTTCCCGACGTTCAAATTCCGCGCGATCCGACTTCGGTTGAAATTCGACCGTCGAACGGCAAGCCGATTCAAATTGCGGCGCCGAAAAACGATTTCGAATCCTTCCAAATTGCGGTAAGACCGACTGAAGGCGGTTTGCGCGACGTTTCCGCGCAAGTCGTGGGAGACTTGAACGGCGCGAACGGCGCCTTGATTCCGGCTTCGAACGTCAAATTGCGATACGCGTATTATCATTTCGTGTCGGATCCGACCGACGAGCTTGGCGCTTCGGGCTGGTATCCCGACGCGCTGATCCCGATAGAGCAGGGCGCGGACGGCGAAGGCGCGCCGCTCGACGTCGCGTCGGGTCAAAATCTGCCGATTTGGGCGACGGTTCAAATTCCAAAAGACGCGAAGTCCGGCGTTTATCGCGGAACGTTGCGTTTGACGGCGAAAAGCGAAGACGAAAACGCGTCGGAACTCGCGTTGGACGTTCTTGTTCCCTTTGAAACGGTCGTTTGGGATTTCGCTTTGCCGGAAACGCCGACGCTCGAGAGCGGATACGGAATCGACGAACTCGCGCTTTTCGCATACTGCAACGCAAAGACGGAAGAAGACAAGCGCGCCTTGCTCGATTTCTGTTGGAAGAGCTATTCGGAACATCGGTTGAGTCCGATAGAAGCGACTTTTCTCGATCCGATTAAAGTCGAATGGCGCCCGAACGACGAACCGCCTTGTTGCGTCGTCGATACGACCGCGTTTGAAAAGGAAGTCGAACGCTTAATCGAAACGTACCGTTTCAACACGTTGCGCGTCGTACTTGAACGAATCGACGGAATAGGCGTTCCGAGCGACTCCCCGCTGGCTCAAGCCGATTTCGACTCGCCTCGTTGGCAAGCGGCGTTTGCCGATTACGGACGAAAAATTCAAGAGCGATTTCGCGAGTTGGGACTCCTCGACGTCTTGATTTGCGACTGGTACGACGAGCCGACGCGCGAAGATTACGAGCGCGTCGCAAAATCCTTCGGCGCGTTAAAACGTTATTTGCCCGACGTCAGAACAAGACTGACTGAAGAACCAAGCGACGAATTGACGCGATTACTCGACCAATACGGGGGCAAAATCGACGTCTGGACGCCTATTTCGCCTTCCTATTCGGAGTCTGAAGCGCGCAAGCGACGCGAAAAAAGCGAAAAAAGCTGGATTTACGTCTGCACGGGTCCGAAGGCGCCCTATTGTTGCGAATTTATCGACCACCCGACGATCGAATTGAGAATCTGGCATTGGCAAGCGTTCGAACGCGATATTGTCGGAACGTTGATTTGGTCGACGACCTATTGGACGAGCGTCGAGCCCGAGCCGGATCAAGCGCAAAATCCCTATCTTGATCCGCAGGCTTACGTTTCGGGAACCGCGCGCGAAGCGCGCAGGTTTTGGGGAAACGGCGACGGAAGATTCCTCTATCCGCCCTTGCGCGCCGCGACCCCCGGAAGGAACGACGGCAAGCCGATTATCGAGCCGCCGAACGAAAGCATGCGCTGGGAAGCGTTGCGCGAAGGCGCCGAAGACTACGAAATGCTTTCAATGCTGAAAAATTTGGCTAAAGAACGCGACTTGACGAAGGAACAACGCGAAAACGTCGAACGTTTGCTCGATTTCGCGCCGATTACGACGAGTTTGACCGAATTTTCGATCGATCCCGACGTCTTATATAAGCGTCGCGCCGAGACGGCGAGCGCGATCGTCGCGTTGATGCGCTTGACGATAAGCGAAAAACAATAACGCGCGTCGTTTTCAAGCAAACGTCGGAATCGAACCCCCGCGTCTTTCCGCGCGGGGGGTTCGGGGCCCTCTCTGCCGCATTCGTCGCCCC
>JAZRWW010000086.1:0-22535 GCA_045599865.1 Thermoguttaceae bacterium
TGTCGAACGTCGCCGCCTCCTTTGTCTTGAGCGAAGCAAGAAACGCAGACAAGGAAGGCTAAAAGCGTCCCCAAAAAAACGAATCGTCGTGTCATAACAGACGTTCCTTTCGTTATAAAAATAACATATGTTCACGGAAAGGCGCGTATCAACGATACGCGGACTGTTTCGACTTGTGAAAGCGCAAAACCGAAGACGTCGGTTTAACGCTCTTGAATCAAAACTACTTTTCCAAACTACTTGCCGAACGTAAGAAAACTTTCAACGTATTAGCTTTTCACTGTTCACGCCCCCTTTTTGGTAATTCAACGGATCCGCGTATCGTTGATACGCGGCTTTTCGCGAACGCTTGTTTAAATTTTTCCAATCAGATTTTCAAAAAACGTCCCTTCGTCGCGACTCATTCGACTTCTTGAGCCGGTTCCTCGGGAATGTCCTTCGTCTGAACGGAACTTTCTTTCTTCGCTCGAAATTCCTTCAGATATTCCTCGACGCGCGCGTCTGAAGACGAAACCTTCGTTTGTTCGCTCGCTTTAAGCAACTGTTCGATCGTCCTGACGGGCGTAAATTCGGAACTCAAAGAGGTCTTCGCTTCTTCTAAAGCGTTTCTACAACTTTCAAACATCGACTTGTCGTCGTTGGTCAGCTTGTTCGTTTTGAAGATTTCTCGTCGCGCGGCAAGCGTCGTCATTTGCGTTTCGGTCTGTTCAATTTGAACGACGAGTTTTTGAACGCTCTCGTTCGCTTTTTGAGCCGTCGCGCGCATTTCGTTAATCGAACCTTGCAAACCGTCCACTTGCGCAAGCAACAATTTAAGTTGCGAGGTCAGTTGTTCCTTGGTATAGGAGGCGCCGTTAAACGCGGCGGGAAAAACGCCCTCTTCGAGCGTTTGCGCGATTTTCTCGGCGAGCGCGCGCCCGGCGTCGCAAAGCGCGATCTTCTCGGACAAACGCTTCTCAAGCTCGACGTCGGCGCGTCCAAGCGCGTCTTGACGTTCCTTAAATCGCGCCAAATTCGACTTGAACTGACGCTGGCAGTAATCGGAATATCCGACGGGATCTTGTTCGATCGCTTCGGGCGTCCATTCGGTAAAATCGGACGAAACAGCGGCCGCCTTAGCGCGGAATTGCGGAGAAGCATACCAAGCGGCGCCCGCGACAACGACAAACGCGACGATTCCAAAAATTACTTTTTTCATAATCTCTCCTTTGTTCAAAGTTTTACGCGCCGAAAAAGCGCGCGTTTTCATCGACTATCATTTAGTTTTTTCAATTTGGAGAAACGACCGTTTCTCCAAATTTCAGCCGCAGAAAAGCGATCGTTCAAATCGCGTTTTTTCCCTCGACGCTATAGAAGGGATTTTTCAAAGGCGATAGGGACAAAATTATTTTGAAAAAACTTCATTTTTTTCAAAATCGTCCCTTGGAACGCGTTTTTTACCCTCGACGCTTTAGAAGGGATTTTTCAAAAGCGATAGGGACAAACTTTTTTGAAAATTTCTCCATTTTTTCCAAAACGATTCCTCTCGACGGCGCGGCTTCGCTTTGTTACTATGTGGAAAACCTCCGACGTCAATTTCCAGCGAGTTAAAAAAATGACGGCTTTTTCCCCAGAAATTTCCAAGTTCTCCCCCGAAGAAGCGCCCAAGCCGAGCCGCGTCTGTTCGGTCTCGGGCAAGGCGTTTGAACGTGGAGACGCCGTTTACTCCTTTCTATGCGAAGAATCGGGCGAAATTAAACGTTACGATCTTTGCGCCGAAGCGAAGCGTTCCTTCGCGCCGCCCGGCGTTCTTTTGGCGCAATGGAAATCAAAAGTAGGGGGCGAATCGGAAAAGGCGCGACAAACGAAACTCGCGCCGAACGACGCGCTGACGTCGTTGTTCGTTTCACTCGCCAACAAGCCGGAACAAGCCGCGTTGCGATATATGCTGGCGCTCTTGTTGACGAGGCGGCGCGTCTTTCGCTTCGAATTGGACGAAGAAAACAGACTCGCGACTTCCGACGCGTCCGATAGAAACGAAGACGCGATTTACGTCTATTCTCCTCGCGAAGAGACGGGCTACGTCGTGCCCGTCGTCGTTATGGACGCCGCGCAAACCGCCGAAGTTCAAGCGAAACTACTCGAATTATTAGACGCGCCCGTCGCGCCGATTCAAATTGAGGAGACGACGAAAGAAACGTCGCAAGAGGACGCGACGGAAGGAACGCCGACGTTCGGTTCGTTCGATTCGTCCGAAGTCGCGGACGCGGCGGAAGCGGCGTTTAAGGCGCTAGAAGAGGAACTTGACGCATAGCAGCTAATCGTTGCAAACAAAAAAAACGTTAAAACGATATTGATTCAACCTTTCAAGCTCGTTATACTGTCGGCAAAAGCGTCGTTAGGCGCGCCTTAGCGAAGTTCGCTAACGGAACGTTTTCAACCGCCCTTTGCTTTGATTTACGCCGTCCTATGTCAATGCGTTGTTTTGATTTGCCGATCGATCGCCGATGCGTCCGCAACGACGCGTCTTTATCGTCGAAAACCCTTGCGACGGCGTTGTTGTTGGCGCCGTTGTTGGCGCTTATGATCGTTCAATTCGGTTGCGCCGCCTCGAAAAAAGCGAAGTTGCCCGAAGTGGTCGGCGATAATCCGAAATCGGCGGAATTGATTCAGGCGGTCAACGCGAACGCGGCGAAGATCAAAACGATTTACGCGCCGTCGGCGTCCGTTGGATTCAATAATTTGCCGAACTATGCCTCGTGTCAAATGGTCTTTGAAAGTCCGAATAAATTCCGCCTTCGCGGTTCGGTCAGTCTTGTCGGTCAGGTCGTCGACAGCGGTTGCGACGGAACGGACTTCTGGTTCTGGGGGCGTTATCAGAATCCCGACGAACTCTATTATTGCAAACTTAGCGAGTATACGGGCAGCGCGCTTGCCGACTATATGCCGGTCGATCCTTCGTGGTTTCCCGAAGCGCTCGGCGTCGACGAAATCAAGGAAAGCGATATTCTCGACGAGCCGCAAACGCAAGCGGACGGAACCTTGCTTGTCTCGTTAAAGAAGGAACGCGCCGACGGAACCTATCGCAAACGACTCTATTTCGAGCCGCGAACGGCGGCGGTCGCGCGACAAGACGTGCAAAATCCCGACGGCGACGTCGTGGTTTCCGTCGTCTGTCGAGAACAGCAATACGTCGAATCGCACGGCGTCGTTTTGCCGAAACGTTTGGAAATTACTTGCGCGAAGACGGGCGAAACGTTGGTCGTCGATCTAGGAACCGTGACTTTGAACGAAGCGAATACGATCAGTTCGACCGCCTTTCAGCGTCCGACCGATCTAAAAGCGCGCGACGTCGACGTCGGAACGGCGTTGAAAAAGAACGCGGTCGCCGTATTGACGAAACCGGCGGAGATTACGCGTCCGGCGGAGATTACGCGCCCGGTCGAAGTCGCGCGCCCGGCGGAAACGACGCGCGAAATTCAAACGACCCGCGCGGTCGAAACGAACGTCGTACCTCCGTCGGTCAAACAAACCGACGATTCGGGCGCGACGTGGACGACGGCTAATCCGTCGCAATTCCCCCAATTATCGTCGGCGCCAAACGTCGTCGCGGCGCCCGCCGCCGATCCGAACGTCGTTACGAACAACGCGCGCGTTTCCAACGTCGCGACGCCGAGCGTTTCGCAAACGAACGTCGTTTCTTCTTTCGCGCCCGGAACCGCCGCGCAAACCGCGCCTTCACAATCTCAGCCCCCTTCCCAATCTCAGCCCTTCGTACTAGAAGGCTCGGGCGTGGCGCTCGACGCGTCGAACGATTCTTACAATACTTCGCAAGCAAGCGGAAATCCGCGCGGCGGCGTGATGATCGCCAAGCCGTCGACGACCCGCGATCCGGGCGTCGAACCGTTTCCAAGCGATCTAAACGCGCAAACGGCGTCGACGCGCGCGAATCCGACCGACGATTTCACAAACGCTATTCCGCTCGAGTCCGAATCGCTCAGGGCGTCGACGGCTTACGTCGCGCCGCCGACTCAAGGAACGCAAACGATTCAAACGACCGCCCAGCCAACGACGAATTCGCAAGCGGCTTACGTCGCCGACGCGTCCGCGCAAAACAAAGTTCCGACGGGAACGCCGGTCGCAAACGAATCCGCGCTCGATCCTCTTTACGAAGAACCCGCGCCCCTCGACGACGTTCTACTTGAAGAAGAATTTCCCTCGTTCTAGTTTCAAATTAAGCAAGCGTTCGCGAAAAGCCGCTCATATAGAAATTCGGTAAGCGTTCACGGAAAACGACGCGAAAGAATCGCCGCGAAAGCGGCCCGCATTGCGGGCGGATGGGTTGCGAATGTCCGCGCTTCTGGCGTCGGCATACGGGACGGATTAGGCGCTTAATGAACTCGTTTGTCGAGAGTCTTGTAAACTTCCGCCCATCCGCCCGCCATGCGGGCGGGTTTCGCGCGTTTTTCGCTTCTGCGATAAACGAATCCCCGAGCGACGCTTTCATTAAGTTCAACCGTCGAATTTTCGGGAATACTTTTCGTGAACGATTACTTTAAACTAGTGTTCTCGAACCGAACGTATCCGCGCATCGTTGATGCGCGGCTTTCCATTGATACGCGGATTTCCGTGAACGCTTACACAAAGTCAAACAAAGAACGGTTCAAACTCAATCCCATTTCAAGATCGCGCCGCGATCCGCGCTCGTCGCCAACTTCGAGTATTTCGCGAGATAGCCGGTCTTATAACGCGGCTCGGGCGCTTTGAACCCTTCTGCGCGTTTCGCCAATTCTTCGGCTGTCAATTTGACGTTGATCGATTCGTTCGGAATATCGATATCGATAATATCGCCGTCTTGAATGAAAGCGATCGGACCGCCCGACGCCGCTTCAGGGCTGATATGCCCGATACACGCGCCGGCCGTGCCGCCGGAGAAACGTCCGTCGGTAATAAGCGCGACTGAATCGTCCAACTTGACGCCCTTGATCGCGGCGGTCGGGGCGAGCATTTCTTGCATACCCGGTCCGCCTTTGGGACCTTCGTAACGCACGACCACGACGTCGCCCGACTTGACTTTGCCGCTAACGATTCCTTGATACGCTTCCGGCTCCGAATTGAAGATAACCGCCGGTCCGGAATGTTTCATCATTTGCGGCAAAACGCCGGCCGTCTTGACGACCGCTCCGTTAGGCGCAAGATTGCCGAAGAGAATCGTCAACCCGCCCGCCTGACGATACGCGTTTTTGCATTCGCGAATGCAGTCTTTCGGATCGAAGTTCAATTTCAGTTCGTCGACCGTCTTGCAATTTCTCTTGACGCTCAGCGCGGGCTGGTTGCGCTTCTTACTCGGCTCGACGGCGTAAACTTCGCGCGCTTCCGTCGTAACTTTCTCGCCGCGCAGATCGTAATCGTCGATATTTCCGCCGATCGTCTTGCCGGTGACCGTCGGGGCGTCGTAATCGAAGGACGGGACGCCCGCGCGGCGCAATTCGCCAAGAATCGTATGAATGCCGCCCGCGTTGTGGACGTCTTCGATATGATAATCGCAACTGGGCGAGACTTTGCAAATGTGCGGGGTAGTCGCGCTAAGTTCGTTGAAGCGCTTGAGCGAATAATTCAACCCGGCTTCGTTGGCGATCGCGAGCAAGTGCAGAATCGTGTTCGTGCTTCCGCCCATCGCCATATCGAGAATCATTGCGTTGTCGATCGATTTTTGCGTGATAATATCGTTCGGAAGAATCGGGAAGTCGAGCGCGCAAGGACAGCAGAGTCCGAACTCTTTAGCCGCCGATTCTTTCGTCAATTCGCCCGACGCGACTTTTTCGCGAGCGTCGAGAATCTTAACCATTTCGACGATGCGCTTGGCGGCGCGCGCGTACAAGTCGCGACGATCAAAGCTAGTCGCAAGGAGCGTGCCGTTCATAGGAAGCGCGATTCCGAGCGCTTCGCACAGGCAGTTCATACTGTTCGCGGTGAACATACCGGAGCAGGAACCGCAAGTCGGACAAGCCTTGCGTTCGACTTCAAGCAGGTCTTCCGCCGACGCTTTGCCGTTTTCGACGCCCGCCGAAGCCGCGAAAATCGAGATCAAATCGAGCGGCTTGTCGTCGACCGTACGTCCGGCTTCCATCGGTCCGCCGCTCGTGAATATCGTCGGAATATTGCAACGAACCGTCGCCATCAGCATGCCGGGCACGATTTTGTCGCAGTTCGGAATGCAGATCATACCGTCGAATTTATGAGCGTTGATCATCGTTTCAACGGCGTCGGCAATAATTTCGCGGCTCGCCAACGAGTATTTCATACCGTCGTGCCCCATCGCCACGCCGTCGCAAACGCCGATCGTATTGAAAACGAAGGGAACGCCGCCCGCCTTGCGAACTTCTTCCGCGACGTATTCCGCGACCGTTTCCAAATGAACGTGACCTGGAATGACGTCGACGCGACTACTCACGATCGCGATAAACGGACGATCAAATTCTTCTTCGGAAACTCCGCAAGCGCGGAGAAGACCGCGGTGAGGAGCGCGATTAACGCCTTTTTTTACTAAATCGGAACGCATTGAACTCTATCCTTTGTCGTCGTTTGCAAAACGTCGACGTTTTGAACGACGAAATAATAAATGAACTTGTGATCTTCACAAAGGGCGCAAGCGTCAAACCGCGCCGACTGTAATTATACTCTAAACACTCCTTGGCGTCGACCGTCGAAAGGGGTTGTTGAGCAAAATAAGCGGGTATTTGAAAATTTTTGTCGACGCTTGACTTTGTTTGTTAGTCGAGACTAATCTTTTGGAGGCGTCGTCTTTTCCGATTCTTTGATTTCCGACGCGATTTCCGACAATTTAACGATCGAATCGCCGGATCGCGCGATCAAAATTAATTTGTCGCGCCAAGCGACCGTCGCAAGTTCGACTTTGCCGCGCATAATAAAACTGGATTCGACCGTCTTAAAAGAGCCCGACGAAGCGCGAAAACGGAGCGGAGAAGCAAATTTCACAAGAAGGACGAGAACGACGAAAAGCGCCAAAGTCCAAAGGAGCGCCAGCGTCGTCGACGTAAGCGAATCGACGGGACGTTTAGGAACGTTGGGAAGGGAAGCGTCGACAGTCTCGGGCTGGGACGACTCTATTACTGGCGCGTCTTGTGAAAACGCGGCGTCGCAACGGACGAATAGGAGCCCGAAAAATATGATCGACAACGTCCTGAAAAAAAACTTCTTATTTGTGTTCATTTTTTAACTTGTTATTTCTCGCGTCTAGCCGAACAAAACGCCGGTGGGATTGAAAATTAATATGTCGGTTTGCAAAACGTTGATTTCAAAAAAAACGACGAAGCGGAACCCCCGCGTCGTAAGACGCGGGCGCGAAAAGCCTCCGGTTATGTACCGGCGGCTTTTCGCGGCGCCGCTACGGTTCTAAGCGTCGACAATATTTTTCGACAAATGAAACGCCGCCGGACTTGAAAATCAACGCACCGACCGCTTCAAACGTTTCCGCTCGTATGTAACGAGCGGCTTTTCGCGCCCGCCTATCGGCGGGGTTCTTGCGCGTTGGCTAGTTAGAACGCAAATTTTGGCGTTATTTTTCCGGCAAAAGTACGACGCGATCGACGTAAATCGCTTTAATTTCGTCGTTATGAGCGTGCGCGAACCAGAAATAGGCGCCCGGCTTGAAATCGACGACGCCCGCGTCAAACCAGCGGAATTTCGGATCGTATTCGCAGGAATTTGGGTCGTTGGGATCGAGCAGGAAATCTTGGGCGTTAATCGGGAAATTATCGGCGACCTCGCCGACGTTTTGACTGTAAAATCCCATTGTTCCGGCTCGTCCTTCGCGTAAATCGCCCTCGAGTCGCAACGAGGCGAAAACGCGATAGCGTCCTTGAACCGGCGGGCGTTGTTGGACGTTCCAATCGACTTTCGTTCCCATTTCGACCGATTTTCCGTTCCAGCCTTCCGGGTCGTCTACGAGCGTTCCTAAGCCGTCGACGTTGACGAAGGAGGCGGCGTCGCAAATCAAATATTCGCCCGGCTCGTAATCTTTGCAAAATTCCGGCGGGTTCTTATAGGCGTCGAATCCCTGCTTGAATTGGGCGTAGTATTCGCTCGCCGGGCGGGAGTCGCCAATATCGAAAGGACAGGATTCGAATCGCGCGCACTTTGCGGCTAATTCTTCCGTCGCCGCCGCCGGATCGATCGGACCGCCAAAGGGCAGGTTCTTGCTTTTCGACTCGTATTTTAGCGTCAAATAATATCGAACCCAGACGGAATCGAGCGCGATTTTCGATTTTTCGAGGCGTCGCAATTCCGCCGAGTCTTCGCCGTAGACGCGCTTCGCCGTCTCGACCGCTTGCGTCATAATTTCCGTCGCTTGATTCAGCGTCGCAAGGTCGAGCCATTGTCCGACGTCGCAACTGAAACACCCGGCGTATAAGTCGACGTCTTCGGCGCGTTTGATTAGGACGTCCCAATATTGTTTGACGAACGGCGCGACTTCTTCGCCGTAATATCCGCGCTGAAATTCGTCGAAGAGCGCTTCGGGATCAAGCGCCGGATTCCACGCGAGCCGCGCTAAGACCCAGTTGCGCATCTCGCAAAAATCGTCGCCTTCCGATTCTTCAAATAACCCGATAGCGCCCGAATCGACGAAGATTTTCAGGTTCGAACCAAGGGAACGGCGATTCGGAAAGGGACCTAAGTAATCGCTATAGTTTGTCGTGTAATCCCAAATATACAAGCGCTTGGCGATTTTTTTCCAATCGTTCAAATCGCGCAAAAACTTTTCGTTTTGCGGATCGTCGACGGGTCTGAGCCACGAACATTCGATCGTACAGAGTCGAATTACGACGTTGTCGCGAGGTCGGATCGTTTTCGGCGCTTGGCGCGTGTATTGATAGGCGAGCGTTTCGACTAAGACGTCGGGAAACTCCGCCGCTACGGCGTCCGCGACTTGATTCACAAACGCGAGATGCGCGCCCGTCGGCGAGCCTTCCGCCTTGTTGAACGCTTCGCAAGTCGCGCAACGACAATAGCGCGTATTGTCGTTTTGCGAGACGTCGATAATTTTCGTACCGGGATTTTCGCGGAGTCGTTGCAAAATATTGGCGATCGCTTCTTTTGTCGCTTCCGGGTTGGTTACGCAAATTTGCGAATTATAATCGGTTCGTTTGCCGTCGATTTCGGAAAACCAGTCGGGGTGATCGTGAAAATATTTTTCCGGCGACAAGTGGGAGTCGAACGTATGGCACCAGCCGAGAATCGGCATATTTCCGCC
The DNA here is from genome assembly GCA_045599865.1 of Thermoguttaceae bacterium. Classification (GTDB taxonomy): domain Bacteria; phylum Planctomycetota; class Planctomycetia; order Pirellulales; family Thermoguttaceae; genus RUG369. The sequence goes on from JAZRWW010000086.1 coordinate 9,254, forward strand.
CAATTCGGCGGGTATGACGACGTTGTGCCCGTTGAGTTTCATACGCGCGGCAAATTCGGGCGTTTGCGCGTCGCGATGATAGACTTCGCGCGAAATAAGGGGCGGGAAGTATTGAACGTTCAAGTCGCCGGGCGCTTCAAGTTCGGCGTTTTGCGGAACATACGTCTCTTTAGACGACCACCAGCGGACGCCGCAAACGTCTTGTAAGAAGGAGTAGACGGCGTAAAGCGTCCCGCGCGTTCCTTCGCCCGCCAAAATTAACGAATTATTTTCGAGCGCTTGCAAACGAATTTCTTCAGAATGAAGCGCGTCGAAGTCGACGAGTTTACGCGCCGCGTTCGTTTGTCCGACGAAAATAGCAGAGCCCTTGGCGTCGAACTTGGTTTCGTCGAGAATTTCAAAGGACGCGCCCGAGATTTGATTGAGATAATCGGCGAGTTCGTCGGCGGCTTTGCGCTCTTGGATCGTCGGGGCGTCGGGCAAGACGATTTTAACCGCCGAAGCGCCGTTTGAGGCGATTTTTATCGCGGAGTCGTCGGCAAAGGTCGGCGCGCTAAACAACAACGCGGCGCATAAAAACAGCCCGACGTTCAATAATTGGAAATAGCTTTTCATAGCGTTCTTTCATAAGGATCAAAACTGACGTATGCGTTCACGACAAGCCGCCAAATGAAATTCCACGCTTGAGTTGGAACGAATTGACTCCGTTATATTGTAAGCGTTTACCGATTGAATTCTTGGAAAGTCGTCGGATACAATTCGGCGGTAGTTGAATCAAAACGCCGCACGAGAACCGACAAAGCGAACCCCCGCGTCGTAAGACGCGGGCGTGGAAGCCGCCGGTTATATACCGGCGGATGGCGTCGGTTCGCAAAACGTCGATCACACGACGAGGAAAAATAAAAAACGTTTCAACGGCGCGGTAAAAACGCGACAATCAGTTATTACGACGTTCATTTAAAATCGAAGTTTTTTGGTTATGAAGGCGTCCGCCGATATGTAATCGGCGGCTTCCACGCGCGCCTTACGGCGCGATTCCAACACAAACCTTGGACAGAATATCCGAAACGCTTACAAAACGTGAAATCGACTCCGTTAAGTTACGGCGTCAGAGAACGAAAAAGGAACGCGATTTAAAACGTCGCGTTCCCTCTACTTAGAGAACTTCCCAAAAACGCTCGATATTATTTATCGAACAACTTGCGGAACGTCGGTTCGTCTTCGCCGGGGAAGTCGGCGGGGACTTCTTGGGTGACTTTGCCCGTCGCGGCCCATTCGGCGCAACGTTGGAACAAGACGATAAAGTCGACGCTTTCGCATTGCTTGCCCGCGTGCCCGAGCATATTGTTGACGACTCGACCTTTGCCGTAAGGGACGGTAAGAATCAAGGGCTCGTGCCGGTTCGTGCCGCGCTTTTCGGGAACGGCGAATGCGGTCGCCAAAACTGTGACGTTGTGCGCGGGACCGCGTTGACGTTGATAAAGTTCGTCTTCGCAGTGTCGGAAGCGCTTGGGCAAGCCCTTCATAATCGGGTGTTCGGGCTCGCGCACGTCGATCGGGAACGCCCATTGCGGACCGTGGTCGCCGCCAATGCCGGGTTCAACGGCGTCGATCACGACTTTGCCGTCGTTATCGAGATAAAGATAAGGACCGCTGTCTTCGTTGCGACCTTCCCAGCCGCCTAAAGCGATCATTTCGTTATAGGCGGGCCAGCCGGGGAACGCGTTGTTTCCGGCGTGATAACTGAGCAGACCGCCGCCGTCGACGACGAACTTCACGAACGCTTTTTCCATTTCGGGGTTCCAGCGATCGCCGTTGTAATTCATAACGACGAGATCGTATTTGCTGAAATCGACGTTGAAATCGGCGACGCTTTCGCCTTGTTTCGGCGTAGTCGCGACGTCGACCTCAAAGATTCCGGCGTCTTCCAGAATCTTGACCAAATAGGGGGTCGTTTCCGCCCAGTTGTGATTGTTTTGCCCGTCGATAATAACGGTTCGAATCTTGTCTTGCGCAAAAGCGGACGTGGCGCTTACAAGCGCGACGCACGCGACTAAAGCGAATAATTTGGTTAATGGCGAACGCATACGATAACCTATGTTTCGGGTAAAGGAGGGTTGACGCGGCGAAACGACTCGCCGCTCGAGCAAATTGTAACGCGCGAGAAATAGAAAATCAAGCGTTTTCTGAAACTCTTGCGTTTTTTTTTAAGATTTTGCGAAAATTACGCGCGCAAACGTTCCAACTCCGCTTGTATTTTCGACGCCGCCTCTTCGATCGGACTTTCCACGCAGTCGACGGCGCCCCTTAACGCTTCGAGTTCGGCGACGCGTTTTGCCAATTTTTCGGGCGAGTTTAACAAATCGAGCAAATCTGACGCCGCTTGGTCGGAAACGTCGTCGGGCGAAATATATTCGGGAAAGACCATCAGTTCGCGTTCGCGCGGCGTGTGCGCGGTCGACTTGGGCAAATATCCTTTCGGGTAGAAGGGCGTCTCGCCTTCAATGCGATCGATCGCGAGAATATTCGTCAACGTGATATATTTCACGCGCTTTAAAAATCGCAGGACAAAATTCTCGAGTCGATCGATCCGATAGACGACGACCGACGGCTTGCAGAAGGAAAGCAGTTCGATCGAAACGGAGCCGGAGACGGCGAGACAGCAAGTCGCCGCCTTCATTAATTCCGGCGTTTTTCCGACGAACACGGGATATTCAAGCCCAAGGTCGGCTAGTTCCTTATGAACAAACTCCGCGTGCGACTCGCGAAACGCCGCGACTACCGGCTGAACGTCGGGCGCGACGTCGCAGACTTTCCGCGCGGCTTCCAGAAGCGCGCGCGCGTTTTTGGCGACTTCCTGATCGCGCGAGCCGGGCAACAGCGTCAAGTAGCGCCAACGCGAATCGTCGGGCGCTAGCGATTCGAGGAACTCGACGTCAAGTTCGCGCTTGCGAATCTCCTCAAAGAACGGATGACTAACGAATTCCGAACGACAGCCGCGCTCGCGAAACCACTTGTCTTCAAAGGAGAAGCACGAAAGAACCAAGTCGACGTAACGGCGCATCTTTTTAACGCGCCATTGACCCCAGCCCCAAATTTGCGGAGGCATAAAGTAAACGACGGGTATTCCGAACTTCTTTGCTTTTTGCGCGATTTTCCAGTTAAAACCGGGGAAGTCGACGACGACGACCATATCGGGGCGCTCGTCGCGAAAGATTGCGTCGGTTTGATTCAGCAGGCGCATATATTGCGGCAAACGCGAAAAGACGCGCGACAACATCATTACCGACAATTTCGTCAGATCGAATCGCACGTCGCAGCAAGTCGACGTCGTTTGAGGACCGGCGTATCCGATAAAACGCGCGTCGGGCATACGTTTTTTTAGCGCTTCTATTAGTCGCGCGACGTGCATATCGCCGCTAGGATCGCCCGCCGAAACGAAAATAAGGGGCGATTTGTCGCGCTTGGCGCCGGAAGACGTCGTTGTTTTAATAGTCATAGTCGTTATATTATTCCTTTCCCTGAATAATGCGCAAAAGCGTTGGGGAAAGAATCTTGCGCTCGTCGTCGTCGACCAAACTGAATCGATTGCCGTCGTTCGGCGTGCTTAGGTAATTCCAAGCGCAGTAGGGAATTTCGTTTTCTTTCATTAGCGAAACGACGTCGCGCATCCAGTTTTCTCGATATTCCAATTTGCAGTGGCGAATCGTGCCAAATTCGCCTAGCCAAACGATTTTGTCGGGGTGGGCTTTGGCAAAGTCGAACGCCGGTTGAAGTTGCGCGCGCATCCATTCTTTGTCGATTCGTTCGAAGTTTGGAATTGGATTTTTAGCGCCGTTGACGTAGCGCTCGTAATCGCGATAGGGCTCGACGTCGGAAGGATACGCCATTTTCCGATTGTAATAGAGCGGACCCGCTTGCAAGACGCCCTGTTGATGCGTGAACGCGAAGGGCGCGTAGAAATGGAACGTATAAATTACGTTTGGATCGTCGTATAGGCGCATGTCCTTTAATTTATCGGGCGCGTTCCAATCGATCGTTCCAAGGATAACTTTGCGCGTAGGGTTCAATTCGCGAATCGCTTTGAGCGTTCGATCGGCAAGCGCGTTCCATTTTTCCGGGTCGACGTTTCTAATTTCGTTGAGAATTTCAAACGCGACGTTCGGCTTGTCGGCGTAGCGTTTTTCAAAGGCGATCCATAAATCGACAAAACGGTCTTGCAAGCCCTGATCGTCGAGTAATTGAACCTTCTCTTGAATATCGCAATAATTGCCGATCGCCTTGTGAAGATTGAGAACGACGTTCAGATCGTGTTTTTCGCAATTCTCGATAAAACGATCGATTAGCGCGAAAATCCGTTCGCGGTAAACGCCCGGCTTTTCTTCTATTACGACTTGATCGAATCCAAGACGAACGCATTCGACGCCAAAAGACGCGATATTACGAACGTCGTCTTCGGTAATATACGATTCAAAATGCTCGAAATCGCCGACGGAGAGCGGAAGGCGCCGATCCTCGGGCAGAACGTTAAAACGCTTGTAATTCGTGAGCCAGCCTCCGATTCCGACGCCGGTTTCGAAGCCCGTGAAACGCGCGCGTTTCGGCGCTTCTTGCGCCAAGGAACGCGACGACGCCAACGAGACAAGATCGGAACAGCCCAACGCTAAACAACTCAACAACAACGAACGACGCGTAATCGACATAGCTTCCTCAAAAAATAAATACGGATAAAAACTTTTCTGCGGACAAGTTTTTACGACGCCCTTTTTCTGGCGACGCGCTTAAGCTTTGATTTGCTTTGCGTCAAATTCTCGGCGTAATTTTCAATTTCAAGCAAGGAAGGGGCGGTTAAGGAAAATTGACGAATTTGATCCAAAAGCTCAAGATCGTCGAGCTTCTTTAACAACGGGGGAAGACGTTTAGAAGGTTCGGCAAAGCGTAACGAAGCGACGGTTTGGATCGTTTCGATTTTTCCCTTGATTTTTCCTTTGATTTCTCCTTTGATTTCCCCCTTTTCTTCTAACAAATCTAAAAAATTCTTCATATTTTCTCCTATGTTCTCACTTTTGGCGCTTTGGCGTAAGATTTCCACTTCTTCGCTCGACAAAGGCTGGTCGGCGGTCAACGCGACGTAATTGACGCAAGCATTAAGACGAAGTTTGTCTTCGCTCGTTATATTTTTAATCGATCCTAACGCGCGAAACAACGTCGGATAAGATTCTTTTAATCGTTTCAGACTCGCGCGCGCCATTACTTCCGGCACAACGCGTAAAAAATCTTCGTCGACTAATTTGTCTTCTAAAAACAGACGCGTCAAGTTAACGCAAACGGACGTGAATCTAATTTGAACGCCGCGCAGTTCTTTAACCTGCAACGCTTGAGGCAGAGGAAAAGACGTTTCCCAAGAGGGGGCGACGAAATTAGGATTGGCGCCCGTATAGATTATTACGACCAGCGGCTGATAAACGACTTCTCCGTTTTGCGACTTTTTCAGTAGTTCTTCAAGTTCAAGCGTTACGTATTTCGTTACTTGTAAGATCGTTTTACGATCGATCGTCGCGCCGCTTTGCGCTTTGTGTTCTATGATCAACGTCAACGAGACAAATTTGTTTTCTTCCTTGCACGGAACGACAAAAATAAAATCGGCTATATGCTTTTTGACGCGTTCCTCGTAAAGGTCGGTCGAGAGAACTTTAATTCGACTTGGATCGCTCAAATCGAGGGCTTTTCGTAATTTCCTCGGGAGGTACGCGTTCAGAAAACGCGCGGCAAACTTGACGTCTTTCAATATCAAATGAAAGAAAACGTCGTGTGCGGAGCCGCCCTTTTGAAATTCTTTGCGAACCGCTTCGGCAATAAGATAATTCGCCTTTGCAACGCGCTTCTTGAGAATCGCGTCTTCCTTTGCAAGGCGTCTTTCTTCCTTTTTTTGCGCTTCGCGTTTTGTCGTTTTGCGTTTTGTCGTTTTAACGTTCATAACCGCTTGCTTGCACATTGAACAACGTTTTTTAGTCGACGTCTAACGTCTGGTAAACGAATTGTAATTTCAATTCAAGCGTAAATCAAGCGTTTTTCATAAATTCATCGTAAAAAATCAAAATTTTTGGTCGTCGCGCCGCTAACAAAATATTTTTCGCAATTTTTTCTTGAAAAACGCGTCGTCGCACGTTATCATTATTCCGTTAAATTTGTAGCTCAAGTCGACGCCTCTGTAACTTGACGCGTCGACGCGGAGTTTTTGACTAAAGTTTAAAAGGAATTGTCAATGAAACGAAGAGATTTTGGCAAATATTGCGCGGCGGCGACTTTGACCGCCTTGATCGGAGGTTCCGTTTCCGACGCTTTGCGCGCCGAAGAACCTGCGGAAGAAAAGAAAATTCGTATTCTGCTCGTCGTCGGCGGGCACGGATACGACCGCGACAATTTGCACGCGATGTTGCGCGATTTTCCCAACGCGACCTTTGAAGAGATCGTTATTCCTGAAAAACAGGATATGCTGAAGCCGGGTTTGTCGAACGATTACGACGTCGTGATGTTCCACGACCAATCGTTCTTTGAACTTTCCGACGAACAGAAGAGCAATCTTGAAAAATTGTGGGGCGAAGAGGGAATTCCGACCGTAATGTTGCATCACTCGTTTATTTCGCACCCGGAGTTTCCGCTCTTTAGAGAGGTTTTCGGCGCCCAATTTTTGCTCAAGGATACGGAAATCGACGGACGCGTCTATTCGAAGTCGAGTTATCTTCGCCCGACCGATTTGAACGTCTACATCGTCGCGCGAGAACACCCGATCACCGTCGGCGTCTCCGATTTCAAATTGAACGACGAAGTTTTCAAGGGCGTCTATTACAATCCGCATATCGACGTTTTGGCGCGCACCGACCATCCCGAATCCGATATGCCCGTGTTGTGGACTTGGCGTTATAAGAAGTCGCCCGTCTTCGGCGTCATTCAAGGGGACGCCGGAGGCGCCTTCAACGATCCGAATTATCGCAAGTTGATCTATCAAGGCGTTCGTTGGATCGTCGACCAGAAAAAGTAGACAAAAACAACGCCGATAACGCGAAGACAAAAAAGTCGATTTTTGTCGGCTTTTTTGTCGATTTTGTCGTTTTTTATTCGCTAAAAGAGGAAACGCGTCAATGAAACCTATCGAAATAATCAAACCTTGTCTCGTTGCGATTTCGCTTCTCGTCGCGACAAGCGGCGAAGGCGTCTTTGCGCAAAGTCCGGCTTTTTACGAGCCCGCGACGAATTCTTGCGTTTTGGAAGGCTGGAAGTCGTCAAACGACGACTCGATTTTAGACGGCGGCGTCTTGCAACTTGTGGGCAACGGAAAGGAAACGTCTTGGAACTCCGCGCCGATTTCGTTTGAGTCGCGCAAGTTGTATCGACTTCAATTTAAGGCCTCTTGCGTCGAAGGGGGAGGGAAGGACTTCCTTTGCGGCGGAACCGAATTTGCCAATTACGACTTCAACGGCTTGCCAAACGTACAAGACCCGGAAAAACCGCTATCCTTTATTTTCTTCGCCTCGGAAGGAGAAGGGGGCGTTCGTCCCGCGCCCGTTCGGTTTAGACAATGGGAAACCACGCGAACTTATCGCGTCGGCGACTACCGTTTGACCCCGGTTCAGCCGCTCTTCAAGCTCGTTTCCGACGGCGCGGAACAACCGAATTATTTGGCGCTTGGGGACGGCGAGTCGCTCGACGCGGAGGGCGTCTATCGATTCTCGCTCGTGCATTTGGCGGATTTGACAAACTATTCGCGTCCTATCTTTGCGACAAACGCGTTTTACAATACGAACCGCTGGTCGCTCGGCAATGAAAAATTCATAACCTATCGTTTTGCGTTGGAACATTTTAGCGTCGTCGATAAAACGGCGAAAACGAAAGGAAAACTTCCTTTCGTTTCGGGTAAGTTTAACGTTTCCGTTGGGTATTGGATTTGCGGCGCCGTCGCCGTCGAAGTTAGCGTCGACAATGAAAATTGGACGAAACTTGACGAAATTGTCGGGCTTCAGGCGAAAGAAGTCTCGTTGACCTCCTATTTGGAAGGAAAAGACGTCGACGAATTGTTCGTGCGTCTTCGCGGGATCGACGAGCCGGGCAAAACGAGCGGCTGTAATTTGCAAGTTTATTCGGTAAGCGCCGAATTTCAAACGAAACAAGACGATTCGCGACGTTTCCAAGGAGTCGGCTCGACTTTGTTTGCCGACCTTGACGGCGCGCCTTCCGACGACGAATCGATTTTGGACGCGTCGCTTGTTGGATTTGACGACGACGATTTCGTTTGGGCGAAAAAAAACGACGGCGAAATCTTGCGTTTCCAATGGGATTCGGACGTCGTAAAATCGACTACGAAGGAAAAAAAGAAGTCTAATTCTTCCGCGCCCCTTCGATACGAATACGTCGCGGCGTTTAAACGACCCGTAAAAATTACGCGTTGTTACTATCCTTATTTCATACAAGATTTTACGAACGCGGTCAGCGGCGCGACCTTTATTGATTCCAAAGGCGTCGGCGTCGAGACGAGTTGGACCAACGCGGATTATCGTATTCCGCGCGATCCGAAAGTTAAGAAAATTGGAGCCGTCAAACCGATTAAAATTTCCGCCGCGAAAAACGACTTCGAGTCCTTCCAGATCGCGCTTTGTCCGAAAAATCAAGACCTGCGCGACGTTAAAATGGAACTTTCCATTCCGTTGCAATCCGAGTCGGGCGCGACGATTCCCGCCGAAAACGTCAATTTGCGCTACGCCTATTATCATTACGTTTCGAGTCCGACCGACGGTACTTGCGTTCAAGGCTGGTATCCCGACGCGTTGGTTCCGATTAGCGCGGGCGCGGATGGTCTTGGCGCTCCGCTAAACGTTGAAAAGGGGTTCAATCTTCCCCTTTGGGTAACCGTCAAAGTTCCCGCAGACGCCGCGTCTGGCAAATATCGCGGCGTCGTTACGATTAAAGCCGACGACGGCGCCTATTTGTTGACCTTTCCCTTCGAATTGAACGTTTGGGATTTCGCCGTTCCGTTCAAAGGTTCGTTGCAAACAGGGCTTGGGATTTCGCCGAACAACGTTTGGACGTACCATAATTGCAAGACGGAAGCGGAAAAACGCGCCGTTTACGATATGTACTTGCAATTATTCAGCGACTATCGTATTAGTCCGTATACGCCCGCGCCGCTCGACCTCATTAAGGTCGAGTGGCTACCGAAAAACGATCCTCCAAGTTGCCGAATCGATTTTGAAGCGTTTGACCGCGAGATGAAACGCGTTTTCGACAAGTATTCGTTCACGAATTTCAGACTACCCTTCGAAGGACTTGGCGGCGGCACGTTCGCGGGGCGTTCCGAGGGTTCCGTAGCAGGTTACGCGCCCGACACGCCTGAATACGACGCGATGATGACGGAATACGGGCGTCAGTTGCAAGAACATTTGCGCGCTATGGGGTTGCTTGACGCCGCTTACGTCTATTGCTTCGACGAGCCCGACGAAAAGGACTACGAATTCGTCGCGAATCAGTTTGCAAGGTTGAAGAAATACGCGCCCGACGTTCAACGTTTGTTGACGGAAGAGCCTTCGGAAAAATTCTCGAAGGTTTTGGACGAGAAGGGCGCCGACGTCGACATTTGGTGCCCCGTGAGCCCGAATTATTCCAACGAAACGGCGAAAACCGAACGCGAGAAGGGAAATTGGTTCTGGTGGTATATTTGCTGTTATCCGAAAGCGCCCTATTGCACGGAATATATCGACCATCCGCCGGTCGAGTTGCGCATTTGGCTTTGGCAAACGTTCGAACGCGAAATCGCGGGCAATTTAATTTGGGAAACGACTTTCTGGCACAGTCCGACCGCGTTTCCCGACGGCTGGCAGAATCCCTACGAAGATCCAATGTCCTACACGACCGGCTACGGAACCCCGAAAGGCGCTAAAGTTCCGTGGGGCAACGGCGACGGTCGATTCGTTTATCCGCCCCTTTCCGCCGCGACGCCGGGTCGCAACAACGGCGAAGTCGTTATGGATCCGCCTTGCGCCAGTATTCGTTGGGAAACGATGCGCGAAGGGATCGAAGACTATGAAATGCTGACGATGCTCAAGCGCCTCGTCGAAGAAAAGAAGGGCGAATTGTCTGAAGCGCGTCTTGCCGAAATTCAGAAGCTCTTTGATTTTTCCGAGATTACGACCGATATGACGCGTTTTACCAACGATCCGCAGAAAATTCACGCGCGTCGCGCAGAAATTGCCAAGGCGATCGAAGAATTGAAATGATCTAAAAAAAAGAGCGCCGCGCAAATTTTTGCGCGACGCTTTATTTGAACGTTATTTGAACGCGCCGAGTTTTCTCGAAAGAATTTGCTCGCGCGGAAAAGCGGCGTCAAGTCAACAGCGCTTCAAGTTCGTTCGTGAGCGTTTCGAAACGCTTCATTGCAACTTGAATCGCTTCGGGACGTTCCATATCGACGCCCGCTTTCTTTAAAATCGCAAGGGGCGTGTCGGAAGAGCCGGATTTGAGGAATCCGAGATAGTCGTCGCGTTCTTTTTCGCCGCCGTTCAAGACGCGATCCGCCAAATTAATCGCGGCGGAAAGCCCCGTCGCGTATTTGTAGACGTAGTAACCGCGATAGAAATGGGGAACGCGCAGGCATTCCAATTCGAGCGCGTCGTCGATCGCGAAATTCGGTCCGAAATACTGGTCGAGAATCCCACGATAAATCTTGCGAAAGATCGACGCCGAGAGAGGTTGACCCGATTCCGCGACTTGGTGCGTTTGGAATTCAAATTCGGAGAACATCGTCTGGCGGAAGATTGTCGCGCGAATCGAGTCGAGTTCGCGATTGACGATCCAAGCGCGCGTTTTGTCGTCTTGCGCGTTTTTCAACAAGTAACGCGCAAGAAGCTGTTCGTTGAACGTGCTGGCGATCTCCGCGAGGAAGATCGCGTAATCGTAGTAACGATAAGGTTGCGTCTTGGCGGAATACCAGCTGTGCATCGAATGTCCGCCTTCGTGAGCCAACGTGAAGACGCTCTCGATCGTCGTGTTCTTATAATTCATCAAAATGAAGGGCGGGAACTCGTAGCCGGGACAGCTAAACGCGCCGCTCTGCTTGTTTTCGTTCTCGTAACGATCCGCCCAACGTTCCGTAGTCAGACCGTTTTGGAACGTTTCGACGTATTCTTTGCCGAGCGGTTGCAACGCTTTTCCAATGAGGTCGACCGCGTCTTGCCACGAATAATCGACGGTAATATCGGATAAGACGGGCACGTAGACGTCGTAAAAATGAATTTCGTCCAATTTCATCAAGCGACGTCGGACGTCGTAATAACGATAGAGCAGGGGCAACGAATCGCGCGCGACGTCGAGCAAATTCTTATAGACGCTTTGCGGAATTTCTTCCGCGAACATCGAGGCGTCCAACGCCGAAGAGAACCCGCGCGCTTTGGAATAGAAAACGTCTTTGCGAATCGAACCTTCGAGAAGGGACGCAAACGTGTTTTGGCGACTCTCGTATTCGGCGTAATAATTTTCAAACGCCTCTTTACGAACCGCGCGTTCGGGCGAGTGCAGGAACAATTGGAACGTTTCGTGCGTCAACGGGCTTTCTTCGCCCTTTTCGTTGCGCGTCGATTTGAATTTCGTTTCGGCGTCGTTGAGAAGCCTAAACGCTTTGGACGGCGCGTCCGCGACGTCGCCGACCGCCGCGAGAAGACGCTCTTCAGCGGCGGAAAGGGAATGCGCTTTGAAACGCAAGACGCGTTCCAACTTCAATTTCCAAGGAGCGAGTCTTTCGTCCTTCAGAAATTCGTTCCATTTCTCGTTGGGAAGCGCCAGCAATTCGGGTCGAACGAAACTCGACTCTTCCGCAACGGCGTTTGCCGCCAAGTAGAACGAATTTTTCATCTCTTGATAGGAAGCGTTAGCGAGGTCTTCCGTCGACTTAAGAAACGCGTAAGTTCCCAGACGTTCGCCGACAAGATCGAGTTTTTCTTCGTATTTAAGGAATTCGACGAGACGTTCCGCGTCGTTTAATTTGTTGCGATAAGACGAAACGGACTTTGCCAGCTCTTTCCATGCGTCAAACGCGGCGCGCCATTCGTCGTCGTTTGCAAAAATTCGTTCCAAATTCCAAGTGTTCTCGACGGAAACGTCGCTTCGTTTTTTGATTTCAGATTCCAACTTTCGTTCCTTGTCTATGACGTTCGGCGACTAATCGCCAGTAATAATCGTTTAATTCCAAACAGCGCCCAATGTTTTAACAGCTTGGCGCAAGAGCTTTTACTTTCTTTTTGAGTTCTTCAAGCGTGTCGGTCGTCATTACGACCGACATAAGCTCCGTCGCATAGGAATCGCTAAAAGGCTTCAACGCTTTTTTGATAAACGCGGGAGTCGCCTTGGGAAAGCGAAAACCGATCATTCGCGCAAGCATATCCTGCATTCCCTCGTTTCTCCCCTCGTTTCTCCCCTCGTTTCTCCCCTCGTTTCTCCCCTCGTTTCTCCCCTCGCTTCTTCCCTCGTTTTTCGCGGCTTTTCGTTCTTTTTCCGAAAGTAGCCAAGTAGCTTTTACCATTTCTTTCATATCCTCCTTTTCCAACATTTCGATTAATTCTTCGCGCGTCGGCGGGGCAAATTTCTTTTTCGCACACATTGTTCCGATAAAGCTGAACGCGTCGTCAAGAACCGAGGCGCAGTACTCGTCGTCCGAAACGTAAACTTTTTTGAAGATTTGCAACGAATTGCACGCGTCGTTCAGCCAACTTTCCCGCGTCGCGTTGGGGTCGTCGTTCATTATTTCGGAACTACGCAACAATTCAAAGAAAAAACCGAGCATATCGTCGAAGCCGAGCGTATCGTTGGAGTTTTCGGGCTCGTTTGCATCCTTGTCGGCTATTGGCGGAACGACGACGATTTTCTTGTCGATCAAGGAAATCAACAAGAACCTCAATTTGAAAATCCAATCTTGGTCCAGTTCCTTTAACGACGTCGTAAACAAATCGGGTAAGTTTTGAACGTTTTCCCAACGTTGCGCGCCCGTGTAAAACAAGACGACAAACGGCCAAATAATCTTACCGTCCGGCGTTCTAAACCGCTCCGGGTAACGTTTCACAAAGTTAAGCGTCGCAACTAAGCTTGTCAACATTTGTTCCGCGACGCTTTTGTCGGGCGTCGACTTGTGTTCCATTAATACGATAATCGGGAAAACTTCCTTTCGACCGTCTTTATACGGAATCGTAAAGAGCAAATCGCAAACGCGCGAGACGTTGTTTCCGAAAACAAAGACGGTCGG
>JAZRWW010000087.1:0-11150 GCA_045599865.1 Thermoguttaceae bacterium
ATCGGATACGATCACGATTCGCGACGGCGGAGCGAAAGGCGAAGGCTATATTGCCGCTTCGAACGGTTCGTTTGCTTACGGGGGCGAGATCATGTTGTCTTCCAACAGCGTTTGGAGAATTTCTGCTCCGTTGTCGCATCCGAACGACGTTTATTCTTTTAACGCAAGCGGCGGCGCGATCTATCTTACGGCTCCGCTCGAGAATACGAATAAAACGTTGAGGCTTGATTTGCAATCGACGACGCTTTATTTTAATTCGTCAATAACTGGAGGTAAGATTGTCGCCTCTCAAACGGTGCCGCTTTATGGAACGGGCAAATTTGTCGGCGTCGATTTCCGTTGCGCGCAAGGCGTTGAAAATCGCGGGAATATCACGTTTGTCGATTGCGTCGTCGCCGATTCCGAAACGTTCGGTTTACGCAACGCCGGCACGTTGACGCTCGTCAACTGCACGATCACGGGCAACGCCGACTACGGACTTCACAACAAGTCCGGCAAGACGACTTTGCGTAACACGATAGTCGCGCTAAACGGCGAAGGCAAAGACGTCTACGTAGAATCGGGCTCCGTCGACGCGTCTTGTTGCGTTTCCTCATACGCCGATTGGAACGCGGACGAAAATTACGTTTACGACGCGCGTCTGCCTCTCTTTGTCGACGCCTTGAACGGCGATTATCGACTTGTTCCCGGTTCCCAAGCGACCGACAAGGGCGATTCTCAATACGCTTACGACGCCGGACTAGACGAAGAAAGCCTTGATCCAAGCGGCGCGCCTCGATTTGCCGGAGAGTCCGTCGACGTCGGCGCTTACGAGTCTTACAGCGCGACGTTCTCGCAACGATCCGTGTTTTGCTGCGACGTCGAAATCGCTTGGACGCGTTGCGAAAACGCCGAGTCGGTTCGTTTGACTTGGGTTTCAGGAACGTCGAGCGCCCTTCTTGGAACTTTTGACGCGGAGGGAAAATACGTTTGGTCGACGACCGATTTTGACGACGCCTATGGAAATCTGATTTTCGAAGCGCTAGACGCCGACGGAAAGATCGTTCTCTCCTCGACGACTAGCGGTTTGATTCTTAACGACGCGAACGTCGTCGTTCATCGCGGCGAAATTACGGAATCTGAAACTTGGAGCGCCGACAAAGTTCATTTGGTCGTCGACAAATCGATCGTTAAATCGGGCGCTACGTTGACTATCGAACCAAACGCCGTCGTCAAGTTTTGGAGTCGCGCCCATTTGTCGACGGAAAAGGATTCGTCGTTAAACGTCGGAGACTCAGTCGTTTTGACCCGCGTTGAAGACGATTCGGTCGGCGGCGACACGAACAAAGACGGCGCGCTTTCCGTTCCGAAAATTGGAAACGCTTATCTGCGCGGGAATGGGACGATCAATATTGGTTCTGACGTCTCAATGAAATACGTTATTACGACGACTTCCGGCAAATTGACCCAAAGTGAAACTTGGCTTGCCGGGCAAGTTTATCATATTACAGGCGACGTCGTTGTGCCTTCAGGCGTTACGTTGACGATTACGCCGGGCGCCGTCGTTAAGTTTGACGCGGGGCGTTCGTTAATCGTCCAAAGCGGCGGAAAGCTCGTCGCGGAGGGAACGAAGGCGCAACCTATCGTTTTTACGTCGGTGAAAGACGACGAATACGGCGGCGACACGAACGAGGACGACGGGGAATACGCGCCGGAAGCGGGCGATTGGAGTAATATTTCCTGCGAAGGCGGAACGGTTGCGTTGAAGCATACTATCGTTCGATATTGTAGCGATAAGTCGGGCGCAAACGGAGGTTTGAACGTTACCGGCGGTTCTATGTCTTTTGACGACAGTCTTCTTGAACATACCGAATATTACGGCGTCAACTATACGTCGAACAATTGCGTTTTTAGCGCGCGCAATTCTGTTTTCCGCGATAATATGACGTGTATGTTTAATTTTCACGCTAGTGGTAAAGCGACGTTGACGAATTGCACGATCGCCGACGGCGTGAGTTTCCTCAACATAGCGTATAATTACCGCGACACGTTGACGAATTGCGTCGTCTCGAATTTCTCCGAATCGTTCGAACGTCTCGGTTCGTCTGTCAATTACCGTAATTGCGTCTTTTACAATCCGAAGGGCGTTGGTAACCAATCCTTCAGCGCGGTCGGTTCGAACGGCAATATTTGGGCGAATCCGCTCTTCCGCGACGCGGCGAACGGAAACTATCGTCTTTCGGCGGGCTCTCCGTGCATCGACTCAGGAACGCTCGAAGGCGCGCCCGAGTTTGACGCCGACGGCACGCCTCGTTACGACGATCTTTATACCGCGAATAACGGCGATTCTTACGTCGATATTGGCGCTTACGAATTTGCCGACGGCGCGTCTTCGTCGATCGATTTGGAGCCGGTCGACGTTCAAGCGCCCGCGAATGCTAGCGTCGGCGAGACGATTACCGTTCAATGGACGATTCGCAACAACGGAACCGTCGCCGCCGTCGGGACTTGGAAAGACGCGATCTATTTCGTCGGCGAGGGCGGCAAGAAGGTGTTGGCGGCGCAAGTCGCGCATTCCGGCACGATCGCTTCCGGCGATTTACAAACGTTCTACGCACAAATCGTCGTTCCGAAAGTCGCGACGGGCGCTTGGACGGTCGCTGTGCAAGTCAACCCGAATCGTGAAATTTTCGAAGGCGCCGCGAGCGACGATAATTTCCTCAAGGCGCGAGCCGTTACGAACGTCGACGTTCCGACGCTCGTTCTTTACGATTCTTTTGTAATTTCCCAAACCGAACAAATTTATAAAATAGTTGTTCCAGCAGGGGAAGAATATTATCTAAAGTATTCGTTTGCCGACGCTTCGATGTTTACGAACGTTGCGATGAAAGCGCGAATTGGATATCTTCCGACAGATTCAATTTGCGATTATGTATCGTCAAGCGTTCAAACGACGAATCTTTCCGCAGAAACGTTTGAAAACGTTTCTATTCTTCATATTCCCGCCGCTAATACGGAACAAACGGTTTACGTTTCGTTGTCCTCGGCGGAAAACGCGACAATTGGAAAACTGGAACGCGATTATGGCGGATTCCAAACGTTTGGAATCTGTAACGCGTTCTATTACGACGATTCCTTTGCGCGTTTTCAGGAAGAACACTATTGGTCGGTCGTACAATTTGGTACAAAATCGTCTTTAACGATCGTTGGAACCGGGTTTGCCGAAGGTATGACTGCCGTTTTATATCCGACGAATGAATATTGGATTGGCGCTCCGCAGTACGATCCTAAGTATTGGTCGACTATATACGGAGAAGTTAAGGTCTTGTCGGCGACGTCTGCGATTTTGACGTTCGATATGGACGTCGACAATATGTTTAGCGTTACTTACGACAAACAATACGATTTAGTTATTACCCAAAACGGCGCGACGAAAACTTTTAAAGACGGCGTTAGCGCGCGAGCTTCGTATTACTACGACGTCGGCGTATTCGGCGGTATTAACGCGGTTCTGCTGGATATTCCCGATTCCACGCGCGATAATCGCATATACGAGGGGCGCGTTCGGTATGGAACGGACTCTGCGGATTCCGTCGCGCCTATTTTGGTTTTGAGCGCCGAATCTGACGTCAAATTGTCGTTGACGCCCGATTTCGACGGCGCGACTAACGTTCTCCAGTTTATTGGAACGGGCGACGAGGATATGCCCGGCGTGTTGCGCAATGGACATAGTCAAGAAATCAAGTTTTACTTCAAGACGGGTTCGGGTTCGACCAATCTCAATCTTGGGCGTTTGTCTTATCTCGATTCCGACGAATGCCCCGACGAATATTTTGCGACTTGGAAGGAGTATCACGAAAGCGTCGTCGACGCGGCCGTGCGTTTGAGTTCGCGCGGAAAAATATGCCAAGACGTTCGAAAGGCGTATTCGTTCGTCGTCGCCGAAAAATTGGGCTACGACGTCGAAGCCGTTTCAGGAACGCTGGTCGACAAGGTTTACGGCGACGTTTTGCCGAATATTACTTTAGTCGCGCAATGGAAGGATTCCGACGGCGCCGCGCGTTATGAAAGAGTCGTTACCGACGAAAACGGTTGGTTCTCGTTCGAATGGCTCCCGAAAAACACGACGGTTGAGATTTTTTCCGTCGAGTTAAGCGACTTGCCCAAAACGCGAATCCAAATTGGCGACAAGGACGTCGACGGCGTCAAATTGTCGGCGACTCCGATCGATTTCGTCGGCAAACGCGCGGTCGCGGTTTCCGGCGACGTCGTCGCATACGTCGAATATAATCCCGATTTGCTAACGAACAACAGAGCCGCGACGGCGACCCTGACGATTACGAATCGCGGCGAATCGACGGTCGACGCGTCCCTTGCGATCGTTCGCGCCGTCGACGGTTCGGGCGAAACCGGCGCGATTTTGTCCGCAAATCCCGAATTTTCCGGAAAAAGTTACGCGACGGCGACGCTTCCCAGCGGTTGCGCGAGCGAACTTTCGATTCTTGCCGACGGCGCGACGCCCGGCGTTCTCCAACCGGGCGAAACGCTCGAGATTCCGATCTATTGGGGCGGTTGGCTCAAGCCTTGGGATTCCGCCAATTTCTCCTTTGAAGTCGGACTTGTCGCGCAAGATTCGACCGAAACGATCGATTTTGACGAACTTTCCGCGTCGTTAAAGCCCGCAAGTCTGACCGATTCCCAGTGGGCGTCGATTTGGAATCGCGTCGAGTCAAAACTCGGAACGACTTGGGGAAGTTACGTTAAAGCGATCAGTTCCGTCGTAACGGAACTTGAAGCGTCCGGCGCGGTCGTTTACGACTCCGCCGACGCCTTATCGGCGATTTACGTTTGGGCGACCGACTCCGCGAGCCCCTTTGGCGTTTTGACCTTGTCGACCGACTCGAGCGTTTCAGGTTCCGCATACGCGCTTGAATTGACGCGCGGTTATAACGGCGCGTCCTTTATTGGGCGTTCGACCGATTCCGCGTTTGGGCTCGGCTGGGATTATAACTGGAACGTCTCGTTGAATTACGACGACGCCGGAACCGCGACCGTTTTGGGCGCGTACGGCGCGACTCGCGCCTTCAGCGTCGACCGTTCGTCCGCGTCGGCGACGACGTATCGTTCCGCGTATGCGACGGACGACGGAATTCTAACGAAGAAAAAGGACGGAACGTCGACGCTGACAGAAATTGACGGAACCGTCTACAATTTCGACGCGCAAGGGCTTTTAACGTCGACGGTCGACGCCAACGGGAACGCTTTGACGCTTTCTTACGACGCGTCGAATCGTTTGACGCGCGTCGCCGACGCGCAAGATCGTTCGTTGACGTTCGCTTACAACGATTTCGGGAAAATCGCAAAAGCGATCGATTCGAACGGCGACGAAACGAATTATACTTACGACGCGTCGGGCAAATATCTGCTTTCGGCGACTTGGGCGGACGGTCGTTCGATTTCTTACGAATACGAAACGACAAGCGGCGCCCCGAACGAATCGGCGATGACGTCGATAACCTACGCCGACAATACTAAGCGTTATTTTGTTTACGACGAATCGGGGCGCCTTTACAAAACGGCGCTTGAAAACGACGTCGCGGCTCAATCTTACGTTTGGGACGGCGTCGCTTCTTACAAAGTTTACGACGGCGACGACTATCAAGGAACCGTTTACATTGACGCGAAAGGTTCGGTCGTCAGAACGATCGACGCGCTTAATCGAACGACAAATTATGTTTACGACGTTAATGGAAACGTGATTTCGACGACCGACGCCAACGGGAACGTTGCGACTTACGTTTATGATTCGAAAGGAAACGTCGTCGAAACGGTCGACGCGTCGGGCGTCTCGACGCGTTACGAATACGACGCGAAGAGCGCCGTTACGAAACTTGTCGACGGAAACGGAAACGCCGTTTCGTTTGTTTACGACGACGCCGGAAATTGGATTTGCTGGGAACGCCCGGACGGCGGCGCGTCTTCCGCGACGTACAACTCCGACGGAACGGTCGCGTCGGAAACGGATCGCGCGGGCGTTCAAACGACTTACGCGTACAACGAGGACGGAACGCTCGCGTCGATTACGACGAGCGAAACGGACTCGCTAAAATATGAATACGACTTGCGCGGAAACCTCGTCAAAATTATCGACTGCGGCGCCGAGACGACCTTTGTTTACGATTCCGCCGATCGCTTGTTAAGCGTATCGTACCCGACGGGACGCGCGCTTTCTTACGCCTACGACGCCTACGGTCGGCAGATTTCCGTTTCGGACGGCGAGGATTATAGCGTTCAATACGTTTACAACGACTCCGGCTGGCTTTGGAAAGTTCAAGACGGAAAGGGCGCGACGCTCGAAGAGTACGTTTACGACGCCAAAGGACGACTCGAACGCGAAAAGGACGCGAATGGAACGCAAACCGTTTACGTTTACGATGCGCTCGATCGCTTGACGTCCCTTAAGAATCTTGGCGTCGACGGAAGCGTTTTGTCGTCGTTCGATTACGCCTACGACGCGCTCGATCTTGTCGCGACAACGACGACGGTCGACGGCGTTTGGACTTACGGTTACGACCCGACGGGGCAGTTGATTAGTTCCGTCTTCGTCGCGAACGTCGACTCCGAACTTTCGAATCATAGTTGCGAATTTCGTTACGACGCGGTTGGGAATCGGATTTGGTCGAAAATCGACGGCGTGGAAAAGACTTACGTTTACGATTCGACGAACAAATTGCTTTCCGACGGCGAGTTTGCCTACGAATACGACGCGAACGGAAATTTGACGAAAAAAACGAACGTAGCGACCGGCGAGACGCTAACTTATCTCTGGAATACGCGCGGGCAAATGATCGCTTGCGTTTCGTCGACCGGCGCGCGGTGGGATTACGAGTACGACGCGCTAGGAAATCGCGTCGCGACCGTTCGTACCGACGCCGAAGGAAACGTAGTTCGCGAAGAATACTTGGTCGATCCGAATACGACTTACGGCGACGTCGTAGCGCGGTACGTCGACGGAACGCTCGACGCGAATTACGTTTACGGAAACGGACTCGTCGCGCAAACGGACGCCGCGTCGAATTGCGTTTATTACGGTTACGATTTGCTCGGCTCGACCGCGACGATTACCGACGCCAACGGGAACGTTCTAAATCGCTACGCTTACGACCAATGCGGGAACGTTCTTGCGTCGACGGAAACGATTAATACGCCGTTCTTGTTTGTCGGGGAATATGGCGTCGCGACAGGGGATTCCGCCGAGTTGATCTCTATGCGCGCTCGGTGGTTTGATCCTGCGACGGGGAGGTTTGTCTCCGAAGACCCGATAGGGTATGAAGCGGGAGACGTCAATTTGTATCGGTATTGTAGTAATCGAGTTAGTTCTAATATTGACGTTTCTGGTTTACAAACGGCAGGGCAATGGTTTAAACAGACTGGAGAAGATCTCAATGCCGGGAGAAAGGGCAAAGACGGGAAAACGGGCAAAAATAGTTATGAAAGAAAACTAGATGAGATGTTCGATAATATCGATAACGGTAATTATGAGCAAGCATTACAAAATCAAGTCGAACGGGCACAAAAACATGAAGATTTGTCTAAAATGGGGCGAATAGTAACGGCAGGGATAAGCGACGTTCTTTCCGGTCCGGCAGTTGCTACCACAGGAATGGCGTCCTTTGGAATTGATCCTGATGATATTGCTCATCGTATACCAGATTACCAAACCCCGACTATTCCAGGTCAGAATCAACGTAAATGCGATTCGAGACGAAGCAATACGCCCCGTTCCAGCGATCCGAATGAGATTATCGGCGTCATCGGTTACGATTACGACGCCGTAAACACGGGCACGGAAGAAGAGCCGTTTTCCGTTATCACGACGCCGAACTGGATTTCCGCCAATGCCGACGTCGCGCAGAATTACAAGATTTACTTCGAAAACAAGTCGAGCGCGACTGCGGCGGCTCAAGAAGTCTTTGTTACGATGCAACTGCCCGAAGGATTCGATCGGGATTCGTTCGAATTGGGCGAGGTTTGCATTGGATCGCAGATTTTTGACGCGCCGAGCGGTTGCGCCGGCGGGCTTTGGACGGTGAATCAGACGTCAACGGGGGATCAAATCCAAATTTCCGTCGACTACGATCCGTCGACCGGGCTGGCGAAGTGGTATTTGCGCTCCTACGCAGCGTCGACCGGCGATCATTTCCCGGTTAGCGCTTACGACGGGTTCTTGCCGCCTAACAACAAAGAAACCGGCGACGGGGAAGGGTACGTTTCCTTTGTCGTGAAACTTGCCGACGATTTGACGACCGGCGCTACCGTCGAAACGAACGCGACGATCGTTTTCGACGTCAACGAGCCGATTACGACGAACACGTGGCTCAATACGATCGACGCCGACGCGCCTGCCGTCGCGCTTCTTTCGGTTGAGGACAATAACAACGGGTCGGCGACGCTTTCTTGGGAAAGTTCCGACGTCGGGTCGGGCGTCGTTGGTTACGACGTCTATTATTCGGTCGACGGAGGCGACGGGTTTGCGCTTTGGACGTCGACGACGGAGACTAGCGCGACGTTCGTAGCGCCCGTCGCAGGTTATTGCTCCTTTTACGTGGTCGCGCGAGACGGCGCGGGGAACGAAGGCGCTTCCGAGGCTTCGGCGCCCGTTTTGTTCGAATGGACGACGGATTTTGACGTCCTTTACGGCGGCGGTTGGTTGCGCGTCGAAGCGTCGGGCGGCGCCGACGGCTTGACTTATTGGTGGGATTTCGCCGGGTCGGAGCTTGTCGACGAGAACAATTTCGTCCAAGGCGATCAAACGCTTTATATCGACGTCGACGAATTGGGACTTTCCTACGGAGATACGACGACGATTCGTTTGATCGTTAAGGACGGCGAGCGCGTTTCCTTGCCCGTCGAAAAGAGCGTCGCGATTTGCGAGACGTCGGTCAGAGACGGCGCGTCGCTCGACGTTCGAGAGACGAGCATAGCCGACGGACGGGGCGTCAAGTTTGAATTCAACGCGGTCAGAGAGGACGGACGCCCGGTTTCCGTTTGGGAGATCGCTTGGGGCGACGGAACGACGACGCGTTCGGAGAATTTGTCGACGTCGTGGACGACGGCGCATTATTACGCCCAAGACGGCGCGTTCGATATTTCGCTCAAGGCGACTTATCTTGACGGTTCCAGCGAGACGTTTTGGGCGTTTTCAACGCAAACGATCGGAACGCCGCTTGTTTCGACTCAAGACGATTTCGTCGTCGAGGCGAGCGGCGTCGTCGACGAAAACGCCGCGTCCGAAGTCGTGCAGACGATCGGAACTACT
This sequence comes from Thermoguttaceae bacterium, assembly GCA_045599865.1. GTDB lineage: Bacteria > Planctomycetota > Planctomycetia > Pirellulales > Thermoguttaceae > RUG369. The sequence continues at coordinate 9,299 of JAZRWW010000087.1, forward strand.
ACTTTGGGAAAGGGCTTGAAATCGACGTCCTTTAACGCGACCGGGGAAGTCGGCGCGGAATTCGCTTGCTCCGTCAATTTGACCGCCGGAAACGTTTGCCTTGTCGCGGAAGTCGCGGAAAGCCTCTTCGTCGCGCAAGAAGGGAACTGGATACGCGTCGCGGCGGGCGGAGAAGACGTCGACGGCTTGACGTATTGGTGGGATATTTCCGGCTCTAATCGCGTCGACGGCGACAATTTCGTTCAAGGCGAGCGAGAATTTTATCTCGACCCGAAAGAATTGGGACTTGAAGTCGGCGAGACGGCGACGATTCGTTTGATCGTCAAAGACGACGAAAGCGCCTCCGCGCCCGTCGAAACGCGCGTTACGCTTGAACGAGTCCAGCCGACGATCAAAGCGGACGCGACGACGTTGAACGACGGGCAAGTTTTGAGTTTGTCGTTGAACGTCTCGCAAGTCGTGAGCGAATGGATAATCGACTGGGGCGACGGCACGAAGTCCGAATACGAATCGCTTGGCGACGCGTTGACCGCCGGGCATTATTACGCGGCGCAAAGCGTCGAACAAAATTACGTCGTTACGTTGACGGTAATCGATTTGAACGGTTACGGCGCCGAAGACGTCTACGAAATCGCAAGTTTCACGACGCGCGCCAAGCCCGTTGGGACGATCTCGACCGAGGGCGATTTGACGACGTTCGTTACGAACGAATTTTGCGACGCGGAAAAATCAAGTTCGTCAAATTCGAATCTTTGCTGGGCGGCGGGCGCTTCGAACGCGCTCTATTACGCGGGCTGGGCGACTTCCGACGCGCTTGTCGACGCGTCGGGCAAGAGCGAGTCGTTCGGTTCCGAAGACGACGTTTATTCGTATTTCACGGAGAATTTTGACAACGGCGGCTCGAGCGTGCTTTACGCGTTCGAATGGTTTATTACGGGCGATTATCCCGGCGATTACGTCGTCGGCTGGGCGCAAAGGAACGAAGAGAGCGGCGGGTTTTATTCCGGGGTCGATTTCTCCGACGTCGCCGAATATTATTCTTATCGTTCCAGCAAGACGCCCGAGACGATAATTCAAGTCGCGACGGAAGAATTGCAAGCGGGCTGGGCGGTTTGCGCTTCGCTTGGCTTTTATTCGTCGACGCCGACCGGCTCTTTAAGGGGCGCGCACACGCTTTCCGTATGGGGGTTCGTCGTCGACGAGACTTGTTCCTGCGACGATCCGAATTATTATAAGGCGTTGATTATCAGCGACCCGGACGACGCCAAATATCGGGGACGATCCGCCGCCGACGAACTTGTTACGGTTCAACTCGAGTGGTTCGACGCGTATGATCGTTATCGACTGACCGATTATTCGTCTTCTTCGTCGGTTTGGCTCGAAGAACTGATAACGTTGGCGCCTAGAGCGTCGGTCGCCGCGACGCCGAATCGAACGACCGACTTGTTAGTCGACTTCGCGCAAACGACGGATTTGGAGTCCGATTTCGTCGCGACGCCAAGCGGAGAGAATTACGAAGTCAAGGAGACCGATTTTGACGCGAATTGCTACGGCGACTACGCGACCGCGCTTCTTGCCGCCGTTCCGCTCGAATCGCAACGTCGCGCTCGAGAGAATTTCTTCGAATTGTTCGAAGAAGTCGACGTTGAGGAAGAGGATTCGTATTTCGACGAATTAGCTTCGATTTGGGCGTAAGACGTCGTCGAATTCGCGCGTCTGACGCGCGGATTTCGTAAGCGTTCACGGAATAAACGTCCCGCAAGAATCGACGGCGCAAGCCGGCGCGCGAAAGCCGCCCGCATTGCGGGCGGATGGGTTGCGAATGTCCGCGCTTCTGGCGTCGGCATACGGG
>JAZRWW010000088.1:0-37843 GCA_045599865.1 Thermoguttaceae bacterium
CGTTTTTCGCGAAAGCGAAAAACGGGCGAAAGCCGCCTGCATTGCAGGCCGATGGGGTCGACGCGAGGCGTTTTTATTACGACAGTAACGACCTTTGCCGCTTGAATCGAGCGTTTTTACTTGAAAACCTTGGGACGCTTAATGAACTTGTTTTGTCGAGAGTCTAGTAAAGTTCCGCCCATCCGCCCCCAATGCGGGCGGCTTTCGCGCGACGGCTACGCCGTCGGTTCTCGCGCGGCGTTTATTCCAAACCGAACGCGCGTGAAAAATTTGTACGACATTCCGTGAACGCTTACCTTTTTAGTAATTCAAAGAATCCGCGCATCGTTGATACGCGGCTTTCCGTGAAAACATTCAACGTATTAGCTTTTCACTATTCGCGACGCCGTTCTCAAAAAGCGCTTAATAGAGCTTACTATTGAGATCTATAACATATTTGTTACGTTTGACAATCCGTTTGCAGAAATTCTTGCGTCGGAGACGCACGATTTGAATTTTTGCCGGTCGGATCGTTCAAAAAAAGCGTCGACGTATGAAACGCCGCCCAAACGGAATTTCATACGTCGACTTGTTCGCTCGCCAAAAAGAGCTTGATTTCGCTATTCGCTACGAACGGAGTTCTTTGCGATTTCTAGTCGCTACGTTATCGCGAACCGCTCATTGAGAAGCTGAAAACTTCCGTTACGTCGCCGTCTTCTTTGTTGACGGGGAAAGCGAAGTCGAGCGCCAAGGGCGCGGGTCCTAACATCGGGATCGAGAACCGTAAGCCGAAGCCGGGCGCGACGCGATATTTGCCCCATTGGTCGATCTTCTTGGCGACCGTGCCCGAATCGACGAAGAAAGCAAGTTGGAACTCGTCGCCTCCGGAAACCGGGACGAGCAATTCCGCCGAGTTGTAGAACTCGAAATTACCTCCGATTCCGAATCCTCTATATCGCGGCGTGACGCCTCGATATTCGAATCCGCGCAAGTTGCTAGTTCCTCCGCCGTAGTAACGTTCGTAAATCGGCGCGTCGCTACCCGCCCAGCCGAATTGGCTATACAGCCCCAAGACCCAGCGTCCCGACCCGTCGGCGCGATTGCGCAACGTCTTGAAATATCGACCGTCCAACGTGGCGCGAGGGAATTTATAGTCGCCTAAGACCTGTTCCGCCGTTCCTTTGAGCAAGAAGCCTTCCGAGGGCGTAAACGGGTGGTTTCTCGTGTCGTAAGCGGCGGTTAGACCGAGCGTGTACATCGGGTGCGTTCCAAGCGCTTCGTTCAAGTCGTCGCTAAAATCGACCATAGGATCGGTAATTCTAACGCGATACAATCCTCCGTTGAGGGTCGTCGAGAATCTAGGCGTCCATTGGCGCCCGAGTCGCAATTCGCCGCCGTAACGCGTTTCGAACCATTCGTCGAAAGAATGCTGACCGTAAAGCCCCGTGACGCCGAAGGTGTTCTTCGTGTTGAAAACATAGGGCACGTCCCACGAAACGCGGTAACTTGAAACGTTGGCGCCGGGACTCGCCTGAACGTTGAATATTTGACCGCCGCCGCGGAACGCGTCTTTCCACCCGTCGCAACTAAAAAGTCGCGTGGGAGGACGGAACAAATTGAAGTTGCGTTCGGTAAAGCTGACGTTTCCAACGAGCCCGTAATCGGAATTGACCCCGATCGACGCCGTGAACAAACCCGTGCGCCCTTCTTGGACTTTAACTAAAACGTCGCCGTCGTAAATTTCGTCCGTTTCAGGCGTTATCGGCTCTAAAGAATCACGACCGATCGAATTGTAAACGCCGTCGGAAAAACCGGGCGTGGAATTATCGTCGGAACTCAACGTCGAAGACGTCGAATAACCGTCGTAGGTCGTCGCGGAACCGTCGAGCAAATTGGCGGAAGCGCCGTTTGCGTACCTCGAAACGTCCGCGTACTGGGATTCTTCATTGGAAGACGCCGAATCGTAGGACTGATAATCGTAACTTTGAGTCCCGCCGCGAGTCGTCGTCGAGGAAAAACCGCTTGGAATTTGGCGCGTCTGTCCGCGAATAATCGACGCAAAAGGACGCGTAGGCGAAATATACGGCTCGCGTTTCACGGTTCGCGGCGCGATTTTCGGCGCGACGGTCGACTTTGCGTTTGACGCTTCGACGCTTTGCGCAGGACCGTAGGAACGATATTGCGTCGTTTCGGACGTCGAAGAAGACGCTTCGTCCTTATATTGAGGCGCGTAATACGCGCGATAATTTGCGCGCGGTTCCGTCGTCTGTCCGCGCGTAACGTTTTCGTCTCCCTTGGACTTTTTCGCGTCGGCTTCTTTTTCGTTCTCCTCTTTTGTCTTGCGCGCTTCTTTGACGACGTTCGACTCGCCGCTTCTTTCGGCGACATAGGCGCGACTTTCATCGGGCACGACGGCGATTTCCGGCAGTTGTCCGTCGGCGGGTTTGTCGTTGAAGTAACCCGACTGGCGCAACGTGTTTTCGCTCATACGAATTTTTTTGCCGTTGAGCAATTCGCCGGGCGTAATGTCGAGCATATTCAACACGACGGGCGTCATTGTTCTTGATTCCGTGCCGACGTAATCGACGACGACGTCGCGAACGCGGTAACGATGATCCTCGTTAATGTCGTATCGAACGTCGACGATTCCAACTTCGTCGGTGAAGAGCTGGTTCGGCGTAACGTCGGCGCGAACGTATCCTAAGTCTTGATACTTATAGCGTAAGGCGATTCGATCCGTCTCGACTTGGGAATAATTGTAATAAGAGCCCTCTTTGACCTTGAGGACTTTCTTCAGTTCCTCTTCTTTCAACACGCGATTGCCGCTGAATATGAAGTTTCGAATCTTATATCGCGGACCTTCGTCGACGACGTAACGGACGGAAACCCATCCGTTGTCTTTGCCCCAGCCCATAAACCCGGAGCCTTCGCGATATTCGCGATCAATACGGGCGTCGAAATAACCGAGCTGACGATAATATTCAAGCAGTTTTTCGACGTCGGCGTCGAGCATTTCGCGCGTGAAGACGCCGCCGATAACGTACAGAACGCCGGGCTTGACTTTCACAAGACTACGCAGTCGCGCGCTACTGACGACCGTGTTGCCGACAAAGGTCGTCTTAATGACGCGTTGTTTTCTTCCTTCGTCGATCACGTACACGACCCCGACGTCTTCGGGACGATCGCCGCGCAGAATTTCCACGTGCGGTTCCGCGTAATTTTTGCTTTTGTAAAATTCGATAATGCGCAGACGCCCGTTTTCGACTTCATAGGGATCCATACGGGATTCGCCCGGCTTCAATCCTAATTCTTCAAGAATATCGCGTTTGGAAACCGCGCGATTGCCTACGACCTTGATATAACGCATCATTCTTCTTGGCGTCAAATCAAAGTTGACGATCACTTTGTCGGGCTTGTCGGGCGTCCACGACGTCGAGACTGCGACGTCGATAAATTGTTTCGTTTGCAACAACGCGCGCTTGTCTTCTTCGAGGCGCTGTTGGTTGAATTTGGCGCCAATTCGCGTCTTGACGATTTTATTGAACTGTTGCGTCGTCATTTCCAAGCCGGAAATTCTGACGTCTTCGATCGTCAATTTTTTTACGTCGCTCTCGGACAACGCCGCCGATTCGATCGTTTGTTCGTTTGTTTGGGACGTAGGAGGCGTAGTCGGAATCGATTCGTCTTCGTAACTTTGGGGCGCGGCTTTCTCCGAATCGCTCGGCTCGATTTCTTCCTTCCGTTGTAAGAAATCGGAACGCGCGCTAAAGGATTCGCTAAACGTATCGCCGCTGGGCTCTAAATTCTCGAAAGCGTCGCCGTAGGAAAGCGTTTCGTTTGTCGACGCCGCGTCGGAAGGAAGAACTTCTCGCAATTCGGGCGCGACCGTTTGATCGGCGACGTTTTGCGACTCTTCAAAGACAAATTGGTCGACTGGAGGCGCGCTCAAGACGTCGAATTCATCGGTCGACGCAAGCGCAGAATCCAGTCCGTCTTCCGTCGGCGCGGAATAATTTCCAAATCCGACCTCGCAAGCTACAGAAGCGTCGCCGACCTTGTTTGCGCCGTCGACCCCGCTTACATTATCGACTTGATCGCCGGAACGTTGAACTTCGGCGTTGAACCCGTAAGGTCTCGTTTCCGTCGTCGTTTCGCCGTCGCTATAAGAAATTACGCGCACGCCTTGAGGACTAGCTTCCTTTTTTTGACCCAACGCAAGATCGGGAATCCAACGGTCGTCCTCGTCGACGGGCGTTTCTCCGCCGTCGGGGTTTTCTATAAATTCTGAACTCATCGCTCCCAACGCGTCGAAATCTTTCAGCGACGAACCCGTCGCTTCTTCGGGCGACAATACGCCTTGCGCGTAAAGGGAAGAGTCGTTTAACCAACAAAAGCACGCAAGGAAAAACAATAGGAACGACGTCGACCGAAGCCCTTGAGCGTACAAACGCGACTCACGCCCTCGAACGCGCTGAAGCGACGCGTTGGCGACGAACAATAAAGACGCTGAATTGATGAAAAAAGGCATTCTTGATCGAACCTAGGGTGAAAGACGGCGAATCGCGCTCTCAATATGCGCGTTCGGCGCGTCTGTTACAACAAATAGTTCCTCGCGATCTCAAATTTCGATTTCGCGCTTGTTTCCAGCAGGAAAACCTTGCGTCGTTTTAGCGAAAACGCGTCTGAAAAACGCGTTCGACCGACGACGCCCTTGGAGAATACAGAAAAAAAAGATTTGCGACAAGTCGGATTTTACTTTTTTATCGATTATGCGTAAAACAAGTCGTATGTCAACAACGCGCGGATCGACCTAGGCGCGCTTGAAGTAGCGTGGTTTTAACGAGAGACGACGCTGGAATCCGGCGACGAGCGTTTGTTGAACTACGTATTGTTTGTAAGCGTTCAAGTTTTGCGTAATTTGATCGGATCAGGCGACGCCGATTTTTGGCAACTATTCGTAAAGTAAATTTAAGTCGTAGCGCGTCGACAGTCGCGCTCTTTTTAACGTTACGACCATTTTTTTACCGACGTTTTGTAAACTCGTTAAAATAGAAATTTTTTGTCGAGTTTTTTGAAATCGTTCGAAAAAAAACGCCTTTTCCTTAAAAAACGTTTCCTTGAAACGTCTTTTTATATTAAAATGTAGACGTCAAGGTCTGTCTCCTTGACGGCGCGGGCGTTTGTCGCGCGCCGAGTCGTTTCCCTCAAGACCGTATGAAAAAAGATCGCGCTATGTCGTCGCAAGGATTTCGATTTATACACGCGTCGGATTTTCGTTTGGAAAGTCCGATCGACGGACTTATGGAACTTCCGGAACGTTTTGGAGACGCGATTTTAGACGCTCCTCGTCTTGCCGTTAAACGTTTGTTCGACGCGGCGATCAAAGAGAAGGCGGATTTTGTCTTATTGAGCGGCGATTTGCTTTCGCCACGAGACGTCGGAGCTTGGGGACTCTGTTTTTTGATCGAGCAATTCGAACGATTGGCTTCGGAACATATTCGAGTTTACTGGGCGACCGGCAAGAGCGATTCGCCCGACGTCGTCCCGAGCGCTTTTCGCTTTCCCGACTCCGTTCATATTTTTCCCGTTGGACGCGTTGAAGAAGTCTTCTTTTCGCGCGACTCGGTTCCGATCGTTCGCATTCTTGGAACGAGCCAAGGCAAAGTCGGCGTCGTTCCTCGCGGGGGCGTCGAGCCTGTCGAAGGCGCCGACGATTTATATACGATCGGCGTTTATAACGGGCGGCTCCCCGGCGACTCGTTAAAGGACGCGTCGATTCGATATTGGGCGCTTGGCGGTTCGCGCGCGCGAGAGACGGTTTCGCGTTCGCCCTCTCTTGCCGTTTACGCGGGTTCGACGTTAGCGCGCAACTTTGACGAGCCGGGCGATTTTGGCGCGACGCTCGTCGAAGTCGGCGAGTCGGGACGGACGACCGCTAGTTTAATTCGAACGTCGCCCGTTCGTTGGTTTGTCGAAACGATCAGCGTTCGCGAAGACGAGTCGGAAGAGGAGGTAATCGCGGACGCGCGCGCGAAAGCTAAAGCGATCCAAGAGAAAGCCTTCCAAGAAGCGACTTACGCCGGACGCGCGCCGGACGACGACCTGTGTTTAGTGCGTTTTCGCGCCGTCGGCGATTATTCCGTGATCCCTTCGTTGCGATACGAGTCGACCGTTCAAGCGATATTGCGCGACTTGCACGCCGATTTCGCGAAGGCGTCGCCTCCGTTGTACGTCGTGGATTTTGAGCCGGTTTTGCCCGAACACGCCCCGGAAGAAACATACGAACGTCAAACGATTTTGGGCGACTATTTGCGTATGACGCGTTACTACTGGGAAAATCCTGCGGAAAGAATCGACGTCGAAGCCTTTATGCCCGACGATTTGCGTCAGTTGCGCGAATTGGCGAGAGCGAAGCGCGATTTAGAGACGAAGCGTCGTCTCGAAGGAGAAAGCGCCGATCTTGACGAGCTTGCCGCGCGCGTCGAAGTCTTGCAAGCGCGCGAATTTGAGCCGGAAGTTAGAATTTTGCGCGAGGTCGTCGAATTAGATTCCGCGAACGAACAGGGAGACGGCGACGTCGATTCCGTCCGCGCGGAGGTCTACGAGGCGCGACGAAACGCGGCGTTGTTGGAAGCGACGGCGCTTGGCGTCGAACTTTTGGCGGACGCCGATTCGCCAGTCGCGTTGCTAAACGACGGTTCTTCGTTGAAAAACGCGCAAAAAAAGAATCGTTTTGTCGCCGCCGAACTGCGCGCGTTGCAGAAAAATATTGACGGAAAGGAGATTGACTCGTGAGAATAACGTCGCTCAATATTGGACGTTTTGGCGTTTGGGAAGACTTGAATCTTCCCAAAATCTCGCGCGGTCTTAACGTCTTTTTCGGACCTAACGAAGCCGGTAAAACGACTTTGATGCAGTTTATCCGCACGTGTCTTTACGGAGGCGCCGATGCGGAACGCGCGCGTTATATTCAGATGTCGCTCGACGGTCGACGTCGACGCGAGCGAAACGCGCCCGCTTTTGACGTTCTCGACGCGACTCCCAAGTCGATCGGCGCGACTTCGGAATCCGACGGCGCCAAAGAATCTTCGACGGTCTCGGCGTCGCCCGACGCGGCGCGAACTTGGATCGGTGGCGCCGCGACGGTGACGTCCGATTTCGGCGATCATCGTCTGGAACGTCGTTATATACGTTGCGATTCTAGTTATCGATCGACTCTTTCGCGTAAGTCGGGCTTTTTAGTATCGGAAGGGCTTATTAACTGGAGCGGGCGTTTTTACGCGTTGCCCGGCTTGAAGATCGCCGAATCGTTAGTAGTCGTCGGACCCGACGGAACGCGCGTCGGCGACTATATGGCGAAGTCCCTGACTTGTAATCTTGACGAGTCGACCTTTAACGGCGTCTTTGCGATCGGTCTGGACGAATTGCAAAAGTTGGGTATGTTGAACGAAACCGAAGCCGCTCAGATGCTGTACCGATTAAGCGTCGGGGTGGATCGCGGCGCGTTTGTCCAAGTGTTCCAGCAGATAGTCGCCGAACGCAACGATTTGCTCGACGTTAAGGGGCGTCCGTCGATTTTAAAAAATCTTCTTTCCGAGCGCGAAGCCGCGCGTCGCAAGGCCGACGCCTCTTCCGATAATTTGCGCGAATATTCCAGATTGCTCGAAGAACGACGCGCCGTCGTTGAAGCGACGAAGAGTCTGCAAGATCGAATCGACAAGTCGAAGCGTCAAAAGGACGTTCGCGAGTTGGCTCTGCGCGTCGCGCCCGTTTGGGACGATCGCGCGCGCGTTTGGGAAGAGATCGAAGCGATCGGCGAAGCGTCCGCCGTCGAACGCGACGCGGTCGACGAATGCGATCGACTGGCAAGCGTCGTCGAACAGACTCGCAAGAAAATTCGAGAGCAAAAGAACTTGTATCGGAGCAAGCGCGACGAACGAGATTTGATCGAAGTCGATCCTGCGCTCGACGCATTGGAGCCGCGCGTGTCGATTTTGGAAGGCGATTTGCCGCGTTTGAACGAAATCGATGCGACCGTCGCGAGATTGCGCGTCGAGATGAACGATCTCAACGTGAAACTTGCCGACGAAGAAGCGCGCGTTCAAAGCGCGAGAAACGGTAAGATTCGCTTGACGCCCGCCGCGCTTGACGCCGTGAACGCTTCGATCGCGTCCCAAAGCGAAGGGGATTCCAACCTGCGGCAGGGCGCTCTGACCCCTCCTCCGAATAAAATGGTCGAGGCGGGCGTCGCGTTCAAGGAAGTCGAAGACTTTAAGAAGCCCGCTAAGAGAATACGACGTCGACGTCTGCGTTTGGAGAGAGAACGCGCGGATTTGACGCGAGCCGGCGAGAAATTAAACGCGCTTGTCGCCAAACTTGAACAGGGGCTGACTTCGCATTCGCAGAAGAATTTGACCGAAGCGATCGAACGAACCGGCGCGCTTCTTGCCGGGTTGCGTCGACGCGTCGAAGTGGAAAAACACATTGGCGAAATGACGAGTTATCGTCGCGAAGTCGAGCGCCATAACAAGGTTCTTGCCGATAATCAGGCGATCGTCGGCGCTCCTCTTTACGCGCTCGGCGCCGGCGTGGTCGTCGGCGGCTTGATTTTTGGACTTTCTCTCTTTTCCGGCTCGGTCGACATAACCGTAGGGCTTGTCGGTCTGCTCGCTATGATCGGGTGTTTGTTCTATAAGTCGACGGTCGAGAAAAAGAATCGCCAAAAACTTGAAGAGAATCAGCGTCAGCTCGGCTCGTTGACGAAGCAGTTGGAACGCGCGCAAGCGGAAGCGCGTTCGCTAGAGGAACGATTTCCGGCGCCTTCAAACGCGCCGAACGCGGCGCTCGAGACGCGATTGCAAAAAGCGAAAAGCGACTTGGCTTTCTTTGAGAGTCTGGCGCCCGTCGAAGCGCAGTGGCGCGAGGCGACAAAGCGTTATCGCGCCCAAGAGGCGCGCGTCAAGGAAGCGGAAGCGGAGTTGAAAAAAGCGCGCAAACGTTGGCGCGCGTGGCTTCGCGACGCGTATTTGCCGACGACGTTAAAGCCGACGCAAATTCGCGATCTTTTTGAGCGCGTTAAAATTGCCGACGATCTCAAAGGACGGATAGCCGCGCTTGTCGCCGAAATCGAATATCTTGCGCGCGAGCGTCAGGGAATCGTCGAGCGATTCGACGCCGCCGTCGCGCTTTTGCCTAAGGACGCGTTTGAATCTACGTCGACTCCGAACGAAATCGTCGCCAAAATGCGCGCTATGCTTGGCGAATACGCGGAAGTGTTGAACGTTCGCGCCGCCTTGTTAGACGAAATGAACGCCGTCAAGAAGGAATGTCGTAAGACGATTCAAACGTGCCGTCGCCAGTCTCGCGAAGCGCGCAAATACCTGGCGGGATTCCACGTCCGACGCCGCGACGAACTTGTCGCCGCCGTCGAACGTTACGCGTCTCTTTGCGCTAAGAAGTCGGAACTTGACGGCGTTCAACGACGCCTTGACGACGCGCTTGCCGGGTTCTGTTCGGAAGAAGAAATCGGCGCGTTGTTAAACGAACAAGAAGTTCGCGACGGATTGGTCGTTGAGATCGACAATCTTACGAAGCGTCTTGAGGCGCTCGATTACGAGATGAAGGGCAAATTGGAGCTTTCGGGTCGATTAGGACGTCAGGCGGAAGAGGTCGTCGCGAAGAAAGATTTCATTCGCGCTCGTTTTGACGCCGCCGCTTACGACTTGCGCTTGTCTCGCGCCGCGTCCCTTTGGCAGAGTCGCGCCGTCGCCGGACAAATTATGGAGGATATTCGACGCGCTTACGAAAAAGACCGACAGCCCGAAACGTTGCGAGAGGCGTCGCGATTTTTGAAGCGTTTGACCGACGGACGTTACGTCAATATCTGGACGCCGCTTGGAGAGGACGCTCTTTACGTCGACGCGTCGAACGGGGAAACTTTGGACGTCGCCGCGTTGTCGCGAGGAACGCGCGAGTTGCTCTTTATTGCGGTGCGTTTGGCGCTGGTCGTTTCCTTCGAAAAACACGGCGTTCAAACCCCGTTGATTTGGGACGACGTTCTTGTCAATTTCGATTATAAACGCGCCGCGCTCGCCGCAAAATTGCTCTTCGATTTCGCAAAAGCGGGTCGACAGATATTCTTGTTCACTTGCCACGAACATATTTGTCGACTCTTCCTTAAATTGGGCGTTCCCGTGTGCGTGTTGCCGACCTCGAACGATCCGAAACGCAGGCGTTTTCGCGTGATGAAGCCGAAGAAAAAGGCGAAAGACCGCGATTTGACCGCTACGGTCGAAGCGCCCCGCCTTGGCGTCGACGAGCCTAATTTTGTGGAAACGCCAAAATCGACGATCGACGCGAACGTTTTGTCGACGACTGATCCGCAAGAGAAGCGCGACCCCGCCGCGAAGAATTTTGTCGTTGAACCGATCGAGAGCGAAGACAAAGTCGAAACGCCCGTCGACGATAATTTGGACGTCGGCGTCGACGAGTCCGACTCTTCCAAGGCGGACGCCCGAGCAAACGAGCCGACCGAATTGGTCGTCGAAGCTCCTCTTGTCGATTCTAGCCCCGGTTTTGTCGCGACTTCGTTTTCTTCCAAACGCGACGGCGAAGAATCGAATTCGCGCGCGTTGTCGGAGATTAGTCCGACTTTTTCGACGCAAGGGAACGACGAATCGGAATATAGGATCGTTCAAGAACCCGTCGACTCGACCCCGGAAGCGAATGACGGCGACGGCGAAAACGACGGCGAAAACGGCGACGAGGAGTCCGACTTCGAAATTACGGACTACGATCAGTGGGGCGACGTTTTTGCGAACACTTCCGACGCGCGCGAATCCGATTCGACGAAAGACGACGAAGAAGACGATTTTGGCGATTATCTTGATTCCGATTCTTTGGAAGACGATTCTTTAGAAGACGACGCCTTTGAAGAGGAGGAAGACGACGAAGAAGAGGACTATGATTTTGACGAGGAATCGGAAGAGTTAGAGGACGAATAGAAAAAAGGAGGCGCCTCGGAAATTCGCGAGAAGAAACGTAAACGAAAACGCGCTTGACGGTTTGTTTTCGTTTGTGTTTCTTCTTTTTTATGGGAACTTTTTTGACGACGAAACGTCGAAAGAATCGGCGTTACTTTAATCGTCGAGCTTAAAGGAAACGACTGGCGGTCGGTTGCGTTCAGGCTCTAGTTAGGAAATCGACAAATCTAAAACCGAGCGTGTTTGACCTTGTTTTCAACGTAAGCAACGGAGCGAGTTGGGGATTTGTCGGTTTTTTCGAACAGCTCTTTTGTTAAAAATTGACAAAAGCCGTTGTTTTTTCCCGATTTGAGCTTTTTTTTTTAAAAAATACGTTGTATAATGTCGTTTCGAAGCGACAAAGGTTAGACGCATCGCGACGCCGAGGACGTTCGGATATTGTCGCGCGACTCGTTCCAGCGGTTCGAGGCGCGTCAAAGCGCGGTCGACTTGTCGCGAAACGCGCGTCGTTTAACGGAGCGTATTTGGGAAGCGGCGCCCTTTATTCACCCTTGTGATAAGGTTGCAAAGATGAAGGATAATTTATTTCAACGTATTTTCGCACGAAAGTCTTACGAATCTTTGCCGAGGGCGCGTCGCCTCTCGCTCGAATCGTTGGAGAATCGAGAGTTGTTGAACGTCGACTGGGGCGGTTTTGGCGCGGAAACGGTCGCAGAATACGAGTCTGGCTCTTCCTCTTCTTACTCCGTAGAATTAAAAAACTCCGTCGATTATAGTTGTCTTGCCGATTTTGACGGCAACAAAACGCTCGAGTTGGCGACGGTCGATTTCTCAGAACAAACGTTGACGGTCTATTCGAACAACACCGGCGCTTTTAGCGTTCTGAAAACTCAAGAATTGAAAACGATCAACGCGTCGTCTGCGGATCTCAACGCCTTCGTTTCCGGCGATTTTGACGACGACGGTTGCGACGAGCTTCTTCTTGTTTCTTCGAACGGTTTTGATTTGACGACGACTTTGTATAATTGGAACGTCGCTTCTAAATCTTTTGAACAAAGTTCGCAATCGACTTTGAGCGTTTCGCAATTGTTCGATCCGAATATGGGTTGTCTTCTTGACGTCTCCGCTACCGCGATCAGCGACTCCAACGGTTTAAGCGTGGTCGTTCAGGTGGAAGGATTGGATTTTTCCAGCGGACAGTTTACCAAAACGGCGGTTTATTCTGGATTCGGAACCGGTTCCTTTGGTAAGTCGGCGTCGGTTAAAAGCGCTATTTCCGGCTCTTTGATGGGGTCGACTATGATCGACGGAACCGATTATCTCATTTTGAAACAGACTTCTAAATCCGCGAATACGCTGGTTTTGGCTAGTCTTGGTTCGACGATTTCAACCTGCGCTTACGACTTGAGCGCTTATGGAACCGTCACGTTCGATTGGGTTGTCGAACAAGACGGTTTTCTTGTCGTCGGCGCTCAAAACAACGGAAGTAGCGGACTGATTACCATCAAGGCTACGACGCCGGTCGACGGAGCCGACGCTTCGCAATTTGGAAACTGGGTTCCTTGCGACGGTTTGAAGCTCAACTTTTCGTCCGTCGCGGCTATAGGGAATATCGGCGGCGATTCTAGTCCCGAGATTTTTGTCGCCAACGGCGCCGCTTATGTGTTTTACTCCGGCAAGGCTTCGGCTTCCAGTCAATATGAATTTTCTGATTCTGGAGTCGTCGTTACTTCGCCCGAATATTCGTCCGTCTTCGTTGGAGACGTCGATAAAGACGACAAGACCGAGGCTTTGTTAGTTGGCGTCGAAGGTCTGTACGTTGCCGACGTAGACGATTCCGGCTCGTTTGGCAAGGCTTCTTTGAGTTATCGATTCAATCAGCCGGTGAACAAGGCCGCTTTCGGCGATTTCAACGGCGACGGCTTAACTGATTTTGCCGTTCAATATAAAGCGAACGTCGGTTCTAGTTTACAGGTTTTTCAACAACTTTCGGACGGTTCCTTCGTGGCGATCGCTTCGCAAAGTATTAACGGAACGCTGATCGACGTTGAGGTTGGAAAATTTACGCAGACGACGGTCGACGAGATCGCCGTTCTTGCTAGGACGGGCGTAAGCGGCAAGGCAAAGACGTCCGTTTATACGTACAAATTGAAGACTTCAGGTTCTTCCTCTTTGACGCAAACGCGTACTTTTGGCGATTCGACGATCATCGGTTCTTCGATTTCCGTCGGTTCTATTTACGGGAGCGCTCTCGACGACGTCGTAGTCGTCGATTCGACGCAAGATTCGATTACTCTTCTGAAAAACACCGGCAGTAGTTTCTCTTCGACGACCGTTTCGACGAATTATAATAATACGACGCAAAAATTAGCGCCAAATTCCGTTGTGATCGGCGATTTTAACGGAGACGGTTTAAACGACGTCGCCGCGTTGAATTCTTCGGCCGGTTCCAATTATGCGAACGTCGTCTATTTTTTGCGTTCCGACGACGGCTTCGGTTCCAAGCCTTCCGGAATGATTTCCGTTAATGGCGCGACTGCGGTCGACGGCTTGGTTTCGAGCGATTTTAATAGCGACGGTTACGCCGATCTGGCGTTTGTGAAGAAACAAACGAACGGCTCGTCGGCGTTGAGCGTTCTGATGGGCGACGGTTCGACGTCCGTTTTCGATTCCGCGATCGACAAGGCGGCGAGTCTTGATCCCGAGTCGTCTTTCGGCGTCGCGTTGGCGCGAGTCGATTCTGGAAACGTTTCTTCTGATTTTGTCTGGACGCAGGGTAAAAAAGTCGGCGTCTTTCTTAACAGCGATTCGACGAGCGCGTCGGGGGCGATTCAGATTCTTTGCCAGTCTCTTTCTTCCGAAGCGAGCAATTCTTTGGAGGACGCTCTAAAGTCGCAACGCGATTGGATCGACGAATGGTCCTATTTCTATATGGACGTTTGGGCGTCGACCGGCGCTTCCGATTCCGTAACGAAACTGACGGCTTCGTTAGATTACAACTCAAATTATTTTGCGCTTGGCGAGGTTGTCGCCGCCGCAGGATACTCGGTCGTTTCGCAAGACGACGGCGCTTCGATCACGTTGACCGCCGAAGGAAGCGGCGACGCCGACGCGCAAGGGTGGACGCTGGTCGCGCGCGTGAAGTTCGTTCCCGCCGGGAGCGTTAGCGGCGCCACAAAAGCGCAAAAAGCGGGCGTTCCCGTCCCTGCCGACGGCGTTTTTACAAGCGTCGTTTCCGGGTTCGACGCGCGTATTAGCGCGCAGTCGGTCAACGGCTCCGCCGTCGATTCCGTAACGGCGCCAAGTTCGATTAGTCTCTATCCTGTGATTTACGATATTGACGACAACGGCGAGTGCGCTTCGAACGACTATAACACGCTTTTGTCGTGTTACGGCGTCAAGGACGTCGCAACGATTAGCAATCCGAAGTTCCGTCTATTGGACGTCGACGGCAAGAACGGTATTAATTCGAACGACTATAACGACTTCCTGCAGTATTACGGCTATAAAAGCGGTCAAGTTCGCGACGCGGCGTATAAAGCCAATCCGATTAATCGCGTAAAAGTTGCGCAGACGTCGAAGATTTCAGACGATGCGTTTGAAAATGCGTTTGTCGCCGAAATTGCGTCCGTTGAAGCGGTTGAAATTGCCGACGTCCTCGAGCTTGTTGCGAATTCTATCGTTTCAACGCCGACAAAAGTATCAACGCCGACAAAAGTATCTGCGCCGGAAGCGCTCGTGGAAAAATCAGACGTCCAAAGTTCGTCGGACGCGGCTTACGGTCCCGCGTTCGTTTCTTCGAATTTATCCAACGAACAACTTGATTTAGACGCGCTTGACTTGAACGCGCTTGATTTAAACGTTGACGTCGATTTGAACGTCGCTTGGTAAAGTTGAATTGAGTTTTGGACGTTATTTGACGCGTTCTTTAGATTCCTAATGCGACGCGTCAAAATTGTTTCTCGAAATAAAAAAGCCGCCGAACAGAACGCCGTCGGCGGCTTTTTATCTTTCTTGTCGTTTTTTCTTAGCGCGTTTGCTCTTCTGAGAATTGGAAAAGACGACGTATGTTCCTGAGTTTGCGTTTCTGAAGTTTACGCTTCCGAAGTTTGCTCTCACGCGTGTTCCTTTTCCATATAGATGACGTTTCCCTTGGCGTTGTGCCAAACGCGCGTCATAAAATTACGAATTAAGAACAACCCCCGACCGCAAGGCGACTCGAGATTGTCGCTCGCCAACGGATCAGGAACGCTTTCTTCGCTAAATCCGTCGCCTTCGTCGCAAACGGAAATTCTCGCTTTATCGTCGCCAACATTGGCGTCGATCTTTACCGTTTTGTTTGGGTCGCGTTGATTTCCATGTTCGATCGCGTTCATAACCGCTTCGTCAAGCGCCAAACGCACGGCAAACAAATCCTGCTCGTTCCACGAACGACGTTCCAACTCGTCGATTATCAAATCAATAGACTTAGAACCGACGTCGGAAACGCTCGGAATACTGATACTATATTGCCAAACGTTTTCTTGAACGTCCAATGAATCGACGTCGCAACTCGACATATTGACTTCTCCTTATATGACGCGTTCTTATGTTGTTTCAATAGAATACGAAACGCCCAAGAGAAGCGCCTTCTGAGCGTTTCGTCGTTATGAAACTACCAAAAACCTCATAAAATCGGAAATTTTTACTTTGAAACGAGCGCTTCAAGTTGCGTTTTACGAATCTTGAAGATCGAGTCCAATTTCGTAATTTTGAAGACTTCCATAATATTGGGGTTAATCTCGCAAAGAAAGAGCGCGACTTTCTTAACCTTGGCTTTCGAATTGAGAGAAATCAACGTACGGAGCGCCGAACTTGACATAAATTGAACGTTTTGAAAATTAATTACAAAACGGTCGCAATGACCGCTCTTTTCAAGAGCCTTCGTCAATTCGTCGCCCCAAGCCTGAATCGTCGTCTCTTCGTTCAACTTAGCGTCCAAACAATCGGCGACCAACGCGGCGTCGAGACTCTGAATAAAAACATGCGGTTTAGCATCGCCCATAATCAACTCCAATCATAATAAAACAAAAACGGGACGAACGCTCGTCGCCGCCGTTATATCGTTCAAGATACAAAACTTAGACCATCTTTTTTCGCACGGCCCAAATAGCCGCTTGAGTTCTATCGTTGACGTCTAACTTTCTTAGTATGTTTTTTACGTGTTCTTTTACGGTATCCAGACTTAATTTTAACGAGGAGGCGATTTCTTTGTTGCTAAGTCCCAGTCCAATATGACGCAAAACCTGCGCTTCGCGTTCCGTCAACGGACTGAGCGAATCAACGCGCGCGCGTCTCATCGTCGACGCGACGCGCTTTAATTCGCCGGAAAAGGAAACTAATAAATCGGTTTGATCCTCGGCTTGCTCTTTTTGAATCGAGACCAACGCCAAGACGACGCGCAACAGTTCTATTTGCGGCGTTTTCTTTAACAAATAGGAATCGGCGCCGACGGCGACGGCGCGCGCAAAACAAGCCTGACGCTCGTCGTCGGCAAAGAATACAATCCTGCCGTTATAATCGTTTTTACGCAACTCTTCAACGACTTCAAAACCAGACTTATCGGGAAATTGTACGTCTAACAACAACGCGTCCGGAAGCGCCTCCAACGTTTTTACGACCGCTTGCTCGGACGTTTGCGCTTCGTCGACGATTATTGCGTCCGTTTCGTGAAAAAACGAACGCAACCCGGCGCGAACTACAGGCAAGGGATCGGCGACGATAAGCCGACAAGTCATAAAATTCTCCGACGCGCAATTTTCATAATTCTTGAAACGAGCGTCGAACTTCCAACAAAACGTTTCGTCGCGGGAAGCGTTCAACGCGAAGGCGCGCAAAAGACGCGCCTTTTCAATTTTAACTTGAAAATTGCGCGACGTCAAGAAATTTTTGCATAAACGCAAAAAAAAGAATAGTTTTCAAACGCGTCGCGCGTTTCTTCTTTCTCCCTTTGCATTATTGCTTTTTTTCAGATTCGATTTTGTAAATCTTCCCTTGGAAATAAATCGTCGTCGGTTCCGTAAAAACGAGATATTGCGAAAATTCTTGACCGAACTGCGCGACTAATTTAAAGTATTCGTCGCTAAACTGAATTACTATGGTCGGCTGTTGATTTTTCTCCAATTCTTCGTTGATCGACGCATCGATCCATTCTCCTTGCTTGAGATAGAAAGTCTTACTCGCGATCGTTTTCATCGTCTCGTCGATCTGACGACTTTCTGCGGCGTTTTCCGTTCTTTGCGTTCGTCCCCTTGACAGAGACGAGAAGGAATTTTTAGACGCGGACGCGTTCATACCGCCGCCCATACCGACGCCTACGCCGCCCATATTGCTCATAGCCGCGCCGGGCATAACGAGGCCCGGCGCGGTTTTCATAGCCATATCCATACTTGCGCCGTTGGCTCCGTTTGCGGAAGCGGCGAGCGAATTAGCGTTGCGATACGACTGCTTCAAACTGCGTTGCGCGAACCCGGAAGCGTTCGACGTCTGCGACGCCATCGCGTTAAAATTCATCGTCGCGCGCGCGGCGTTGGAAGCGTCGGCGTTGAGCGCGACGGAATCGTCCGCTAGGAACGAAGTATACGGGGTGACGATCCCGTGTTTCTTCGCAAGTTGCAACAATTCGTCGAGTAATTCTTTATTGGCGCCGTCAAGATCGAGCTTGTCGATAATTTCTCCGACGCGACGACTTGCCCAAATGCGTTCGACGAACGCAAAAGAAGAATCTTCGCTTTTTGAAGTCAGTTTTCCGTCAAATTGGAATTGGACGTCCTTTTCGCCGACTTTTCCTTGCGCGTCGATTACAATTTCGCCCGGCGTCGAATAACGTCCGACGACGACGATTTGCTCGCCCGCGAAGGCGTCGATTCTTTCCGACGGATAGACCATATTGACGAAGTATTTTTTCTCCGCGTCGTCTTTTAGCGCGTAATTGAAAGCGACTTCCGAAAAGACGGGCGCTTCGATATGACTATAGACCGCCGCGACGCGTTCTTCGACGTTTTCTTCCGGCTTGACGTATTCGCCGATTCCGCGTCCGTCGCGCACAAAACGGTCGAGCAAACGCGAATTGACGTCGTATCCGACGCCGAGCGACAAGAATCGCGCTTGCGATTTGTTGTTTTCGCGCGCAATTTGCGCAAGTTTCATTTCGTTGCACTCTTTAACGGTCGGTTCGCCGTCGCTTAGGAAGACAAGATACTTCGGATTGGAGGAGTCGTCTTTTGCGATTTGCGCAAAGGAGGTTTTAAGCGCGTCTTCGACGTTTGTTGAGCCCCTTGCGCGAACCGAATCGGCAAAAGCGAGCGCGTCGGCGCGCGTTTCCGACGAACTGACTTGCAACTCCTCCTTATAGGACGCGACTTCGCCGTTGAAAAGAACGACGTTAAATTTATCGCCGTCGCGCAGTCGCGAAATTACGAATTTGAGCGAGTCGCGCGCCTGTAAGATTTTTTCCCCCGCCATACTCCCGGAAACGTCGAGCGCGAAGAGAACCGTTTTAGGCAACGGCGCTTTCGATTCGTCGACGATTTTCGGCGAGGCAAGGAGGAGAAAATAACCGTCTTCGTTTTCGTCGGGACGGTAACTTTGTATTTTAGCGGACAACTCGTCGGCGTTTTGATCGAAAAATAGTCGGAAATCGGCGCTAGGCGTCGCGTTTTCCAGCGTATGTTTAACTTTTGCGACGTTTTTTCCGTTGCGTTCGACTTTGACGTCAAACGATGGGGAATAGACGTTCTTAAGTTCGGCGTCTCCGATGATCGTAACGTCGAACGTAATTTTTTTGACGGGTGTAGCGGAGTACTTCGCGCAACTTAACGGGAATAAGAATTCCGTCAGTCCGTCGCTAGAGCGTAAGAGTTGCGTGTAATGAAGGGAAATCGCGCGCGATTCTCCTGCGGGAATTGGAAAAACGCTCGTTTGAAACAAGCCCGTCCCGACCCATTCAAGCAACGCCGGATCGCGATTTTTACGCACGATCGACTCGTATTTTTGGCGCGCTTCCTTCGAGTCGAGCAGTTGCGCCGGATATTCCTTTCCGTCGACAAGAAGCGTCATCGAATCGATAGCGCCGTCGTAGGGAAGAGGAAAGACAAACGCGGTTTCTATCGTCCTGTTTCCTTCGTTTTTGAAGGTTTGCACGACGTCGACTTGCGCGACGGAACCGTTGATCGTCGCGCCGATTTCTTCCGTCTCGATACTGTAGGGCGTCTGTTCTGGACGCGACGGCATAGGACCGACTCCCGAAGGAGCCGACGTCGGCGAACCGACGCCCGAACGAGGCAACTGATGCGGAACGACGGACTCGATAAGGATTCCTTGTCCCGACGCTAAGGAAGGAAGAATCGAAACAAGCGTAAACGCGAGCAAACGCAACGCCGTTCGACTAAGTGACGATCGATTTGAATTTGTTTGCATTGTTTGATCTTTCTTGTTGGGCGACTAACGTCGCGTTGTGTTTTGGGGTTCGCTTTACATAGGGACGTCTTGAATTTTTACGACTTGGAAAATTAATCCGCCGTTGGTTTCGTATAAAACGCCGAGCGTTTCGTCGTCGATTTTGGCGAGCGACGAATACCCGCAAGAACCCGGACGATAAAGCGTAAGCGCGCGCGTCCACGTTCGACCTTCGTCTTCGCTCAGTTTGAGCGTCATATCGACGCGTCCTTTTTTTGAAGCGGGATTCATAAACGCCAGTAAATTCGCGTCGTCGCCGTCAAGCGTCGACTTCATACGAATCAAACTTGCCTGACAGACGGGCTCGTCCAACGCGTTGCAAGACGTCTCGTGTTCTTTCCACGATTCGCCCATATCGTCGGTCGTAACGATCGAACGCGCCAACGTCTTATCGTCGGTGTTTCTCATATTTAGCATTAGCGTTCCGTCGTTGAGTTCGACGACCGCCGCTTCGCAAGTCGCGTCGCGCGCGCCGGTTCCGACTTTCCACGTTTCGCCGCGGTCGCCGCTCCAAACGATCGTCGAATGGAAGACTCGCGCCGAATCGACGTATTGCGCGGGGAAGACGAGTTTTCCGTCGCGCGTCGTTATGCCCGAACCCGGTCCTTGGAAGAGAATCCTCCAATCTTTGTCGGGCTCGACTTCGTTCGTGACGTCGCGCGGCTCGCTCCACGTCGCGCCGTCGTCGTCGCTCCACGCCAAGACGAGCCTACCCGACTTTTCGGGCTCCAGCCCCGGTTCCGAGGCGCGGTACGATTTCCCGTTATGCGCCCAAAGCGCCGCGATCCAAATTCTTCCCGTTTGCGAGTCGACTAAGATAGACGGATCGCCGACGCCTTCGAGCGTTTCGTCTTCCGCGTGAAAATTAATCGCGATTTGCATCGGCGTCCACGTTTTGCCGCCGTCGAAACTGCGACTGCAAGCGACGTCAATATCGGCGGGCAGGTCTGGAAAACCGCGCCAGCGAGCGTCGTAGACCGCGATTAACGTTCCGTCGTTCGATCGCGCCAGACCCGGTATGCGATAACAAGAACAGTCGTCCCAGCCGACGTCGCGAAGGATGACGCCAAAACGATATTCGATCGGCGCGGCGTCGCAAGTCGCCTCAACGCCGTCAAGAAGCGCCGAGTTTACGCCTATTTGAATTTTGTCGTAGGGAGTCGCGACGGGCGAGGGAACCGCCCAGAGCGTCAACGCGTCTTCCGATTTCGCGTCGACATTAATTTCGACTTTAATTTCAACTTGCGTCGATTCCGTCGAATCGCTTAGGACGACGCCTCCGACAATTTCCTTGCCGACGCGCGCTTCGAGGCGTTTGAGTAATCGCGGTTCCGATACGGAAAGGGTCAGACTTTGAACCTTCGTCGCGTCGACGTCAAACGCTTGAATTAACGTAGGGACGTCGGGCTTGACGGCGTTGATTAGAATCGGCGTTTGCGCGTCGGCAAATTTCGGATTCAAGGCGCGCGACTCTTGCGCCGTAACGCGCGAAACAATCGTCGACGCGAACAAAAAAACGAGAGGGAACCAAAATCTTGTTTTCATTGCGAAATTCCTTAACGTGGAAAAGTTCAACTTCTTTTATTATAAAGCGCCGAACTTGTAAAATCAATAGCACGACAAAATTTCCGCCTCTTGTCGCGCGCTTTTTCTTCAGTTATAATGAGGAGCGAACGTCGACGCGGTTTATTACGCGACTTTCGCTCTTTTCCCTAATGAACGGCGGGACTAATTTGGATGCAAACTTGGGGGCGACCTTATGCGCTTGACATTTTTTGACGGCTTGTCGACGGCTTTTTTGCTTGTCGTCGGACTTTTTTTTCCGACTTTTCTTTGGGGCGCCGATTACGAAGCGCAAAAAATACTCGAAAACGCCTTTCGTTTTCAATTAGCCGGAGTCGAACGTCAAGGTTTTCTCGACGCGTCGGGCGCGGTTCTTTCAAACGTGAAGACGGCGATCGACGTCCGCGAATATCCTTCTTCCGATCAAGACGCTTTTCCGCGCGAACCCGTCGAAGTTCGAACGCAAGAGACGTTCGACGAAGCCGGCGGCTTGAAAATTACTTGCGAGACGACGACATACGCCGATTACCCTTGTTGCGAGAGCGTCGTCTGGTTTGAAAACGTCTCCGACGTCGATTCGCCGAATTTAAAAGACGTCGTTGCGGTCGACGTCCTTTTGCCGACGGGCGGCGACGCCAAGTTGACGTCGGGTTACGGCGAGGAATCCGATCCTAAACGAAATTACCTACTCGAAACCGTTCCTTTGACGCCGGGCGAGCCGCGTTCTTTCACGCCGCGCGAGGCTTATCCTTCCTTCGGCGCCTTTCCTTATTTCGTCGTCGAGGGACGCGAACGTTCGTATATCGTCGCGATCGGTTGGACGGGACGCTGGACGGCGACTTTCGAGTCGAACGCCTCGGGCGACGCGCGGTTCGTCGCGGGTCAAAAAGACGTCGACCTCTACTTGAAGCCGGGCGAAAAAATTCGAACGCCGCGAATTACGCTCTTTGCCGTTCCGACCGGCTCCGATTTGACGAATCTGTGGCGCGATTGGTTCCGTCGTTACGTTATGCCGCGACAGGAGAACGTCGTTTTACGACCGAAATTTGTTCTCGACGTCTTTTATCGGGGCGAGCTTTACGACAAAGTTACCGCCGACGAACAAATCGACGCGATTCGTAAATTGCGCGCGCTAGGTTATCCGTGCGAGGGACTCTGGATCGACGCCGGCTGGTATTTGCGCGAAGGCGCGATTAAAACGTTCGTCGGATATTGGTTTGCCGTCGGCGATTGGACGCTTGATCCGGCAAGATTTCCCAAGGGATTGCGCCCCGTCGCCGACGAGTTGGCGAACGTCGCGCCGGGGGAAAAGAAGGGCGACTTGGTTCTTTGGTTCGAGCCGGAACGCGTCTACAAAGACAATTTGAACGACGAGAACCGAAAATACGTCGTGCCCGATAAAATCGCCGTCGAAAGTTATCGAATGAATTTGACGTCAGACGAAACCGTCGACTATTTGTCGAAAAAGATCGGCGATATGATTCGGACGAACGGCGTTTCGATTTATCGTCAGGATTCCAACGGCGCCGGTCCTCTGGTTTTTCTCGAATCGCTGGAAGAAAAGGATCCGAATTTCAACGATCGCAAAGGATACGCCGAAAACAGGTATGTTTGCGGGCTCTATCGTTTTTGGGAGAATCTTAAGGCGCAAAATCCCGACTTGGTTTTCGATACGTGCGCTAGCGGCGGTCGACGCAACGATCTGGAAACGTTGCGACTTGGCGCCGTCCCGCTTCACTATTCCGACGTCGGTTATTTTGATTTTGTCGAAAAACAGCGTTGTCACGACGCGCTTAATCGTTGGTTTGTCTACTATAAAAACATTGATCCGCACGATTTCAACTTTGAAAAGGACGAATACGACGTCTACAAAACGACGATCGACGTCGCGCCTTTTTCCACCGTTCGACCCTATTTCTTAGAGAATCCGAATCCGAGCAAACGCAATTACGCCGACCGTTATTTCGCCGTCCGCGAACTACTGGTCGACGGAGATTATTATTTGTTGCAGGGCGGTTTTACCGAAAACGACTGGAGCGTTTGGCAGTTTGACGATTCGCGCCAAGCCGACGAACAAGGGAGCCCGATTTCTAAGTCGAAAGACGCGGTCGCGCGTTTCGCGAAGGACGCGCCTTTAACGACGTCGAAACGCCAGTCGGGTTGCGTCTTTTGCGTTCGCAACGAGAAGAACGACGAAGAATCTTTCGTCGTGAAGCCGCGCCAAATCGATCCGACGGGCGTTTACCGTTGGGAGAATCTCGAAACGCGCGAGTCGACGACAATTTCCGGCGCGACGTTGGCGACCGAAGGCGTCGAAGTCTTTTTGCCGAAGCGTTCCGCCGTTTCCTTCAAGTATTCGCGGATCGAATAGACGAGAAACGCGTTTCGTCGGTTGAATTTCGTCCGAACGTCTGGTACAATAGAGACGTCGTTCGACGACAAATAGACGCAAATTGAATTTGCCGATTTGAACGACGTCGTTGTTTCCCTTGAGTTGTGAGGAGAATATTATTATGAAATTATGGAAACTAAGAGCGCCGCGCGTTTTATTTGCCGCGTTGACTATGTGCGCGTTGCAAGCGGCGACGACCTTCGCCGCCGATTATTGGTTCTATATGGGAACGTCGACCGATAAAACGACGCCCGAACAAGACGAATACGGCGTTCCTCGTTCCGAAGGAATTTACGTTGGAAAATTCGATTCCGAGACGGGCAAAATTTCGGACGTTCGACTCGTTTTGAAAGCGTCCTTCTCCGGATATATCGATTCGTTGCCCGACAAGAATCTCCTTTATTTTATCGGTAGCGCCGATCCGAAAGACGGGGGCGCCAACGCCTACGCCTGCAAAGCCGATCCGAAAACCGGCGATTTGACGTTGATTAACCACAAGCCGACGACCGGATCCGGCGTCTGCCACGTGTGCGTTCGCTCCGACGGAAAATTTTTGAACGCCGCAAATTATACGAGCGGCGATTTCTCGCTCTTTCCGCTAAACGAAGACGGAAGCGTCGCCGACGTTACGGCGAAATATTTCCGCGACGGCTCCGGTCCTTTGACGCGTCGTCAAAACCATCCCTACGGACACTCCGCTTATTTCATAACGACCGACGGCGTTTGCCGTATGTTTATGAGCGATTTGGGCTCCGATAGAATTTATATAGCGCGCGTGAACGAAAAGACCGGCGAACTCGACGAAGACCCGGAAATCCCGTTCCTTGCCACGCCCGCCGGAGCCGGACCGCGCCACCTCGCGTTTGTCGACGACGCGCAAGGCAAATTGATCGTTTTCTCGATCAACGAACTTGATTCGACCCTTTCCGCCTTCCGTCTCGATTTCAAAGAAGGCAAGAGCGAAAGACTCGGAACCTGGTCGACCATCGAAGACGAATATCGCGTAAAACTGACCGACGAAGAAGCGCTCGTCGACGGTAAAGAATTTTTCTACGGCAACAAGACCGCCGCGATTACGGCGGTTGAGACGGCGAGCGGCAAAACGGTCGTTTACGCGACGAATCGCGGACAAAACACCGTCGTCGCTTTCGACGCGACCGCGATCGTCAAGGGCGCCAAAGGTTCCGACGTCGAATTCCCCCTGTTGCAACGCGTTTCTTCGAACGGAAAATTCCCGCGATTCTTCACGCTCGATCCGACCGGCAAATTTTTGATCGTCAGCAACAAGAAATCGGGCTCGATTTACGTTTACGCGATCGATCAAGAAACCGGGCTGTTGAAGTTGACCAGCGACGAGCCTACTCGCGTCGCTTGGGTAATCGCGGGCGGATTTGTTCCCTGCGCCGAATAGTCGATCCGTTGATCGTTCAAAAACTGCCGCGTGCGAGACGACGACGCTTCGTAGTCGGCTCTTACGCGGCTTCTTTTTAAAACAAGTCAAAGCCGAATTTTTACGCGTTGCGTCGAGGAGAAACTTGGGAGTGGGCATAAAAAAGAAAACGTCAAAAAATGATTCCGTCGAAACTTCCATAACGGGGCAAACGAATACGACGCCCGTTGAAAAGAGCGTCAAAAAGGCGTCGACGTCGCGGTCAAGCGCGTCGACTAACGAAAGCGAATGCGTTAAAAAGAACGTTAAACGCGTTAAAAAATCCGTCGCGAAGTCTGCTGGGCGAACTAAAAAATCGTCGTCGGACGCGTCTCCGTTTTCCACGAAAGAAAGAAGACTAAAGTGGGAGCAAGTAAAAAGTATTTTGCGCAATAAAGACGTCGCCGAATTGGTCGACAATATTGGCAAACTATATTGCAGTTCGAACGACTTAGCGGAACTTATTCGATCGATTTTCCTAAAGGATGCGTTAGGAACCGACGCCTTATTGAAGGAATTTCGAGAAAGTATCGCGCGACCTTTTGGACTTGATCGAAAGGGCTACGTTGCTCCGCCGCGCATCGGCGGACTAAAAAAAAAGATTCGCGATTATCTCAAAGGCACTGGCGACGTTCGCGGCGCGGTCGATTTGTCGTTGACGCTTCAAGAGTCCGCGCTTGCCTATACTATGGAATGGGGCGACATAAACGATCAATTTTACGATCCCTTGATTTCGGCTGCGGACGATTTGACGAAACTGGCGACGAAGTGTTGCGAATGCGAGGCGATTTTTAAGGAATTTAAAGAGCGACTCTTGAAATTGGGCGACGAGGCGGAAGGTTTGGGATGGGGATACGGCTCCGCGATTTGCGGAATGGTCGAGGATATTTTTTATGAAAACGGAATCGGCTTGGAAAGAGAAAGAGACGGTGAAAACTCCTCCAATACGCATTGGACGACTTACGAATTGGACGAGGACGATCTTGAACAAATCGAACAAAGCAAAGAAAAAGAATGGTTTAATTTTTAATCGCGATTTTTCCATATTTTAAACGGCGATTTAGTCGTTTCCGCGCAATCAACGCGTTTACAACCAAAGAACAACGCTTTTACAAGGCGTTCTTACGCGAAGGTTGAAAACGATTCCGCCTTCTTTAAATCGTCGAACTGACGTCCGGCGACTTTATGAGAACGTTTACGTTCCGTTTAAATAATTGATAGCGCAAAAAATAAGGTAAGCGTTCACGGAAAGCCGCGTATTAATGAAAAGCGGCGCATCAACGATGCGCGGATACGTTGAATTACCAAAAAGGCGTCGTTTTGGTTCAAGAGCGTTAAAACGACTTCTTCGGTTTTGCGCTTTTACAAGCCCAAACAGTCCGCGTATCGTTGATACGCGGCTTTCAGTGAACGCATGCAAAATAAGAAAGGAAGCCGGACGAGGATCGTTCGACGTCGTATAAAATGGACAAGATGAAAATGGAAACGGTCGACGGAATCGCGCGCAACGTAGAGAAGCTGGAAGAACTCTTTCCATAATCTTTTAACGATTTCTTTTTTCACGATAACGTAAGATCATTACGATGAGCAGACCCAAAAACACGCCGAACAGTAAACAACAAAGAACGCAAAAAAACGCAGTTCCTAGGGCGTTTTCGCCGATCTTGACGCAGTAAAGACTTGCAAAGGTAAATAATGCGGTGAGAAAAACAAGAGCGCCAATACAATACGTTTGAGTTTTACTTCGTTGTTGAATTGCAACTTTTGTCTGGGCGACTTTGACCGTGGCTTGCACGCTTTCTAAGGACTGTCCGTTTTCGGCTATGTTCTTACGAATTTCCTCAATTTGATCAAGCCAGTAAGCTCGATCTTTCTGCGCGATCCTATTCCTTGGATTCTGTTCCAATTTGGCTTCAGCTTGCAGAAGACTATTATAAGCGCAAACGTATTCCGTTTTCAAAAGCTCTTCTTGAGTAACGTTTGGGGAACTAACGGCGTAAGATTCTGGAACGACAGACGGAGATATTGACGCATCGTCGGTTGTGGAAATAGACTGGCGAGAAGAGGAGGCTTCAGGTAATTGTGAATTGTTCACTTGTTCTACCTTCTGAAAAGAGAAATAACAAACAAAGTTCCATATATTATCGTTGCTAATCCAATAGAGAAAATAACAACATCAAGGGCTATTACGTCAACCCTTGTTGCGTTGTAAAAAAACGTACGAGTAGTTGCCAACAGAGTCGCATAAACAAAGAAAAAAAATATCAAACGTAATCTTTGTTCACGCCGTTCATTTGTCGAGATAATTTGCTTACTTTTTTCTCTAATTCGGAGCGTTTCAGCCGGTTCCATCTGGTCAAGGATTTTTTTGTAAAAACCGTAACACTCTTTACGAGCTTCGCTTGCATCTTTGGGGTCTTGGATATTTGCAATATCCTTGATCATAAGTTGTAGCGCTTGTAACGCTTCGGCGGAATTTAAAACGATGGGTAGAACCTTTTCTTTTTTGTCGCCGACGCCCGAATCCAATGGAATCGACGGTCTTAGATCGCTTTGCACATCTTTGCTAGATTCGTCCATTTTACGCTTTCTCTAAAATTATCGACGTCGCGTTTAGAATCATACGTTAAGAACGCTCGGAACCGCGTTATATCGGTTCCGAGCGCGTCTAAAAGACTTCTTAATCAAGTCGAAAATCAGCGAATATTGCTCTTGTAATTTCCGGCGCGGTCTTTTTGCCCTTGGTCGCCCTTTTCGAGAACGACGTCGAGCGCTTTAAGGAACAAATCTTTGTTTTGCTTGCGCAAGTAGTCTTGGTGCGCAAGATCCAAAACGGCGTTGATCGCCTTGTTTTTCAAGGAGTCCGTATCGACGAATTGCAACGCGAATTCGACCGATTCCGGCTCGCGGACGGCGCCGACGCGTTCAAGAACGAGATTGCGCTCGTCGTCGCGCGTCGCAAGTTCGAACGCTTTCTTCAAGTTGGCGAGCTTGTCTTTGCCGGATATGTCGATTCCGTCTTGTTCGTCGGGAAGCGAGACGACGCGAATGAAGGAGCGCAACGCTTGAATTCGGATTTGTTCCGGGTAGGCTTTGTCTTGCGCGGCGGCGAGCAATTTTTCCCAGACGACGGCGTTGGGCCAGTTGCACAAGGCGCGAACCGCCAAAGCGTTCGCTTGAGCGTCGCCCGAATTCAACGCTTTTTCGATCGTCGCAAGCGCGGCGTCTCCGCCGATACGACCAAGGAGCAACATAATTTGCGCGCCGTTTTGATTGTTCATCATCGCGACGACGGGCGAGGCGTCCCCTTCGCACAGACGCGAAATAATTTGTTCGGCGCGATCACGGTCGCCTCGGTCGGCGATCGCCAATGAGGCGTCGACAAAGTCGGCGATATTCGCTTTAGTCGCAAGGCGTTCTGCGGCGGCAAGGAGTTGGAGACGCGCGGGGCAGTCGTCCTTTTTCGCGGCGTCAAGCAAGTTCGCGACGGCGGAGACGATATAACGACCGCCGACGACTTCCGCCAACGACGCCAAGTTGGCGCCGTCCTTTTCCTTCTTGAGCGCGTCGACGACGGCGGCGTCAAAGTCGTCCGCGACGATGTTTTTCATAACGCGAACAATCAGACCGCGATCATATTTCGAAAGTTGGTCGTACAAGACGCCGAAATTTTTGCCGGATCCGATCGTTTCGAGCGCCAATACCGCGGCGCGTTTGACTTCGTCGGATTCGGGCGCGGCTTCGATTTCGCTTACGACGAGAGACTCGTAATTCTTCGCTTTACGAACGCGAACGGCGCCGAGCGCGCGCGCTTGGTCGTCGAGCGAAAGGGCGCCGAAGCCCTTCATATACGCGTCGAAATCAGCGTCGGAAATTTGCGACAAGGCGAGCGGAAGCTCCGTTTCGACGCCGATCGACAAATCGACCGAACGCGCCTTAATGTAGGAGTCGAAGCGCTTCGGCTCTTTCGAATCCGCTTGCGCCTTTTTGAGCGCGTCGAGCGCTTTTTCCGTCGGAATTTGCGCCAAAGCGCGCGCGGCGCCGTCGAACAAGCGCGGCTCGTCGCTCGTCAGAAGCGCGGCGAGACCGTCGACGCAAGAATCGTCGCCGACCCATTGCAGGACGTGCAACAGCCACGCCTTCGTCGCGACGGGATAGTCTCCTTTAAGGGCGTCGAGCGCCAATTTATTCGTTTCGGCGCGGAGTTCGGGCGACTTGGCGCCGTCTTGCAAGCAGAAATACATCCAGCCTTGTTGCGCGGCTTCCATTTCTTTGACTTGCGCATCGTCGGCAAAGTTTTGCGGAGACATTTTGGGCGCCCATTCCGCGAATTTCGCGGCGGCGTCTTGTCCGAACGTTTGAAGGGACGCGGCGCAAAGCGCGACGACCGACGCGACGCCGAACACGAACGTTTTCCAAGTTAATTTCATTATGAATTCCTGTATGTTATAAACGCTTACGCGTTTGTTGTTCTAACTGAATAACCGAAACGTTTGGGGTTCACACTTCGGGGATGACGTAAGGATAACGTTGCGGTCTGGAGACGTGTCTCGTCGCTTCCGGGTCGTTGACAAATTCGCATTTGGCGGAATCCCAGACGAGACGACGACCGAGTTTGTGAACGATCGCCAAAAGTTGGCACAAAGAAGCGGTATTCGCGCCGTATTGGAAATCTTGGAACGGACGCAGGCGATTGCGAACGCAGAAAGCGAAATCGTCGGCAATGTTGGTCGCGCCGCCCGAATAACGACGAACTTCGACCGGCTTGATCGGGTTCATTTTCGTTTGATTGTGCTTGTATTCGCCTTCCGTGCCGACGAACGTAATATCGTGCGGACCGTTCCACGCGTGATACATCTTGAGCCCGCTCTTAAAGACGGCGCAAGCGTAAGGCTGTTCGTTATACCCGGCGGGCTGAAGTTCGACCGGCTCTTCCAAGTCGACTCCAAGAATATACGCGGCGCCGCCGAATTTGTGCGCGCCCCAGTCGGCGAGGAATCCGTTGCCGTATTCGGTGTAACGACGCCAACCGCCGCCGTAATTGCCCGAACAACGTTCGCTGTTGTAAGGAGCCAAGGGCGCTTGACCTTGCCAACGATCCCAGTCGAATCCCTCGGGAATCGGCTGTTCCGGCAAGTAGGCGTGTCGCGGAGGATCGCCGAGTCCGACGAAGACTTCCTTCACTTCGCCGATCGCGCCGCTCTTGATAATCGGCGCCATATACCCGTAGTCTTCCATAACGCGTTGGCTTCCGCTCGTGCAGACGCGGTTATACTTGCGCGCTGCTTTAACGATGAGGCGAGATTCTTGAAGCGTGAGCGTCAGCGGCTTTTCGCAGTAGACGTCTTTGCCCGCTTGACACGCTTCGACTGAAATCTTCGTGTGCCAATGGTCTGGACAGGCGCAGACGATCGCGTCGAAGTCGTCGCGTTGAAGAACGTCTTCATAATGCGCGTAGGTGGGAACGGAATTAATGCGATAATGGTTCTTAACGCGGTCGGCGGCGCGATCCAAATGGGCTTTGTAGCAGTCGCAGACGCCCAAAGAACGGAAATTCGCGTTGTTCAGAAAACCGCCGAGCAATTCGTTGCCTCGATTGCCCAGACCGATATGGAACAGGACGATCTTATTACTTGGGGACACTCCGCCGTTGAATCCGAAGACGCTGCCCGGCACAAAAAGCGGAACCGCAAGCGCCGACGCCGACGCGGCTAAGAACGTACGTCTATCAATATGCGCGCGTTTGTTTTTCATAGCTATCCTTTGTTGGGAAAGGGAGGGTTGGAAGTGGAAATTTGCGGTCGGAATCGCCTCGTCGCAAATCGCCGTTGACACTGGGGGTAATTATAAGAGAAATTGTTGAGAAAAACAACTATTTTTCGAAAAAATTTTTTCAATTAGACAATTTATAAGAAGCGTCCGTTTGCGCTCGGCCTTATGACGCAAACAGGACGCGAAAGCGACGAACGTTTCCGCTCGTCGCTAGTTCCGACGGGCGCTTTGTCGAGAGACTAAGCGCCGACTTAGATTCATTCGCCGAAATAACGCTTGAGCAAACCAGTGAAACCGGCTCCGTGTCGCGCTTCGTCTTTCGCCATTTCGTGAACCGTGTCGTGAATAGCGTCGTAATCGAGCGCCTTGGCTTTCTTGGCAATATCAAATTTACCGGCGCAAGCGCCCGCTTCCGCTTCCGCGCGCATTTTAAGGTTCGTTTTCGTATCGGCGACAAGGACTTCGCCGAGGAGTTCCGCGAATTTGGACGCGTGTTCGGCCTCTTCAAAGGCGTAGCGTTTGAACGCTTCTGCGATTTCCGGGTAGCCTTCGCGTTCCGCTTGACGACTCATCGCGAGATACATTCCGACTTCCATACATTCGCCGTTGAAGTTGGCGCGGAGTCCTTCGACAATTTCTTCGTCTTCGACTTTGCCGTCGCCGATCGAATGAACAGTCGCGTAGGAACCGATCGAAGCGTCGATCTTTTCTTCAAACTTGGAACGAGGGGCTCCGCATTGAGGGCACTTGGCGGGCGCTTCGTCGCCTTCGTAGACGTAACCGCAAACCTTGCAGACAAACTTTTTCTTCGTAGACATATAGCTTTCCTTTCGTACTCTCTAACACGCCTGACAAACGACTCGTTTAAAACGGATTAAACGAGCTGTTTGCCGAATCTCCTAAACGCGCCGCTTGTCGTTCGACGGCGTTTTTATTTGTTTGTTCTTTGTTCAAACAATCGCGGCAAACGCCTCTGACTCTCGCTTCGACGTAATCGATCCGACCCGTCTTGTCGACAAGCGGCTTGACTAACTTTTCAAGGTCGACGACTTCAAAATCAAAGACTCGACCGCAACGCTCGCAAAAAAAGTGGTCGTGTCGCTTGGGATTAGAATCGTATCTCGCCACGACGTCGGCGCGATCTAACACGGCGATCAACCCTTTCTCGGCAAAATCGTTCAAAATTCGATAGACGCTTTCTCTTGAAACGGCGGGCGTCTCGCGTCGCACCGCCGCCCAAACGTCGTCTACGACCGGATGTTCTTTGTCGTCCTTTAACAAACAATAAACGGCAAATCGCAACGCGGTTAATTTCCAACCGACCTTTTTGCAAACGTCTCGAAATTCCTGCAATAATTCGTTCTGGGGCGATTGCATTTTAGGATTTCCTGTAAATATCATTTTGTTACTAATGAATGTAACATATATTTAGAACGGTTCAAGGGGCGTCTTGTTTTTTTTGAAGACTTTTAAGAACCGGCTTTTTAATCGTTCGCCGAACGAAGTTTTCCCTTGAAATTTCGACGTTTTAACATACGCTGTTTTAACCTACGCTTCAACGTTTTTTCGTTCCAGGCGCCGGATATTTTTTTGCCGAATCGTCGAGAACGAGAACCCAATCGAGCGCTTCGCCGACGGTCGGCGGTTCGAAACGGAGTTCGCCTTCGTTGGAAAATTCGCCTATTTCCGTCGAATTTCCAGTTCGCGGATCGAACCAGCACGCGCGCAACGTTTTAGCTTTCAATCGACTCGTTCGAATCGTCGCGGCGCGTCCGACGGGAAAATAAACGAACGCGAACGTTCCGGCTTCGTCGCGCGTCGCGACAAATCTTCGCGTTCCCGCTCCGGGTACGGAACTCGCGTTTACGTCGGGAACGATCAGCTCCGAATCGGGAATTCGCGTCAAGAACGGTCGCGATTCGATCAGCGCCTTGCCAAACTTCATTTGCGACGCGCCCGGTCGCGCCAACGCGTCGCGCCAGTCGAATAGAGGTCGGTTGATCGGGTTGCAGCCTTCTCGTTTCGAGTCGTAAAATTGCCAAATTGAGTGATGACCGTAAGTATGTCCAAACGCTCCGTTGAAGACGTCCCAATAGAACGCGCGACGGCAGTCGGCGGCGATCGAGTGTCCTAGTTTGTCGGGATTGAAACTTACGGGATGATCCTCGTAGATCGGCTCGCCGTCCAAAACCGGCTTCGTCGGTTCGAGCGCGTAATCGGCGACTGTCGGCGCGTAGGAACCGTATTCGACGTTATGCCCGTTTTGGCGCATATGGAAGTCGAACCAAGGCGCGTCCTTGAAATATTCGGACGAGCCGCCTCCGCCGCGCGGGTGGAACGTGATCAAATGCGCTCCGCCGTCTCCGCGACGCAAGCCGGTCGCGATCGCTTCGACGGTCGCGCGTTCGCGTTCGTTGTCGATCGTTCTGTCGCCGCCCAAAATCCAAACGATTCCTTTTTCCTTGTACCGTCGTCCCAGCCATTCGCCGTATTTTTCGGCGTTTTCGGGCGTTAGAATTTGTCCTTCTTTCCAGTACGCGCCCCAAGAGGGTAGGAAACCGACGTATATTCCGCGCTCGTTTGCCGCGTCGACGATAAAATCGACGTGATCCCAATAATCGTTTTCAGCGCCCTCTTTGACATTGGGAGTCGGAGCCGTTTTGTCGACGAACGGAAAGAAACCGTATCGGTTCGGAACGTCAAGACCGCCCAACTCCGCGACGGCGACGGCTTGAACGACGTTGAAGCCTTGCGCGCGACGCGCGTCCAAGTATTGGATCGCTTCTTCGCGCGTCGAACGGTGGAACAATTCCCAAGCCGTGTCGCCGAGCCAAAAGAACGGCGCGCCCGTTTCAGTCGTTAAAAAACGCTTGTTTTCCCTAACTTTCAATTTTGGCAAGGGACTCGCCGCATCCGCGACCGGCGATAGCGCCGAACTAACGATCGCGACGACAAACGACGTCGCGACGAAATAAGCCAACGTAAATTTCATTGAATTCTCCGTTTGATTAGCGCTTTCTACCCTTTAAAAAGGAGAAAAGCTAATCCAAGAACATAACTATGGACGAAGACGGACTTTTTCGGATAGTCGGCGCGTTGTCAAGCCTGATCCGAAAAAGTTGTTCCCAACGCGCGAGACCTTTGTCTCGCATAATTTCATTATACCGATTTAAAGAGTCTTTCTCAAGAACCTTAGAGAACGATTTGCTTTTTTTTCGCTTGTCGTAAAACAAGCGCGACTTGGAGTCGAGAAGGTTGGATTTTCCTTCTAAACGTCGAGAAAAGTTCCATAGAGACTTTGCGATTTTGACAAGAAACGTCCTTTTTATAGAAATCTAAGCGTTTTTTCTTGAAAACGCTTAGTCGACGTCTTACAATAACGATCGTATTGTTTTTTATTCCGACTCGCCTTTTTAACGATTAGGAGTCAGCCTTGAAATATTCCGAATTCCGTTTGACGCGGCGCGAATTGTTGAAACGCGCCTCGTTGGGTTGCGTCGCGTTAAGTTGCGCCGATTTATGTTTGGTCGATTCGAGCGAAGCCGACGACGGTAAAAAATATCGCAATCCAATTTTACCGGGCGCCAACGCCGATCCCGAAGTTTTATTTTCGAAGAAAACGGGACGCGTCTACGTCTATCCGACCTCGAGCGCTAAAGGATTTTGCGCCTATTCGAGCGACAATTTAGTCGACTGGCGCAACGAAGGCTTCGTTCTTTCCGCGAAGGATATTCGCTGGGAACGAGAGAAATTCTGGGCGCCTTCGATTATCGAAAAAGAGGTCGGCGAAGGCGAATTCCGTTATTATTTCTACTATTGCGCGAACGAAAAGATCGGCGTCGCGGTCGGTTCCGATCCCGTCGGTCCTTTCGTCGACGCGGGCGAGATCGTCGGACATAATTTGCGCCCGAAGGGACGAGGGGGAGTCGAGATCGATCCTTACGTCTTTTGCGATCCGAATTCGGGCAAGAATTATTTGTACTGGGGCAATTCCTATCTTTGCGTCGCCGAACTTAACGACGATATGACGTCCCTGAAACTTGAGACGATCAAGGATATTACGCCGCCGAATTTCTTTGAGGGAACCTTCGTCTTTTTCCGAAACGGACGCTATTATCTCACGTGGTCGAAAAACGACACGCGCGATCCGAATTATCAAGTTTGGGTCGCGACGTCCGATTCTCCGTTAGGACCGTTCGTCAGCCCGGAAAAAGACGCGATTATTTTGTCGAAACGACCCGAAAAAAATATCTTCGGACCGGGGCATCATTCTTTCTTGTTCCTGCCGAACGGGGAGAATTATATTTTCTATCACCGCATTATTCAGCCTCAACCCGTCGGAGGCTGGGGGCGCGAGACTTGTCTTGATCGTTTTGAATTTGCGTCCGACGGGTCGATTCCGCCGATCGAGCCGACTCTTGAAGGCGTCTCTACGCCCGTTGATTTGAAACAATTTGCCAAGTAAACGCGACGTTTTCGAAAGGTTAGATGGAACAAATGAAAAAAAAGATCGTATTGTTTTACGGCGCGTTAGTCGCTTTGACGGCGTTCTCGCCTTGTCGCGCCGCCGACGTCGCGCCCGAGGTTTTGTTGAAAAACGCCGTCGCGCATTGGAATTTTGGACGGGAAGACGAGTCGACGAAAGCGTCGGAAAACGTCGAACTTGGCGTCGCGCTTTCCGAATCGGAACAAATTGAATCGAAACTACGCGGCGGAGACGGACTTGTCGCGCGATTTGCCAAAGGCGGCTGGATTGAGTTTAGCGACGAAGCCAACGCAAAACTCAAAATTGAAGGAGACGGCTTGACGTTCGGCTTGCGATTTCGTTGCGCGCCGGAAGTTTGGAACAATTCGCCGATTATGTCGAAGCACGGCGGGCACGAAGTTTTGGCGTTCAATTTATACTGTCTAAACGATTCGATCGGCGCCGAAGTCGGAACGACGAAGAACGACGGCTTGCTTTCCTGCGTCGCGCCTCGTTCGGAGACGCTCGATCCAGAAGCCGCGACGAGCGCTTGGCACGACGTCTATTGCCGCGTCGATTCCGCGAAAATGGAACTGTTCGTCGACGGGCGTTGTTGCGACGAAGACTTTACGCTGGGAACGATCCGAACGAACGACGCGCGCTTTTTACTCGGCGCGCAATATGATTCGAACGCGAAGGACGCCAAGCCGCGCGCCGAATTCGAAGGGGACGTCGATTTTGTCGCCGTGTGGGATCGCGCGTTGAGCGACGAAGAGATCGTCGCGCTTTCGGGCGGCGAAGGGCGCGTCGATTCGCGTTCGCGCGTCGACGACGGCTCCGGCGCTTCGTTGCAGTATTGGAAGCCCGCGAATAAATATTCCGTCGGGGACTGCATGCCCTTTTACGCGGAAGGCGTCTTCCATTTTATGTGTCTGCTTGATAAAAATCATCATAGAGCTAAAAACGGATTCGGCGCGCATCAGTGGATTCAAGCGACGTCGACCGACTTGAAACATTGGACGCATCGGTCTTTCGTCGTTCCTATCGACGATCAAAACGAAGGTTCCATTTGCACGGGCTCCGTCTTTTTTCACGACGACAAATATTACGCGTTTTATGCGAATCGCGCCGTCGAATATACCTTGCCAAACGGCGAAACAAAGAGCGTTTACGGCTTGTTATGCTTGTCGACGAGCGACGACGGAATAAATTTTGAGAAACAGGAGCCGAAGCCGCTGTTCCTAATGCCCGAGGGGTACGGACAAGGAACGCGCGACCCGGTCGTCTTCCAAGACCCGCGAGACGGCAAGTTTCATATGTATGTTACGACGAACTATCGCGGCAAGGGCTGTTGGGCTCACGCCGTATCGGACGACTTGAAAGATTGGACGCTCCTTGATCCCGTCTACACGCATAAAAACGGCGAGCCCGAATGCCCCGACTGGTTCAAGTGGGGCGACGATTATTATTTGATAGCCAATCATTTGAACGGATATTATCGACGTTCAAAATCGCCGCTTGGTCCTTGGGAAATTCCGACGGAGCCGAATATCTTGATGAACGGAATAATCAACGTTCCGAAAACGGCGCCCTTTGGCGAAGATCGACGAATTATTTGCGGTTGGACGCGCGAAAAAGGGTTCGGCGGTTGCGCCGTCTTTCACGAGTTGATCAGACGCGAAGACGGTTCGCTCGGCGAAAAATTCGTTCCGGAGATGATCCCGGAAACGCTAGACGCGACGCTTGTCGAAAAGAACGTTCCAGAAGAATTTGAAGCGCCTTTGCCCGATCGGTTCCGATTGCGTCTTTTGGCGGCGTTCGATCCGCAAAATATCGACTTAATGCGCGATTTGACTCTACAATACGCAGAAGGACGAACGTTGCGCGTCGTTTTTTCAGAACGCGCGGTTCGACTTAACGATTTCGTCGTCGAACGCGTCGATATGTCGACCGGGCGAATCGAACTTGACGTCGTAGCGACGAGCAATATCGTCGACGTTTGCGTCAACGGCGAGCGAACGGTTACCGACGCGAACGCCGCGCCGGAGAATCGCGCGTTGAAATTGACGAACGAAGGCGCGAAATTCTTGACGATCGAGTCGTTGGAAGTCGCGCCGTTGGCAAGCGTTCACGGAAAGCCGCGTATCAACGCGCCAAAACGCAAGCGCAACCGCTAAAACTACCGACTAGACGCTCGACGACCTTTTAAATGCGCGGCTTTTCGCAGACGCTTGCGACTTGGTCGAGAGAAACGTTCTCGACGTATAAAGGGGAACCGATGATTCTATCCACGACCGAAATATTAAACCGCGCGTATGATTGCGTCGCCATATGGGAAGGCGGACGCAAAAGCGAAAAATCGGAGGCTCAGGCGTTCGTTATGGAATTTCTCAACGTTTTTGGCGTCGATCGGCGCGACGCGGCGACTTATTTGGAATACCCGCTAAAAAAGCCGACCGGGGCTCAGGGATTCGTCGACTGTTTCTGGTCGCGTCAGATTCTGATCGAAATGAAGAAAAGCGGCGTCGACCTAGAAGCCGCGTATCGTCAGGCGATCGATTATTGCCATAGCGAAGTCGTGAAAAATCAGGCGCCGAAGGGCGTTTTGGTCTGCAATTTCGACGAGTTTTTCTATCAGGATTTCGACACGCTCGAGGAAATTCGATTTTCGTTGCGCGACTTGCCCGCCTATTTGAAGTATTTTTACTTTCTCAGCGGATACGTCAAGAAAACTTACGCGGAACAAGACCCTGCGAATATCGAAG
>JAZRWW010000089.1:0-31156 GCA_045599865.1 Thermoguttaceae bacterium
GGCAAGACGGAAGAAGACGACGTTCCAATTTCGGCGCTCGCGGGTATTTATCCAAGAGGCAACGACAAGCTGGTCTTTACGATAGAGAAAGCCGATAAAAACTTCGAGTTAAAATTGTCGCTCGACGACTAACCTTCGCCCTCTGATAAACGACGTAACACAAAGGGACGTCGACGTCTCGGTTTTAGCCGTTTCGTCGTCGTCCCTTTGTTTGGGGGCGTTCGTTCCAAATCGATTTAGGAACGGTTTGAAAAGCGAGACGCTCAAACGTTGCGTTCCGTTTCGACGTCGGTAGTCTTTCATTATTAATAATTATTATACAATCAACAGTAATTATCAATATATTCGTTATAATCCCCATTAAGTCTTTATTAGCGCTCGGGGGAAAATATATTTTCCCCCGAACCCCCTTTTTGGATTTTTTTAAAAAAGGCGCCGTATGGCGCTCCGTTTTGCGGGTTTTCGCCCTTTGGCGCCTTGAGGGCGCTTGAGGGCGAAAACTCGCAAAACGGATGTTTTTTATTTTTTTTCTTTGAGAAGAAGGTTTTTATTTTGAGGTCAAACTAAAGGCGACGCGCAAGCCGAAATTCGCGATCCGCCTCGCCGGAACGCCGCCGTCGCGGCAGGCGCAACGACAGCTCGCCGGGACGTTGCGCCAACCCCCCCCGCGCAACGCGCGAAAAGACCCCGCCGCAGGACCTTCCGGATCGTTTACCGCCCCTGTTGGATATTCTCCATACCTATCGGACGTCCATTCCCATACGTTTCCAAGCATATCGTAGAGTCCCCAAGGATTTGGCTTGAAACTACCGACGGGAGAAGTAGCAGGATAACCGACTTTAAAAGGAAAACGATAATCCCATTTAATTCCAAACGGTCCTCCGTCGGTACCGGCGGCGTTCAAAAAACCTTTGCCGTCTTTTTCATCGTCGCCCCAGAAGAATTCCGTCGTCGTACCGGCGCGACAAGCATATTCCCATTCCGCTTCGGTGGGAAGACGATAACAAGGCTTAAGTCCGTTTTGGTCGGGGCTCGACGTCCAGTTCAACCACCCTATATATTCAATGGCGTCGAAATAACTAACACACACGGCAGGATGTTCGTTCGTCTGCTCAAAACCAGGATCAAGCCAACTTTTGCCCTTGACCTCTTCCCAATGTCCTGCTTTTGTTAGAATAAATGCCGATCCCTCTTTTTCCGCCGTCGTTCGATACCCCGTCGCATCGACAAATCGTTGGAACTCCCCTCTTGTTACAGGACGTTTTGCTAAATAAAAATCTTGCGTAAGAGTTACTTTATGTTGCGGGGCGTCGTCATACCATCGGGGATTATTGGAAGTCGTATACTTGGCGACTACCTCTTTACCCGTCAGTGGACTACCCATCATAAAGAAACCGGCTTTAATTAGGCGGTATTCTTTACCATTCGAATCGAGATAATCGACAGGAAGTCCCTTAGACGTAGCTTTTGGAGGATCATTCGTCGGCGTATCGATATCTTTAGAACGTATAAAACCTTCAATTCGATCCTTCAATCTCTGATATTCAACGTTCTCTGGGTCAAATTTTAACGCTTCTGTAATTTTTTCTAACGCCTGATTCGCCTGATCGTCGTTTGATAAAAATAAATCGAGCGCCTCATTATAGAGAGTTTCCGCATTTGATCCTGCAAAAACAAATTGAAATCGATCCTCTGAACAATTTGGACTAGACAAAGGAATTTGAGTTAAAACGGCTTCATTTTTACAATACTCCGCCATTCCTTTACGGATATAGTCGAAAAGCCCCTTCGGCGAAATTCGACCGAAACGATCCGCCGCCTCACCCTTGGCGCCTTTGTAAAAAAGCCAAGTAAACAGCCCGTGATCAACGATATTCCCGTTCTCTTCAACTTTAATTTCGTAACTTTTTTCACCGATTCCGCAACTTTGGAACCACAAAGAATCGCCCGTATCGAATAATTTGCCGTTCGCTTGTTGGTCTTGATTATATACGACGCCAAATCGATCCCTGTTCAACTTCACACGGCAAGAGTCTACGACCACCCACTTATATCTCGCCTGACAATTATCTAGTAGTTTTCTCAACGACTT
Organism: Thermoguttaceae bacterium; assembly: GCA_045599865.1. Classification (GTDB taxonomy): domain Bacteria; phylum Planctomycetota; class Planctomycetia; order Pirellulales; family Thermoguttaceae; genus RUG369. The sequence goes on from JAZRWW010000089.1 coordinate 2,093, forward strand.
TAACGAAAAACACTCGCTATTTGAAAACGAAACGTCGTCTCCCGAACTAGCTACAACCTTGGCGTCAAAGGGAACGTAATAATCTGTGGACGTTTTGGAATCGTAAAAACCATGTCCGATAAGGTAAAGAAAGAAAAAGTCGTTGGCGCCGCATTTTTTTATATTTTTTTCGAGCGCTTCCGTAATATTTTCTTTTATCGGACAATCGGTACTTCTGTCGTCTGCGTTTAATACAACGACGTTGTCTTCTTTAAAACCGCAACGAGGCTCAAGAAGGAGTTCGCGAATCAAATTAACGTCGGGACTGGCTCCTGGAAGGCGCCCCACGTTTCTACGAGAATGACAACCCGTCGCAATTAGAAGAGCCCTGCGAACACAGTCTTGAGGCAAAACGGCTAAATCTTCTACGCTATATCCCATAGAATCCTGACGTACTAAAGGCATAAACTTCTCAACCTCATTTTGAAAAAAAACGAAAATTTCTACGTAGCCTGCGGGGGTAAACGTCCCGTTCTACAAATTTAATATCGTTTTTGAGATAAATCAAACGTTTTCTTTCGTCGTTCGAACAAAAACAAAGAGGAAAAATGTTTTGTACAAACCGACGTTAACGCTTAATCCTTGTTCAGGGTATCATAATATGCTGAAAATCCGCGTTGTCTTCGTTCCAAAAATCGTCCTTAATAAAACCGTTCTTTTTGGCGTAATTCAACAACAAAGGAAAGGGGAAATCCATCCCCTTTCCTTGTAAGTAGTGAAGGAGGTTAAACAAATAGTCTTGCGTCGATTTGTTGCGCAACGTTTGATCAATATAGTATTTGATAAAATCAAATTCATTTGACTTAATGACGTTGTTTTCCTTTAAATAGCACAAATAGGAAAGGTACGTCAACAGTTTATCAACTTGTCGTTCAAGTTTCTTTCCATCGTGAAATCCTTTGGTATACCACTCCTCGTTCTTATCAATCCGATAAAGCATTTCACAAAGTTCTTCCTCCGATCTAAACTTTGCCACCAATTTCTCAAGACTTTCTGAACGTTGAAGTCTTAAATTATAGTTCCACTGTACTAACGCCCAAACGCCGCTTACGACGATCGTAAACAATGTAAGAGCGCTTATAATATCGCCTACGTCAACCGCCGTATCAATTTCGGAAAACAAAAAGAGTAAACTGATATTCTCTATGGAAACCAACTTGTCGCCACTTTCAAAATTTCAAGACGTACGTTTCAAAACAAAACTCACAAATTTTATACGGCTAAACGTCTAAGGCGTTTATACCCGTATTATATCACTTCGAAACGCTCTTCGCAAGTCTGTGGTTAAACTTGCGCTAAATTTTCCGTCTTTTGAACGTAATCGTTCACAAAAAATAGAAAAATTCAACGATAAAAGAACGATGCAATAAGATTCGGCGCGTCAGTAGCTAGCAATTCGTCGTAAAAAATGAAGCAACGAAAAAGCCCCCGCGTTAAAAAAACGCGAGGGCTTGTACGAAATCAAAGTTCAAAAGCAAGTACTAAATCGAATCTCAGGCTTTGGCTTCGGCGGCGGCGCGAGCGACTTCCTTGGCTTCCTCTTCGGAGACTTCGGGAATTTCGTCTTCGTTGGAACCTGCGGCGCGGTCGACGGCTTCTTCGTTCGCGATTTCTTCCATTTCGTAAGGAACTTCGGCGAATTCGGCGCTTTCGAGAATCTTGTTGATGACTTTGCGCTCGATGATTTGGTTGCGCAAGACGTCCATACCGCCGGACTTCTCGATTTCGTTGCGGACGCGGCGCGGAGTTTCGCCCGATTGCGCCGCCATCAACATAATTTCGGTATCGTAATCTTGTTGTTCGTCGACGATGTTTTCGCTTTCGGCGATCGCTTCAAGAATGAAGTGTTCTTTGAGCGCTTGCGCGGTCGTCGCTTGGCTGTTGCGACGCAAAACGTTGAGCTGACGAATAATTTGCTCGTCGGAGAACCCGGAGCGCTTAAGTTCGTAAAGAGCGCGGCTCAATTCGCGATCCGCTTGTCCCTTCAGCAACTTGGGAGGCAAATCCCAGTTGGCGTCGACGGTAAGTTGCGCCGTGATTTGACGACGCGCGCGCTGGTGTTGTTCGTGTTCCAACTGACGTTGCAACGTTTCCAGAACCATATCGCGGAAATCGCCCATATTTTCGAATCCGCCAAGTTGTTGCAGGAAATCGGCGTCGACTTCGGGCACGACCAGCTTTTTGACGGCGGAGACTTCGAACGTGGCGTCGATCTCTTTACCGCGAAGATTTTCGTCGGCGACGTCGTTCGAAAGAACGAGCTTCGTCTTGCGAACGTCGTTCGGTTGAACGCCTTCCATCAACTTGTCGAAGTTTTCGATCGAGCAGTCGTGGAACGTAAGGGTCGGACGAATGCGGATCGTTTCGGAATCGGCTTGGGACAGGACGTTTCCGTCAAGTTCAAAGGTCAGCTTCGAAACGATATAATCTCCGGAGACGGCGGGCTCGTTTTTGTCTTCGAGCGAACCGTAATTTTGTTGAATGCGTTTGATCGCGGCGTCGACGTCTTCGCCGGAGAATTCGCGGACGGGCTTTTCCAACTTGAGCCCTTTCCAATTCGGAATATCGAAGGAAGGACGAACTTCGACGTCGTATTCGTAAATAAACGCGCCTTCTTCGGGCAATTTAACCGCTTTGACGTCGAAATCGGGCTCGCTAATCGGCGTCATTTGTTGGTCGGCTTCGACTTGCTGGATACTGTCGAGCAACAAAGAATTCTTGACGCGTTCGGCGACGTCCTTGCGGAACCGCTTTTCGATCATCTTACGCGGGGCTTTTCCGGGACGAAAACCGGGGATCGCGGCGGTGTTTTTCAATTCTTCAAATTCGCGGTCGAGATAACGATCGACGTCTTCGCGCGAAACTTCGACCTTAATGTGACGTTCGCAAGAACTCTTTTCTTGGACGTCGACGACCATATTCAACTTGGTTTGTTCGTTTTCAACGGCTTCGTCAAATTCGTTTTCCATAGCGTTTGCTTTCCTGATAGGGTCAATCCTGACACGTGCCAATTTTCCAACGTCGCGCGACTCAAACCGGCGTCCTTACTCGGTCGACGTCGACCAATAAGCGTTGGAATAAAAAATCGTCGGAGAAACGTTCGAATTCCTAGAATCTTGCCGACTTAAAACTCGCCGCCAAGAAAAAAGAAAAGACTCGAAAACGTCGTCGTTTTCCAGCCTTGAAACAAATTGCGCGCAAACAACTCCCGTGCGAAGAGCGCGCCGCAAAAAAAAGCGCGCCCGAAAAACATAGGCGCGCCTAAAATCCTAAGAGGCAAAGCCATACGTTCGGAACAAGCTGCTTCCAACGAAACCCATGTCCAAAACCGGAAAAACCTCTCTAAAGAGGAACCTCCAAAGAGCGGGCGAAGGGGTTCGAACCCTCGACAACAACATTGGCAACGTTGTGCTCTGCCAACTGAGCTACGCCCGCAAAAAAACTCTTCGAACTTGCGCACGAAAAGGGAAAAAGAGCGGGCGAAGGGGTTCGAACCCTCGACAACAACATTGGCAACGTTGTGCTCTGCCAACTGAGCTACGCCCGCAAAAACTCTTCGAACTTACGCCCGAAAAGGGAAAAAAGAGCGGGCGAAGGGGTTCGAACCCTCGACAACAACATTGGCAACGTTGTGCTCTGCCAACTGAGCTACGCCCGCAAAATACAACCGACAAAGAACGAACCGCTCTTTCCAGTCGACAGGTAGAATTATAACAAACCTTTTTGACGTCGCAAGGGGGCGATTTTAAAAATCGGCTTTTTATTTTTTCTCGTTTTCTCGTCGTCCTTCGTTCCGTCGAATCGCCGATCTTCGCAACAGAATCCACGCGCAAGCCAAAAGGGCGAACGTTGCAAAGACAGCCGAGGGGTCGACGGGCGCGCGTCGGTCTTCTTCCGGGTAGGTTTTCGTAACGCGTCCAATAATCAGCGGGGCGCGCGTCCACAGTTCGTTTTCTTGTCCGCTCTTTTCGTCCCGTTTCGTTTCCGCAGTCTTATACGCCCACGTCTTATAAAAAAAGCCGTCGAGTTCTATTTCGCGTCGATATTCTTTTCCTCCGCCCGGTTCCAATTCCTCGGGCAAGTCGAGGGCGCACAAGACCAAAGGCGCGCCTTGCGAATCGTTCGTAAAGAAATAGACCTGCCAATATTTTTCCACGCCCGTCGACGCGCGAACGTCGGGATCGTCGACCAGCGCCAAATTGACGCGCCGCGCCCAACCTCTCAATTTTACGGGGCGTCCTTGCAATTTTTCAGGTTCGAGAAACAAAGACGACGCGTCGAGGATCGGCGCGCGCGCGTCTTGAAGTCGTTTCGACGCCGCCAAAGATTCGTAAAACGGCTTGGCGTCGTCGGTCGTGAAACGCAAAGAGCGCGCGATTCGTTTACGTTCCTTTTCCGTCGTCGCCTTTTCAAGAGCGTCGCGCGCAAAAACGGGAATCGTTGCGAAAGAAGCGAGGTCTACGCCCGCGCGACCTAAAGGCGCGTCGGTCGGAACCCAAGCGATTTGCGCCGAAAGCAAGACGGGCGCCGTTTCTCCGTCGACAAATTCGCTTCCCAACGTCAACCCAATTCCTGCGACGCGTTTCGAGTCTTGCGCCGCGTCAAAAAATCCGCTCGGCGCCTCAAAATTCGGAACTTTCGGCGTATAAACGACGCACGCGCCTCCTTGATCGAGCGTCGCGACCGCGCGTAAGAGCTTTTCGACGCCTCTGTTTTCCTTCTCCGACTCGTTAAGGGGAATCTCGCGCGTCTCCTTCAGTTCTCCGACAAAATAACAAACGTTCGTCGAATCGTCGCTCGCGCGACTAAACGCGGCGCGGTTCTCTTGCGGAGTCGCGACGTACTCGCCCAACGTCGTCGCGCGAAAGTCGTCGTCCGCATACTCGCGCAAGACGCTCGGCGTCAATAAACGCTTCATACGTCCCAAGGTCGTCAGCGCGATTTCCCTCCGTCTAGCGGCTTCCGGCGCGTCTAACGCGGATCGAGTCGTCTTCCGTTCCAACGCGAGTTCGTCTTGGTCGGCGCTCGTTACGACGCGCCAGAATTCTTCGCGTTGCGTCGTCGATTCTTGCGCGTAACTTGACGCGTAAACAAGGAGGAAGGCAAAAAAGAACGCGGCGCCAGATTTCGTCGACGTTCGCGCGTCGGTCAATTTCGTTTTGGCGCGTTTCAAAGCGCGTTTGTAAGAAGCGCGCGCGACGAGCCATAGGCAAATTAACAACGCGCAAAGAACGCTCTTGACAAAAACGCTCGCCCTGTGAATTCGCAACCAAAGCGGGGTCGATTTTTTTTCGGAACGTTCCGACGTCGGCGAAGGCGTCGTTTTGAAATCGAGCGCGACTAAGGTCGGCGCCGCGTAGAAATCGTCGCCCGCGTCAAAGGCGGTCGTTCGATAATAGACGGCGAGCGTTTCGATTTGCTCCTTGCGATATTGGACGTCGCGCGGATAGGGTTTCGCGTTTTCAAGCGCGCCGTCCGTTCGAAAACCGTTCGGGGCTTCGAAGGCGATCGCGCGAATCGGATTCCGTTTCGAATCGGGCAATAAAATCCAGAGGTCGTAATATCCGCGCGCGCCGGGTTGTTCGACGTAAACTGCGCGTAAAAGGCGACCTTTGACCGAAAGTAGCTTGCCCTTGTAACGCGCGCCCTGCTTGCGCAACTGAAAATCGACGGCGGAAGCGAATGGAACGAGCGCGTCTTTGTTTTCGCGCAACGACGACGCGATCCCTTCGAGCGCGGCGCGATCTCGGCTAAAAAGCAAAGGATAGCCGTCGTCGACCCAACTCTCTTGCGCCGCCTTGGGAACGAAAGTCGATTCTTCGCCGGAAAAAGCGCGATTTGGACAAAAGACGGCGACGAAAAAAAACGCCGCGAGCGCGATTTTATAAAAAGGACGATTGATTTTCATTGACAAATCGTGTATTATGTATTAAATACGGGGTTGCGACGCCGCCGCGCGCGTTTGCCTCGACAAGTTGCGACAACTTTCCAGACGACGCCCCGACGCGTCGACGAGCGACACGACATGCGACAAGCCTTATATTCGACATTATACGCCAAGCGCGCCTTTCGCGCCACCCTAGCCGTCGTTTTTCTTTCGGCGGCTTTCGGACTGCTCGCGTTCGTTTCCCCAAGCGTTCGAGGCGAAGAAGAGCGCGAGGCGTTCCTTGAAGCGTTGAAAGCGCGCGGATACGACGACGTCGCGCTCGTCTATTTGAAGTCGCTCCAAGATTCCGGGCAAGAGACGCCCGAGTTAAACGACGAAATCGATTATAAAATCGGCGAGGCGGCGTTGAACGCTTACGCGACTGCGACGAGCGCGCGGCGCGACGCGTTGGCGACTCAGGCGCGCGACGCGTTTGAAAAATATCTGTCGAGTTCGTCCGACGGAGAATTCGCGTTGGAAGCGAACGCCGCGCTGGCGCGTCTCGACTTGGAAAAAGGGGCTCGTCTCCTTGACGACGCGCGGAAAAAGGGCGCGGCGGAGGAGGCGCGCGACGCGGGTTTATTGGCGGCGCGAGTCGCTTTTTCCGACGCGAAGAAACGCATAGACGCCGCCTTGCCGCAAGCGCAAACGCGCGTGAAGAATTTGCAAAACGACGCGTCGTCGAATCCTAAAGAGCTGGACAAGGCGAAGGCGCTTTTTCTTGAGTTGTTGGTTCGTTCGGCGACGTGTCAAGCGCAGACGGCTCGAACTTTTCCGCAAGACTCGCCGGAATATGCGGAAGGTCTGAAAGGCGCGAGCGGCAAATTTTCCAAAATCGCGACGAACTATTCGCAATACGTCGCCTCTTTTACCGCGCGTTTTCTTGACGCGCAAGTCAAGCGCGAACTAGGCGACGACGACGGCGCCCTTGCCGTTCTTTCGGAATTAGGCGTCCTTCCCTACGAAGATCAGTTTTTCGGTCTGAAAACGCGCGCGTTGGCGCTTTACGCGCAAATAGCGGATCAACGCGACTTGCCCGAATCGAATATGGAGCTTGTCCGAAAGTTCGACGCATGGGATAACGAAAGCGGTCTGCCCAAAGAATACCGCGAGAGTTACGAAGGTTTGCAGATTCGGCTTCTTTCGGGTCGGGCGCTCGTTCGTTTGGAGAAATTGCGACGAACCGACTACGCCGCGTTTGCAAGCGCCGGAAAGAAGACTTTTACCGATTCCGACGACCGCGCCTATAAAATTTTGAACGTCCCGAAAAACAAAAAAACGGGCGCCAATACGATCGTCGTCTTGGCGCTCAAGACGCTCGGTTCCCTTGTAAGCGGACGCAACGCGGAAGCGTTGGAAGCGCAAAATCTGCTGAAAGACGAGGTATTTGCGGACGTCGACCTCTCGAAATACTCCTTCGCGTCGAAAATCGACGATTTCGAGTCGGCGCTCAACGCGGCGACGCGCGACGCGGCGTCCTTTTCGCTGGCGCGTCAAGACTTGGCGAACGCCGCGCCAGACGCGATCGCGGAGGCGAAACAAGCGGTCGACGACGCCGCGACGGTCGCGATTCGTTCGTTTCGCGCGGCGTTCGAATGGGGCGCGCGCGAATTGAAGCCCGACAAAAAAGGCAAGTTGGACGCGCAAAAGAAAAACGAGACGCTGGCGGAACTCGACAAGCTCTATTTGCAATACGCCGTTTTATGCTACGCGGCGGAACGATTCGAAGACGCGCTGGCGGTCGGCGATTATTTGGCGCGCCGACGTCCCGAATTTGAAGACGCGTCGCAAGGAGCGCTCGTCGCGTTGCGTTCTTTGCAACAGATTTTCGCGTCGACGCGAGAGCGAAACGGCGACTCGAGCGAGACGATCGCGCTTCAGCGTCGTCTTGACGAGCAAGTCGATTTTATCGTCGAACGTTGGGGACAAGACGAATCGAACGCCGCCGTCGCGCAAGAGGCGGCGATGATCCAACTTGAAGGCGCGGTCGCCGCCGGAAACGTCGAGTCGGCGCGCGCGTTTTTGCAAAAAATACCCGAAACGTCGTCGAGACGCGCGACGGCGGAGTTAAGGCTGGGACAGGCGCTTTGGAACGAGCGGCAAAAATTGGCGCAAGAGCTAGAGTCGAGCGATTCCGACTCCGTAGCCGAAGACGAAAGCGCCGCGCGTCAAGAGACGAAAAAGAAATTGGACGAACTTACGGACGGCGCGCGTCAAGCGTTTTACGACGGTTTAGAGCGCAAGTTGACTTCTTCCGCAGGCGTTGCGGAAGACGACTATTTAGCGATCTACTCGACCTATCTTCTCGCGCTCGTTTACGAAGCGCAAAACGACCTTGAAAACGCCGAAAAATGGCTGACGCACCCGGTAATCGGCGCGCGTTCCGCAGTCGAACGCGCGTCGCGATCGACGGAAGAAAACGGAGAAAACGACGACGCCGGACTAATCGACGACAATTTCCAACTGGCGACGCTGGCGCTCGTTTTGCGACTAACGATCGCGAACCCGGAGCGATTCGACGAAGCCGAAAACGTTATGGCGCAACTTGAGGAGATCGTCAAGCGTTCCCCGGAAAATTCGGACAAGTTGACGGGCGCGTATTTAAAATTATGCAAGGGTCTTGAAGAACGTCTGCGCGCGCTGAAAGACGCGGCGGATCAGGGCGACGAAACGAAAAAAGAAGCGCTGGCGAAGACGACTCAAGGCTTCGAAACGTTCCTCAAACGCGCCGCCGCGCGCGAGGAAGGAAACGGCTACGGTTCCTTGCGTTGGATCGCCGATTCGTTTCTATCGTTGGGGCGCGGTCTTAGCGGCAAGACGTTGAGCGCTCCGTCTAAAGAGGCGCTCGTTTATTTTGCCGAAGCGGGCAAGACGTATCAAACGATCTTGCGCAAAATCGACGCCGACGCCAATTTTGCGCCGACGCCGAACGCGCGCCTCGCCGTCGAGTTGAAAATTGTCGAATGTCTTCGTTGCGCGGGCGCGTTTTCCAAAGCGTTCGACCAGTTGAAAAAAGCAATTCTCGCGTCGTCGAACAATTTCGACGTTCAAATCGAGGCGGCGCGTCTCTTCCAAGACTGGGGACGGGTCGATTCGCAGCATTACGTAAAAGCGATCGTAGGCGGCGCCGAGCGCGGCGGCTCAAATCTCGTTTGGGGCTGGAACGGAATTATCAAACGTCTATCCCCGTCGGTCGACAAGGGCGGACGTTATCGCGAACTCTTTTACGAAGCGTATTTGTCGAAAACGCGCTGTCGATACCTCTACGTTATGAAAATTAAGGACGCCGAAGAACGCGCGAAACAAGCGCTTGAAGCCGAAAACGACCTCAAACGCTTGGCGCAGACTCGCCCCGACTTAGGGGGCGCCGCCAACTTCAAGCAATTCGATTCCGCCTATAAAAGTTTCCAAAAGATTCGAGGCGAAAAATCAATAGTCGGGCTCCGCAATTCGTCGACGTCGAAAAACAATCCTTCCAAGTAGACGAAGACCAAAATAGGCGAAAAAAAGGCGTAAACGTAAACGACTTTCGGACAAGCACATAGAAAGCGACAAAGAAGACGATGAAAAAGATCGACACAATTCAACGAGCGACCGTCCTAGCGGCGCTCGCAAGCGCGTTCTTTTGTTTCGCCGCGTCAAACGGCGCGCGCGCGGATTCCGTTCGATTCGTCGCGCAAGAGAAGTCGGGCGAGTTTGCGGAACGATCGCTTGACTGCGAATTCGTTTCTTGTTCGCGCGAAGGAATCGAATTCACGTATCTAACCAAGGGGCAAAAGAAATCGCAAAATCTTACGCCCGATCAGGTTCTCGCGTTGCAGTTCCTCGACGAGCCGCTGGAACTTTCGACGGCGCGCGTCGAATTTGAAGTGGGTAATTTCGAGGAAGCGCTCGAAAAAATCGACGAGATCGAACCGACGGAACTTGAATCGGCGCGCGATTTCGTTCGCTGGGAAATCGCGTGGTTGAAGGCGTCGAGTCGCGCAAAATTGGCGTTGACCGACGCCGCGCCCGTCGAAAACGCCGCAAAAGAATTGGCGTCGTTCGTTAAGGAGGCGCCCGAAAGTTATCGGTATTACGACGCTTGCGCGCTTTTGGGCGATTTGGGCGTTAGGTCGGACAAATTGAGCGACGCCGGCAAATTTTATGCAAAACTTGAAGAATCGAAGTCCGATTCTTTGCGCGCGCGCGGAAAAGCGGGGCGCGCGAACGTCGCGTTCCTTTCGAACGACCTTGAACTGGCGGAATCGTTGTTTGCCGAAGTCGCCGACTCGACGACGAACGATTCGAAATTCGAAGCGCTGAGCGTCCAAACGTCCGCAAAAATCGGACTGGCGCGCGTCCTTGCCAAACGCGCGAAATACGAGGAAGCGCGAAAAACGCTCGAAGACCTGCTCGCCTCGACGCCCAATAGCGCGACGTTGCAACAGGCGTCGATTTACGGCGCGCTAGGCGAAGTTTGCGCGGACTCCGGCGCGACGGAAGAAGCGATCGTCGCCTATTTGCACGTCGACTTGCTCTATCCGACCGCGCGCGCCGAACGCGTCAAAGCGTTGCAAGCGCTCGTCGGACTCTGGCGTCAAGTCGGACGAGAAGACCGCGCGATCGAAACGGAAACTATTTTGCGCGAACGTTTTAACGTGGAAGAACAATAGCGGTCTCCCCAAGCGAGTGGCGAGACTAAATTAAAAAAATTGTGAAACGTAATTTTACGCGGCGCGTCGACGCCGTTGAATCAACAGGGGGTCAATACAAAATGCCGACGTCTGTTTTTCAGCGATTAGGTTTGAACGGACGCGCCTTCGCCGCGCTTGCTTTGCTGGGGCTTTCTCTCTTCGTCTGCGCCTCGAATTTACGCGCGCAAGAAGACGATCTATTTAACGACTTACTAAGCGAGGAATCGGCGCCGACCGCCGCGCCCGACCAAGAAAACGGCGGAAACGACGTCGCGACCGCCGCGACGTCCGACGAAGCGTCCGCGTCTAGCGAATCCGAAACGACGCCGAAAAACGACAACTACCTCTCTTGGATGTTTCGTTCGCTCGGCTGGTTCTTTACGTTGGTCTTTTCGCTTCTCTCGTTGACGATGGTCGCGCTGGTCGTAATGAATATTGTTTCGTTGCGCCGTTCCGTTCTCGTCCCGGAAGACTTGACGCGTCGGTTTGGCGAATTGCTCGACGACTCTAAGTTTCAAGACGCCTACGAACTCGTCAAAGAAGACGAGTCGTTGCTCGGCAAAGTCTTGTCGAACGGCTTGGCGCGTCTTCCGAGCGGATTCGACAAGGCGACGCAGGCGATGCAAGACGTCGAACAGGAAGAAACGATGCGCTTGGAACACCAATTAGGGTATCTCGCGCTCATCGGCAATCTTGCGCCAATGATCGGGCTTTTCGGAACTGTCGTCGGTATGATCGCTTCTTTCCAAGCGATCGCGTCGGGCGGCGCGGCGCCTTCCCCGCAAAAATTGGCGGAAGGCATTGCGACGGCGCTCTTTACGACGGAAGTCGGGCTGGCGATCGCACTGCCCTCGCTCGCCGCGTTCGATATTCTTAAAAATCGACTTGCAAGATTTATTCTTGACGTCTCCGTCGTAAGCGACAATTTTATGAGTCGTTTTTCCAACGTGGCGCCGCAACAAAAAAACGCGCGTTGAACCCGAATATTAACGTTTCAACCAACGGCGACTGACAATGAAAAAACGAGTTTGTTCGAAACTTCAAGCGGCGGAAACGAATATGACGTCGATGATCGACGTCGTGTTCCTGCTGATTTCCTTCTTTACGCTCGTGATGAATTTCACGCAGACGGAACAGCGCGAAGAAGTCGTCTTGCCCAAAAGCGAGTTGGCGCAACCGCCCGACGCGGCGCCCCCGGAGCAGATTACCGTTCAAGCGCTTGCCGATCGGTCGGTCTTTCTCGGAACGCTAAAATGTTCGATCGACGAAAACGACGACCTAAGCGCGACGTCTTTCGCAAGCGCGCTACGCGACGAATTGCACATCCTTAACGTCGCGCGCAAAGTCGAACCGAAAGACGTTACGATCATACTGCGCGGCGATCGCGACGCGGAAGTCGGATTCGTCCAGAAATTGATTCTAGCTTGCCAAAATCAGGGAATCGACGCGTTTGTGTTGCGCGCGCGTCAAACGCGCGACGAATGAAGCGCGGCGTCGGTTTGTTTGACCGACGAACGCAAACGTCTTGCGACGCCGCGTTTTTTCCCGCTCGCACGTTTCCGTCGACGAACGAGTTCGTTATGCAAGCGCAACGTCCCGACAAAAAAAGCGAGAGAATAAAATTCCCTCGCTTTTTCTATATCCGACGGATCGTCTAACGCGCAATATTCTAAATTCTAACGCACAGCGTCCTGACGCCCGCTATCCAATCAAGCGTCCAAATCCAATCAAGCGTCCAGAATCACTTCGCGGTATTCGCCGCCGTTTTGAATTGGAACGGCTTGTGCGCGATTCGCTTCACAACGGCGTCGCAACGCAAGCATTGGGTGCAAACGCGCATTCTCTTCGAACCGCCGTTCGGAAGAGAAACGCGAACGTTTTGGAGGTTCGGCTTATAGGTGCGACGCGTAATGCCGGTAACTTTCGTACCGACGCCCTTGAGGTGCTTGGCGCGCCCGCGCGTAGTAACGTGATTACCAATGATCTGACCTTTGCCGCAAATTTCACAAACGAAAGACATAACAATTCCTCTCACATATCCTAACGATAAGACGTCGTAAAACGAACCGTTACGGCGCCCCAACGCCGATCGACCCGGACTTTTTCGGAAGCCGACAGACTTCCGCGCTGTTTTTCCAGACGCTTCCCATACTGTTTTTTGGTCGACAACGCCGAAAAAACAAAAAAAAGCGAACGGCTTCGTCAAACAAAACTTACGAAAAAACGCGCTCCCACCGCGTTATTCGCACGTTCGTTCGACGCGCTTCTCGTCGCTCAAAGACGCCGCGAGCGCCCCGGGAGGGAATTGCACGCCGCGCTCATCATTCGCGCCGCGCTCTCTGCCTCTGCAAGGTTCCGCACGCCAATACGCGCGCAAAACGCTTAGACGTCGTTTCTGAATTATAAAAAATATTTATTTTTCTTCAAGGGGACTTTTTTAAATTTTCCATTTTTCGTTTTGCCGATTCGCTCTTTTGTTTAAAACGTTAAATTTGTAGTTTAAAAAATCATCGACGTAATTCCTACATTTCTCCTTTATTAACGTCAAAATTCGTTTCACTATGTGAAAACTCTTGACGAACCGGCTAATGAAAGCGTATAATCTACAATCGACAGATTTTACTTATTCAACTGTCGTTTATTTTATCGTTTGTTTTTAACAGACGATCCGTTAAGATTTGTGTAAATTGGTGGAATAATATGACGCAATCAATGAATCGACGTAATTTTTTGAAATCCTCTGCGGCATTGGCGGTTGCGGCGACCGCGCTTCCTTGGTCCGAGACGTCTAAGCCGGTCTGGGCTCAAGCGCCTAGCGATCGTCTTCGTATGGGTTGCATCGGCGTCGGAAGTATGGGACGCGGCAACGCGCGCGGCTTCAACGGTCTTTGCGATATCGTCGCGATCTGCGACCTTGACGAAGAATACGGTCTGGGTCGAACGATTCGTTCGGGTATCGGAAAGAAAGATTCCAAAGGACAGACGATCACGCCCGATACGTACAAAGACTATCGCAAAGTTCTCGAACGCGACGACATTGACGTCGTGTCCGTCGTCACGCCCGACCATTGGCACGTCAAGATCGCCGTCGAAGCGTTGCAAGCGGGCAAGCACGTCTTCTGCCAAAAGCCGTTGACGCTGACGCTCGAAGAAAACCAAATTATCCGCAAGGCGGTCGAAAAATACGGCAAAACGTTCCAAGTCGGAACGCAACAACGTTCGCAACACAACGAATTCGCGCTCGCGACGTTGATCGTTCGCGCGGGTATGCTCGGCGACATTAAGAAGGTCGTCTGCGATATTGGCGGCGCGCCGACCTCGGGCGACGCCGCCATTCCGAAAATGGCTCCGCCCGCTAATTTCGACTGGAATACGTACCTTGGTCAGGCGCCTTATACGGAATTCCTCGGCGACGGCGATTTCATCGACAAAAACAACAACGACAATCGTTTCGGGCGCACGCGTTGCCACTATGAATTCCGCTGGTGGTACGAATATTCCGGCGGTAAATTTACCGACTGGGGCGCGCATCATATCGACTGCGCCTTGTGGGCTATGGGGCTCGACAAGATCGGAACCGGTCCGACAAGCGTCGACGGTACGAACGCCAAGCACCCCGTTCCGTTCAAAGACGGGTATCCGACGGTCGACGATCGTTACAACACCAGCCACGAATTCGATATCGTGTTGAAGCTGACGAACGGAGTCGAAATGCACGTCGCGAGCGGTTCGCCCGACGGAAACGGCATTCTCTTTGAAGGAACCAAAGGACGTTTGCACGTCAGTCGCGGACGTTGCAAGGGCAAAGTTATTGAAGAACTCCCGAAAGACGCGTTCTCGCAAGCGGACTTCGACGCCTTGTACAACGGCAAGCCGTTCGAAGGGCATATGGAAAACTTCATCCGTTGCATTCGCGAAGGGGGCAAGCCCGTCTCCGACGTATGGTCGCACGTTCAAGCGATGAACTGCTGTCACCTTTGCGGCATTGCCGCGCGTTTGAATCGCGAAATCAAGTGGGATCCCAACGCGGAAAAGATCGTCGGCGACGAACAAGCCGCGTCCTTCTGGTCGCGCGAACGACGCAAGGGATTTGACATTCCCGCCGTTTGAGCGTTTGGCGATTTAACTCGTCGCTTTTAGCGCCGCGTTTATAGATTCCGCCGCTTGGCGACGACGGCGGAATCGCTTTTGTTTCGTCGTCGCCAAAATCGCGTCGACCTAGCCGACGAAATAGGAGCCTATTGTAATGTCGTCCCTTCCCAACGGCGTTCAGACCGACGATTCTCAGCCTTCGCAACCTCAAGTTCCCAACGACGCAATCCCTCGACGTCCGGCTTTTCGACCGCCCTTTCCTCCGACGCCCCTTTTTCGTCCCTTGAGTTTCGGGCAGATTTTTTTTAAGGATTTGGCGACGACGTTCGTAGGCGTTTCGGTTTTTTGCGGTTTTCTTTTCTTCGGATTTCTCCTAGCGCTTGGGCTCGTCGCGTATTCGCTTAAAGGCGAAGGCGGCTCCGATTTGATCGAAGAGACGGTAATTAGCGGTTCCGACGACGCCGGAAGTAAAATCGTCGTCTTACCCCTTGAAGGCGTCATCGAGACCGACGAGACGGGCTTCTTTGCCGAAGCGATCCAAACGATTAGCGACGACGCCAAAGTTTCAGGGGTCGTTTTGCGCGTCAATTCCCCCGGCGGAACGATCGCCGGAAGCGACTATTATCTTCACCTGTTGCGAAAACTGAAGAAAGAACGCGATATTCCGATCGTCGTCAGTATGGGCGATCTTGCGACGAGCGGCGGCTATTACGTGTCGACGGTCGGCGACAAGATATTTGCCGAACGCTCGACGACAACCGGTTCGATCGGGGTTATCGTGTCGATGTACAACGCGTCCGAACTGTGCAAGAAGCTCGGCGTGCGTTCCAACGCGATTACAAGCGGACCGCTGAAAGGCATGGGCGATTTTATGAAGGAACCCTCGCCCGAAGAAACCGCCGTCTGGCAAAAGACGGTCGACGAAGCCTACGAACAATTTCTAAGCGTGATTCGCGAGGGGCGTCCTTGGTACGGCGGTCAAGCGAACGCGGAAGACGAAACCTCTTCTAAACGCGTTAAAATCGCGGGCGTCAACGTTACCGCCGCAGTCGAAGAAACGACCGAAGCGCCGAAGGAAACGTTAGACGACGCTGAAAACGACGCCGAGAACGTCGCGTCGAACGAAACGGAATCGACGACGCGGGAAGAAACGGTCGAGACGCCTCAAGTCGCGCAAGATTCCGTCGTTTCAAACGACGACGCGACGACGGAATTACAAGATCGAGCCAAACAATTAAGAAAAATCGCCGACGGGCGCATCTATTCCGCCGCCGAAGCGAAAGAACTTCGCCTTATCGACGAAATCGGTTTTATCGACGACGCGATCGACGAGACTATTAAGTTGGCAGGTTTAAGTAAGGACGGCGTTCAAGTCGTGCGTTATTCCGAAACGATCGGTTTGCTCGATTCGCTGACGAGCGTTAAGTCGGACGTCGCGCCCCTCGGCAAAGCGTTGCAAACGCTTTCGGTTCCGCAGGGGTATTATATGCTTCCTCGCGCGACGCCTATAAGCGTAAAATAAGTTGAACGTCGCTTTGATCGGCGCGTCTTTTAAACTTTAGAAAAAAACAAAAAAATTTCAGAAAAAGTTTAAAAAACGTGCGTAAGACGTCGGTTATTCCTTCATAAAAATGGGACAAAACATAGGACAAGAAGGTCAAGATAATTTGACAAATAAACGGCGAAATGTAGAATAAAACGCGTCGTCGGGGCGTAGAGGCGTTCGGACGACGAATCCTCCCCCCCTGCGGTTACGTAAACAATGGCAAAAAAACAAAGCGCAAACCTTGAAAAACTGTTTCAAGAAGCGTTGTGTAAGCAGATTGGCGAACAACGGTATCAATCGTGGTTCGGCGTCGGCGTGCGCTTCGACTTCTCGAGCGACGCTTTGGACGTTCAAGTCAAAAGCGAGTTTCTTTACAGTATGTTGCGCTCCGCCTATACGCATATTCTTGCGCAAGTCGCTTACGATTTGTTAGGTCGCGCCGTACCCGTCAAAATCGTTTACGTCGGGCAAAGCGAAACGGACGAAGCGAAGTCGGCAAGCGATGGGAACGGCGCCAAAAACTTCGACGCGTCGTCTCGCGAGCTTGTCGCGCGACGACCTTCCGCACAGTCAAGTTTCTTCCCGCTTGCCAATCAAGTCCCGTTTGTCGATCAGGTTCCGCCCGTTAGTCAAGGCGCTACGAATCAAGTTCCTCTCGTCGGTCGTAACGAAAACGCGTCCGTCGAGTCGTCGTCGATTCCCAAGCGGCGACGGGGTCGTCCTCCTAAGTCGCGAACGAACGCCGATTATTCGGCGTCTTCCGTCGAGTCGCCTCTCTTTGACGCGTCTTTTTCGAACGTTCCCCCTCGACCGTTCCTTTCGGGTTACGGTTCTCCCGCCGACGGCTTCGGAACGTCCGCGTCTTTGGCGACGTCTTATCCGACAAACTTGACCGATCATTCTTGGGAGGCGTTCCGATCGAACGCCTCCTTCGGAACGAACGCGCAACCTCCCAAACGAAAGCGCGGAAGACCTCGTAAGAATCCTTTGCCGGAAAATTCCGCGCAGTTTGGCGCGCCTACGACCTTGCCGCCAATGAACGCGGCGTCTTCCTTTTCGGACGAGTTTAATCGTTCCCTTCAGCGTTCGGTCGAAGAAGCGAATCTGAACGCGGCTCGTCCCGCGCTCGATTTGAACCTTTCAGAATCGGAACGCGTCGCATGGGCGGTCGGCGATTTCACCGACGCGTCTTCGCGAAACGCAAGCGAGCCAATACGACGCGTTCCCGGAAAACGCGGACGTCCCAAAGGTTCGGTCGTTCGTCGTTCCGCGCCCGTCAATTCCTTCGGCGACGAAGACGAAATCTTGCGCGACGCCAACGGCTTCACCGTCGTGAAGCGTCCAAAAGAGCCCGCGAAGGTTAGACTGGAAAACGCCGCTTCGAACGTTCGGTTCGCGTCGTTGCGCACTTTTGTCGAGGGCTATTCGAATCAGTTGGCGCGACGCGTCGCCGACGTCGCGATCGCGGAACCGGGCGCGATGAATCCGATTTTTATCTGCGGTCCCACAAGCGTTGGAAAGACCCATTTGCTTGAGGGAATCTGCGAAGCCTACGCGCGTTTGCCGGGTATTAAGCCGCCCCTTTATATGACGTCGGAAGAATTTACGTCGGCTTTCATTCAAAGTTTGCGCGGAAACGGTTCTTTTCGCGACCGATTTAAAAATATTTCCGCGCTTGCGCTGGACGACGTGCATTTCCTTGAAGGCAAAACGTCGACGCAAACGGAACTTTTAAACGTGGTTGATTTCCTGCGTTCGCGACGCGTGCAGATGATTTTTTCGGCAAATCGACCGCTTTCGGAGCTGTCCAAATTACGAGGCGAATTGACGACGCGAATTGAAAGCGGAGTCGTTTGTCAAATTGGCGCGCCGGAACGAGAGACGCTCGCTCAAATTTTCCGTCAAACGGCCTTGCAAAGAAATTTGATCGTTCCAGAAGAAGTCTGTCGTTACGTCGTTTCGCGCTTTGCGACGCACGCGCGTCAGCTCTCGGGCGTCTTGAATCGACTCTACGCGACTCACTTGACTTCGGGCGCGCCTATCGACCTCGACCTTGCCCGCGTCGCGTTGGCAGATTTAACCGGCGTCGGATATCGAAATATCAAATTAGAAGACGTCGAACGCGTCGTTCAAGAAACGTTCGGACTGAACGACGATTCCTTGAAATCGTCGTCTCGCGCGAAAAAATACGCCGATCCGCGCGCCGTCGCTATGTGGCTCGCGCGGAAACACACGCGTTCAGCGCTTGCCGAAATAGGCGCTTTCTTTGGAGGACGCAAACATACCGCCGTTATCTTCGCGCAAAAAAAAGTCGACGAGTGGATTCGCGAAAACGTTCGTTTAGAGTCGGGCGAATCCGTCGGCGAAACGATCGAACGCATCGAACGCGCGTTGACTTACGCGCGAAGTTAATTTGACGCCGTTAATTTGACGCCGTTAATTTGCGAAATGCGATTTCGGTTCGTCCTCTCTCGTCGTTCTTGCGTTTTAAAAAAATAAAAAAAGCGAACGCGCCGACAAAACGCGTTCGCTTTCTTATTTCAACCGCTTCCCCTCGTTCGTCAACGAAGCGAAATTTCGTTCGTTTTTAGGAAGTTCAAGAAGCTCTGGTGGAAGTCTTCAATTTCTTCGCCGGAAAGAGTGTGATCGGACGCGCCGATTTCAAAGCGGAACGAATAACTCGCCGTCCCCTTCTCCATTCCTTTGCCCTTGTACGACGTCAGGAACGAACGATTTAACAACAAAGGATGTTTGAATCCGTCAAGTTTGGCGACAAGTCCCTCATAGCCGGAATCAAGCGACCAAACAAGCGAAAAATCTTGCCACGAACCGGGGAATTTCGGCGGCTCGACAAAACGATAGGCGGGATAAATCGAACCGGGGAATTTGTCCAGCTCGATTTCAAACCACACGACTTGTCCTCCTTCGGGCGAAACGATCGCCAAAGTCGCTTTATCCAAGACGCCCAACGCGCCGATTTTAACGTCGTCGCAGAAGATTTCGACGGAATAATCGACTTTCTGCCAAGGAGTCGCGTCGTCTTTCGTCGCGACAAATCGCAATTTATCGCCCTCTTGCGTAAAGATTTTTCCCAAATCTTCGAGAGCCGCTTTAATTTCAAGGTAATGATCCTCAAGCGCGACGCCCGATTGAACGAAACTCACGCCCGCCAAACGTCGCTCTTCGCGGCATTTTTCCGCGCTGTCTTTCGGCTTGCGTTGATCGTCGACGGCGCCCTTCAAGAAGTAAACACGTCCAAGTTCGAACATACGGAACGAATCGTGGAAAGGACGATTCTTCGCCACAAGCGCGAGTAAATTCGGAATCAACGTCGTGCGCAGACGCGCTTCGTAAGGCGCGACCGGGTTGAGCAACGTCAGCGTCTCGCCGGGCTCAAAACCGAGTTTATTCGTCCAATTATCGTTAAACCAGCCGTAGTTATGCGTTTCAAGGAAACCGTAACCGGCGGCGAGGAGACGTCGCGCGCGATGTTCCAAACGAATATATTCTTCGACGTGGAGCGGCTTCAAGGGCGACGACGGCAAAACGGGTCGAATATTGTCAAAACCGAAGATTCGCGTTACTTCCTCGACAATATCTTCTTGAATCGAAATATCTTTCGCGCTTCTGAACGGAGGAACGCCGACGCGAAGCGTTCCGTCGGGCAGGAAATCCGCCTCAAATTGAATCGATCGCAAGATTTCCAGCGTCTTCTCTTGCGGAAAATCGACGCCGACCAGCATATTCATACGACCGGGCGGCAATTCGATATAACGCATAGAATCTTGCAGATCGCCCGCGAGCGAGAATTTCGACTCGACTTTATATTCGACGCCCGACTCTTCGACCAGCTTTAAAATGCGTTCGGTTCCAACTTTGACGTTTGCGGGCGGTTGCGTCTTCTCATAACGTTGAGACGCGTCGGTTCGCAAATCAAGTCGACCGGAGGTTCGACGAATGCGCGCGGCGCGGAAATTTGCGGATTCCAACATTACGCGCGTCGTCTTGTCGGTAACTTCGGTTTCCAGCCCGCCCATAATACCCGCGATCGCGATCGGCTTGTCGCCGTCGCAAATCATCATGTCTTCCGGCGTCATTTTTCGCTCGACGCCGTCGAGCGTCTTGAAGACGCCCTCTTTTCCCATCGGCGCGACGCGAATATTCGAGACTAAGTCCGCGTCAAACGCATGAGTCGGCTGTCCAAGTTCAAGACTGACGTAGTTGGTGACGTCGACGAGCAGATCGTAAGCGCGCTGTCCTAACGCGTGCAAACGACGTTGCATTTTAATTGGAGACGGAACCCGCGCGCTACCCGCCTTGATTCCAAAAACGATTCCGGAGTAACATAAACAATTCTCGTCGTCTATCGCGACGGGCACGGACGGCAAATCGTCGTATTGCGCGACGCTATGACGAGGCAACGGCTTCAATTCGCGGTGGAAAATCGCCGCTAATTCGCGCGCGAATCCGTAATGTCCCCACAAATCGGGACGATGCGTCAAGCTCTTGTTGTCGATCTCGATCAAGACGTCCTTCGCGGGAACGTAGTCGGAAAAGGGCGCGCCGACTTGCGTCGAATCGGGGCATTCAAAGATAATCTCGTGCCAAGAACTCATGCCAAGTTCGGCGGCGCTACAAAGGATTCCCTCGCTCATACGCCCGTAAACTTCGGACGCTTCGATTTTTTTCTCGCCAAGAGTCGTTCCGGCGGGCGCAAAGGGCGCCTTCAAGCCGACGCGAACGTTCGGAGCCCCGCACACGGTCTTATAAACGCGAACGCCGCAGTTGACTTCGCAATACGCGCGCGGTTTTCCTTCGGGCGTCTGGAACGGAACGACGGACGCGATTTCGCCGACGATCACTCCGTCGACAAAACGCGTCAGCGTCTCGACGCCTTCCACTTCCGCCGTCGCCATCGTCAATTTGTCGGCGACGACTTTCGGATCGACGTCGGAAACGTCGACAAAATCGGAAATCCAATCAAGCGAGATAAACATAGAACGCCTCGAAATATTGCTAAACTAAGCGGAACAGGCGGAACGCGCAAGGCTCAAACCGCCGTCAAAAGTCAAAAAAGAGCGTCCCAACCTAGGGACGCTCAAAACTGCGTCAGTTTTCCAAGAGCCAAACGAGCAAGCCCTTCTGAGCGTGCATTCTGTTCGCCGCCTCTTCGACGATCAAACTTTGAGGAGAATCGATCACGTCGTCGGTAACTTCCAATCCGCGACGCGCCGGGAGACAGTGCAAGAAAATCGCGTCCGGACGCGCCAGCTTCATTAAGTCCGCGTTGACTTGATAAGGCGCGAATTCGCGCAAGCGTTCCTTTTCTTCCGCTTCCTGCCCCATACTGACCCAAACGTCGGTATAAATAACGCGCGCGCCTTGAACGGCTTCGCGAGGGTCTTCAATAACTTGATACTCAAAACCGGGTTGCCGATTCTTTGTAAGTTCCGCGACTTCCTCGGCGGAAAATTGGCGATTTTTCGGGGAAGAGACGACGATTTTAACGCCGAGCATCGCGGAGGCTTCCACCAAACTTGCGGCGACGTTGTTGGAATCGCCGACCCACGCGATTTTAACGTCGTCAAACGAGCCGAACTTCTCTTTGATCGTCAACATATCGGCCAACGCTTGGCAGGGATGCGACTTGTCCGTCAGCGCGTTGATCACGGGCGCGCTTGAATACTTCGCAAACTCGACGACCGTTTCGTGCTTCTTGGCGCGAAAAGCGACGCAGTCGACCATCGAACTCAAAACGTGGGAAACGTCGGGAATCGACTCGCGCGTTCCCAGTCCGATATGACGTTCTTCGAGCAACATCGAACCGCCGCCCAAATGAGTCATTCCGGCTTCGAAACTAACGCGAGTTCTCAAGGACATCTTTTCGAAAATCAGTCCGAGGACTTTGCCTTCGAGTCTTCTAATACGGACGCCCTTTTTGAAATCGTCTTTGATTTCTTCGGCAATTTTGAGGATCGTTTTCAGTTCGTCGACGCTCAAGTCGGCAAGCGTCAAAATATGTCGCGGCGATTTCATAATCAAGCTCCTTTCTTAAGCGCGGCTTCTAGAATGTCAAGTCCCTCGTCAAACACGTCGAAGGGCGTGTTGACCGCCGGCAAAAGTCGAATAACCTTGCCGTGCGTGCAGTTAATCAGCAAGCGATTTTCCATACAACGCTGAACGAAACAAGCTCCTTCGATTTTCAATTCGAGTCCGATCATCGTTCCGACGCCGCGGACGTCTTGGATAATATCCATTTCGGACGCCCATTTGTTCATACGATCCTTGGCGCGCTTTTCAATTTCTTTAGCGCGTTCGAGCAATCCTTCGTCTTCGACCATTTTGATCGTCGCAATACCGGCCGCCGCCGCGATCGGATTGCCGCCAAAGGTCGACGCGTGCATGCCTTTGCGCAAATCGGGCGCGTATTCTTGCTTCGTCAACATAGCGCCGGCCGCGATTCCGCTTGAAATCGCTTTCGCCAGCGTCATCACGTCGGGCACGACGTTGAAATGCTGATAGGCGAACCATTCTCCGGTGCGTCCGCAACCCGATTGAACTTCGTCGAAAATCAAGAGCAATCCGTTTTTGTCGCACAGAGCGCGCAATCCTTCAAGGTATCCTTTCGGAGGGACGTTGACGCCCCCTTCGCCTTGGATCGGTTCGATCATAACGCCTGCCGTCTCGTCGTCGATCGCGGCTTCGACCGCAGCCAAATCGCCGTAGGGACAATAGGTAAAACCAGGTAACATCGGTTCCAACCCTTGATGATATTTCGGTTGCGCCGTAGCGGAAATAGCGCCCATCGTTCGACCGTGGAACGAATTTTGGAAAGTAATAATCTTGTACTTGCCTTTGGGCGCGTGAAGTCGCGTCAATTTAATCGCGGCTTCGTTGGCTTCCGCGCCGGAGTTGCAGAAGAACGCCTTGCCCCCGAAACTACGCTCGGAAAGCAATTTCGCCCATTCGCCCTGTTCTTCCATATACCAGCTGTTCGGAACGTGCAACAGTTTCTCGACTTGCTTCTTCAACGCCTCGACGACCGGCTTAGGACAATGCCCAAAAAGATTGCAACCCCAACCCGGAAAGAAGTCGATATATCGAACGCCTTCCGCGTCCCAAATAAAAGGACCTTCTCCGCGCGCAAGCGCGACGGGATAGCGCGTATAGTTCGGAATTACGTACTGGTCAAACAACGAAATAATTTCTTGCGAACTTCTAGCCATTTTGTACTTTCTGTAGGCGCAAATATTGCAAGTTAGAACGACGCGAGGAACGCCGCGTTCGTCGGCGGTCGGGGCGCGGACGTCAAATTGAAACGGGGCGTCTAAGGAGTCAAGCGCGTCCCCGTCGACGCGCTTAAACAGAATTCAAAGGAACGACGGAATAAGGGAATAAGGGAATAAACGACCAAAGGAACAAAACGATAGAAACGTCATTTTCCAACGACGCTCGGACGTTTGTCGACGATTTCCGTACCGACTCCCTGACTCGTAAATATTTCCAACAACAGCGCGTGTCGAAGACGTCCGTTGATTATATGAATTTGCTCGACGCCTCGTTCGATCGTTTTCAAACACGATTGAATTTTTGGAATCATTCCCCCGACGATAGCGCCCGACGCCAGCAACTTGCGCGCCTCGTCGGCCGTGAGCGAATCGATCATTGAAGACGGATCGTCGGGGTCTGTGCGGACGCCGTTGACTTCGCTGACAAAGACCAACTTGTTGGCGCGCAACTGCTTCGCGACTTCCGTCGCGGCGACGTCGGCGTTGACGTTGAGACCTTGCCGTCCCTCGCCGCCCAGTCCTGCGTCGTCGACGAGCGTATAGGACGGAATAATCGGAATAATTCCCTTGTCGCAACACTCGTTAATTTTGTCGACGTCGACGCGGGTAACTTCGCCGACCCAGCCAAGATCGACGTCGGCGCCCGATTCGTCTTGAATCGTCGCCTTACGACCGTATAGAACGTTCGTTCCGAAAGCGTCTGACAACGCAAGCGCCGAGCCGCCGTAAAATTTAATGTTGTCGACTATCGAGCCGGAAATCTCTTTCGCCAAAACCTCGCGCACGACGGCAAGAGTCGCGTCGTCGGTATAACGTCGCCCTTGAACGAATCGGGGAGAAACGCCGGCTTTCGTCATCGCTTGGCTAATCGCGGCGCCGCCGCCGTGAACGACGACAGGCTTCATACCGACCGTCTCCATAAAGGCCAAGTCGGTATACAAATGCATCATCGCGAACGAGTCTTCCATAAGGCTCCCGCCGACTTTCACGACGGTGATCTTGCCTCGATGTTCGCGAATCCACTTCATCGCTTCGATTAAAACGTCCGCCTTTTCGCTTGCCAATCCAGTCATAACCGCGACTCCCAGTTAAAAAGAACTCTCAGCGTCGGTAAAAACGACCGTCCGCTTAAAACAACAAAGGTTTTGCATTTTCACGCGTCGACGTCAGAAACGTTCAACGCGAAAAGACGCAAAACCCGGCGTTCCGATCTCTCGGATCAAGAACCAATAAGCGCGACGCGACTCAAACGATCGTTAAATCGCAATCAGTCGACTTAATTATCAGTCGCCGACGTAAGGCATAAGAGCCATAAAACGCGCGCGTTTAATAGCCGTCGCGACGGCGTGTTGGCTTACGGCCGAGCAACCGGTCTTACGACGACTAATAATTTTTCCTTGGCGACTCGTCAATTTTTTGAGCAATTCGAGGTCTTTGTAGTCGACAAACATCGGACGAGGACGCTCGCCGTTGACGCTCAACGGATCTTGCTTCTTGCTACGAATCTTGGTCTTGGCGCGTTTACGATTGACGCGATTCTTTTTAAATGCCGGAGGTTTGGACATATTCTTACCAAAATCTGTGTTCAAATTCGAACGTTCGCTCTAAACGCGTTCGAAAAATTATTACCCCGTCGTTGTTCGGACGACTTGAACGTTGCAAAACAACTCGTCTTGCAAGAGGGACAAGCGCGACGGGCGTTGCGTGCGTTCCAACGACGAATCGGACGCGCAAAATACGGCGCGTTCGCAAGACGACGCTAAGAACGTGAACCTTAAGTATAGCGCCGCGAAAAATAGACGCAAGGGGGGAATATTTTTTTCATATCGATTAGCGGCGCAAGTTCTGCGAAAACGAGGTTGAAAAACCGACGATCTCGAACGTACTCTAAGCGTAATCGCGTCGTTTGGCGACGAGCAAGTCGACAAAACGATCCAATTCGTCGTTTTCGTTTTTCGACTCCCGTTTTTTGTTCCGCGAACAGACGGAACAAAGCGACTCCCTTTCCAGTTCGGCGACGACGCGACCGGAAATTAAACCCAGCGTTTCAAGTTCTCTGACGCCGACGTCTTGACGCTCGTTAGAGAAAAACCACAAAACGCCAAGAATCGTAGACTCCGAAACGACGGGCGCGCAAACAGAACACGGAAAGTCCTCCGGCGCTTTCCAACGTTCGACGACGGCGTCGTCGTTCAACACGACGACGTTTCCCATTAGAACTTCGACTTCGGCGCGCGCGCCTCGCAACGGTCGCGGCGGTTCAAGATAACGATCGTCCGGCAATCCCCACACGACTCGCGTCTTGAGCGAAGTCGTCGCGGAATCTAAGAGTCCTAACGAAGCGGCGTCGTAGGTTCCCAACGCTCGCGCCCCGGCGCGTAAAATATCGCGGAGACGAGTCGACGTTTTCGCTCGAGAATAAACGGGCGCTTCCTCCGTGTCCAATTCGACGGCGCAAAGCGCAAGTTCGCCTTCGCGTTCCGCAAGTTTGGCGCGCCAAGAATAGTTCTCGCTCAACACGTTCGCCAAAGACGCGACTAATTCGCACGCGGAACTCCAGTCGAGTTGCGGTCTCAAATTAGCGCCGCGACGTAAGACAAGCTCGCGCCCTTCGAATCCGGCGCCGTTTCCAACGGGAAACCTCTCGACTTGTTCAAAAGGGTCGATCGTCGTCGCGCTCGACCTAGAACGCGCGGCTTCGTTATCTTCGTTCGTCGAATCGGAAAAAGCCGAGGAACCGACGCGCGCAAAACGCAAATCGTATCCAACGGCGCGACGAAACGCGCGAATCGTTTCCGGAAGACTCGCGACGAAGGGAGTCTCGTTGGAATCGATCGTCGAACGCTCGACGGGAATTTTTCGAAGGCGGGAATCGCCGCTATCCTCTACAAACATAAATACAACGCATCCGTCTTAAAGTAAACCAACTCGAAGGGCGCCAACACGACCACTGCGGAACGAAAAAAAAAGCGTCTTTTTCCCGTTCTGGCTAGAAAATCGTCCTTCTCAAAAAAAAATAACATTAAAAGCGGCGTCGACAAGTTTTTTCCGTTTGGAATGATTGCGCGCGTTTGACGGTTTGTTGGGAAGAACGTTGTTATTCCAACGTTCAAACGCAAATTGAAGTCAAAATAACGCGATAAAGACAAATATTCTAGTTTAGTTCTCTAAAGTCGTCGCAATACGACTATTCACAAAAAAACGGCTAAAGTTCAAGCGCCGAAGGAAGACGACCTGTTTTCATATGCCGATTATTTTTATTTAAACGATAGAATCGCTTTAATTATTCGACCTAGAGAAATTTTTTGAAAAAAAAACGTTTGTACTGTTCCATTTTACTACGTTTGATATTATCATATTAAAAAGCGGTAGAACGTAGAATCGCCTTAAAACGGCGCTTTTTACGCGTTCGTCGCTCAGTCTCCTAACGACCGTCTCCTAGCGAGGGGACGCGAGGAAATACGCGTGCGACGCCGCGTAAGAAAACTGCGTTTTTAGCGTCTAAGTTTTTGGCGTCTGCGGTTTGGCGGGCGGTCGATCCCGTTTAAGTATCGCCGTTGCGACGCGACGAAGTCGCGCGTCAAAGGAATTTTGCGCGTCGCGCGTCAAGGAACATAGTAAGGGTTTGTTCGAATGAAACGACATTTTGTGATCGGAGCGACCGTTCTATCCGTCTGCGCTCTATGCGCGGCAAGCGCTTGGGCTATTGGAGTAGCGCCCGCTAAACTCGTAGCTGAAAAAGACGCGAATGCCGCAGGGTTGACGCGCGCTTGGTTCGCTCAAGCGACCCTTCAAGAAGTCGGCGACGCGGCGACGACGGTTTCGTTGCTGGACGGAACGCTGTTCGTTACGACGGAATCGGGCTTCTTGCAAGCGTTTGATTCTGAAACGGGCGCGGAACTCTGGAACGTCTACGTAGGCGACGGCTATCTCCTCGCGCCGGGCGTCAATAGCAAAGTCGTCGTCGTTCTTTCCGGAACGAAGATGGTAATACTCGACCGTTTCAACGGTAAAAAACTTGACGAAGCGACTCTTCACGGCAATCCGTCTTCCTCGCCCGTCGTGACGGAACGCGAAGTTTACGTTCCTCTTTTCTCGCAACGGATTCTATCGTATCCGATCGTTCGCGCGGAGCAAGAAGCGCTCAAGGTCGACGCGACGACGGAATTGATGCGCGCGGCGGTGAAAGATTCGAAAGCGGCGGAAAAAGAATTTAACGAGAAGTTTGACCGCTTTAGCGACGACTTAAAAAACGCGCAATACTTAATCGAGCCGATGAAAGAGAAGCAACCGTACTCTTGCGCTTCTCTTGGAACCTCGCTTGTTCGTCCCGTCTTGGGCACGCAATCCTACGATCTTGACGTCGTAGGTTGGACGACTAACCAAGGCTGGCTTCTTATCGGCGGGCTTTATCGACGCAGCGACGACGATCCGTTCAAATTGCTCTATAAATTGCAAGCGCGACCGAACTTCGTTTACGTCAACGAATCGCGAGTCGGCAATCGGTCGATGATTCCTCGCGACGACGTTGAAAGTTCGCCGTTCTTTGTCGAGGAAGACAAAAGCCTTCAAAATATGAGACTGGAGCCCGAGCGCCGTAAAGGCGGTATGTTTATCGTCGGTTCTCAGTCGGGGCACGTCTTCGCGATTAACGACGTTACGGGACAGCTTCGTTGGACGTTCCTGACGGAACACGGAGTTTCGGAACGTATCGCCGCCTTTGACGACTCCGCTTATGTTCCCACGGAATCCGGCGAAATGTTTGCGGTCAATCTTTTAAACGGGACGGAAAGCTGGAAAGCGGACGGTTTAGTTAGAACGATCGCCGCTTCCGCCGCCTATCTTTACGCGTTCGATCAGTTAGATCGCGTCGCGATTATCGATCGCGCGACCGGAGCGCGAGTTAAGACGTTCGACGTTGGAAACACGGACTTCCAAGTTTTCAACCGTGAAACGGATCGTCTTTATTTCGCGTCCAAAAGCGGCTTGATCCAATGTTTCCACGAAACGCAACAGGTCGAGCCGTTGCGCCACTGCGAAACTTGCGCCGAAGCGAACGCGCGTATTCTTGCGCAACAAAACAAAGAAGACGAAGCCGTCAAAGGCAAAAGCGAGAAAAAAACGCCTCTCATAGAGGAAAAAACGGTTCCGTCCGCAAACGAAGCCGAAGTCCAAACGACGACGCCCGCGACAAGCGGCGATAATTCCAGCAACGACGATTCCGATCCGTTTGGCGGCGAGGATGAAGACGATCCTTTTGCGACTGAAGACGAAGCTCAGACGTCGGCGCCCGCGACCGACAACAATTCCGGCGACGGCGTTTCCGATCCGTTTGCCGATGAAGACGAAGAAGATCCTTTCGGAGGCGACTTCTGATCGGCGCCGACTCGAATTTCGGCGCAGTCGTTCGTTGTTGTTTAAATAATCGTTAAGAAGCGCGTCGGATTTCCGGCGCGTTTTTTTTGCGCCTAATTTGTCGTTAGATTAAACAAGGGG
>JAZRWW010000090.1:0-4467 GCA_045599865.1 Thermoguttaceae bacterium
GCCGCCCGCATTGCGGGCGGATGGGGGCGGGGCTACGACGCTCAAACGGCCAAAAGAGGAAGCCTCCGACGGGTCTAATCCGATCCCGTATGAGATTCCAAAAGCGCGGACATTCGCAACCCATCCGCCTGCAATGCAGGCGGCTTTCGCGCGCGTCGCAAAGCGACGCGATACGAACCCAACGTTTTTTACCGCGCCCATTAGGTTGGTAAAAGGTTAGGCGTCAACAACGCGCTATTTTCCGTGAACGCCTACAAATTTGTAGAAGTTTTTTGTCAAGCGTATGCCGAACAGCGGAATTTTCTCGCGCCGTTCGCGCGTTTTTTCAACCTCGTTTTCGTTTTGTTGGCGAAAACTACCGTTCGTTTGCGGTCTTGCTTTCTTTTAGAAGTCGAAACGCTTCGAAAAATCGAGCGCCTTGTTCTATTTGGCTCTTTCTGTCGAAATGTATCTTGTCTGGATTCAACGCGACCCCCTCTGAAGAAACGAACTCGGCGGGTTGCGCGCGTTTGACGGCGGCGATTTGCGCGCTTCGAATCGCCGACGCGCCTTCCGTCGGAGTCGCAAAGAACAACTCGCCGACTAAAATCGGAACGTCGGGCGCGTCAAGTTCGCGACGTAAACGCTCAAAGAGCGCTACGAGTTTCTCTTCGTGTTTCGCCGCTTTTTCCAAGGTCGCGTCCGACTCGCCTTGACGCCACAGGATCGCTTCGAGCGTTCCGTCTTCTAGCGCGCGCCGCGTTCGCGAGATCGCGTCGTCGTAAGGATGCGACGACGTTTGTTTAAAATAGACGCCGGGCTCCCAATCGTCGATCGACGAACCTCCGCACGCCGTTGGAACGAGTCCTACGCAAATCGTCGGATCCGAATCGACAAGGCGTTCGGCAAACGCGCGTCCTGGACCTACGCCCGCGCTAGGTTTGTCGTAATGGATCGGTTCCGTCGCGGGCGCCCATTTTCCTTCGCGCGTCAATTTGAAAATACGCGGATTGGGAATTTTGTCGGCGTCTTCGACAAAGCCTCGTCCGGCCATATTCGATTGCCCGGCCAAAACGACGATTCGAAATTTGTCCTTAGGCGGGAGTTGAATCGTCGAATCTCCCTCTTGAGCGCGCAGAACATTAGGCGCGCAAATCGCGCCGATCAGCGAAACGAGAAAAAATAAGAGAACAATAAAACGTCGATTAGTCATTGGAAACGCCCTGTTTGTTTTGAGTCGTCGTTTGTTCGTCGTATTGCCTTCCAAAACGTTGCGCGAGAATACTGACGACGACTAATTGCATCGCGTGATAGATCATCGTAGGCAAAAGGAGAACGCCCGCCATAGTCGGATCGGTCAGAATGACTCGCGACATTACGGCGCCGTGAACGAGCGATTTTTTTGAGCCGCAGAAAAGCGTCGCGATCGAATCTTCGCGATTGAAACGAAGAAATTTGCAGACGGCGGCAATTATTCCGTATACGGTAAAAAACAGTCCGATCGTTCCAAACGTTAGAATCGTCAATTTCAGAAACGACAGCCCGCTGAACATATCTTGTTTAAAGGAACTGCAAAAAGAAACGTAAACGATCAAAACGATAACGCTTTGATCGAATCGTCGCAACTTATTTGCGTTGCGGCGCGAGAACTCGCCCCAGCGACGATTCGTAAGTATGCCGAGAGCGATCGGAATCAAGACTTGAAAAACCAGTTTGATCAACACGGCGTTAAATTCTCGTCCTCCCGTCTCCGCAGTAATAAAGATTCGCATCCACAACGGAGTGAAAAAGACGCCAAGCAGACTTGAAAAACTTGCGTCAAAGATCGCGGCGGGCACGTTGCCGCGCGCAACGTTGGTCATTACGACGGACGAAGAAACGGTCGACGGCAACGTCGCCAAGAAGAAGACGCCCAGAAGCAAGCCGGTCGTCGTCGAACTAACGTCCAAATTCAGTTCCGCGACGGCTTCTTGATCGTTCGTTTCGTTTTCAGATTCCGCTTGATCGACGTCCTTTTCAAGCGCCACTATCGCTCGCTCCGTCGGTATTGCGTCAAAAACAGCCATTGCCGACAAGACAAGAACGGGAAACAGAAGGAACGTCGACAATAAAACGACGACGTGCATCTTGACGTTTCTGAGTCCTTCGTAGATTTTTTCCCAATTCAGACGCAATCCGTAAAAGAAAAAAATCAGAGAGACGCCTAAATTGGCGCCGGTCGCAAGAGAAAACCAACCGCGGCGCGCCCCGACGGTCGGATAGACCCAAGCGAGTAAAATAGCGGCAAACAACGAAAAAATAAAACCGTCTATTCCAAAACGACGAAGCGTTTGTTTCATAGTAACGTCCGTTAGAATAATTTTCATTTTTCGAAGGGAATCGCGTCGACTCCCCCTGTGATTCTATATCATTCTTAAAATACGACAAGGCGTTTTGAAATTTATCTGTAAACGCAAACGTTCGCGCGTCGAACTATCTTTTTCGGTTTCTACGGGATCGATCGTCGTTCAACTTTGTTAAAGAAAATGGGACAAACGTCGAAAAGTTACAAAATTGGCGTTATTTATTTATGGAAAGTCTTTTCGGCGCTTGTCGATTCCCCCTTTCTTTGATAGACTGAAGGGCGTTGATTGTCGACTTCATAAGAGTCGAAGAATAATTTGTTCTCGTTTTGCGCGTTGCGACGTTTGCGCCAACGCGCGTAAAACGTCGATATAAAGCGAGGTTAGTTGTGAAAAAATCGTACTTAGCGATCGATATGGGCGCGTCGAGCGGTCGCCATGTCGTCGGGCATTTTGACGGAAAAAAAATCGAATTAGAAGAACTCTATCGTTTTGAAAACGGCGCCGTCGATATGAACGGGTCGCTTTTCTGGGATCTTCCGGGTCTTTGGAAGAGCGTTCAAAACGGACTGTACGCCGTAGGAGCGAAGTACGGTTCGCAAATCGCGAGCGTCGGAGTCGACACTTGGGGCGTCGACTTCGCGTTCATTGGGCGCGGCGGCGAAATTTTGGGCAATCCTTACTGCTATCGCGATCCTCGTACCGACGGCGCTATGGAACGCGCGTTTAAAATCGTGCCGCGCGAAGAGATTTTCCAACAGACCGGCTTGCAATTTATGGAATTCAACTCCCTCTACCAGTTGATGGTAATGAAGGAAAAGAATTCGCCCCTGCTCGACGTCGCCGAACGACTCTTGCAAATTCCCGACCTCTTCCACTGGCTCTTGTCGGGCGTCGAAAGCAACGAATACACCAACGCCACGACCACGCAATGCTTCAACCCGACGACGCGATCTTGGGCGTTTTCGCTTCTGAAAAAATTTGGGATTCCGACGAATTTCTTTCCGCCGACGACCGAGTCGGGCACGACGCTCGGCGCGTTGCGCGCCAAATTGGCCGCCGATACCGGTCTGACGTCCGCCAAAGTCGTCTTACCCGGCACGCACGACACGGCGAGCGCCGTCTTTGCCGTTCCATCCGCGAGTCCTCTTGGAACGCCCGATTGGGCTTATATCAGCCTCGGCACTTGGGCGTTAATGGGAATCGAATCGCCGCGTCCCGTCGTCAACGACGTCGTTTCTAAGTTCAATTTCACGAACGAGGGGGGCGTCTGCGGCACGACGCGAATCCTTAAGAATATCTGCGGCATGTGGCTTTTGCAAGAATGCCGACGCGTGTGGAATCAACAAGGCAAAAAGAACGCGATCGGTCAGCCGATCGATTGGGAAGATATGAATATTATGACGGCGAACGCCAAGCCGTTCGTTTCGTTCGTCGATCCCGACGCGCCCGAATTTGCCAAACCGGGTAATATGCCGGAATTGATCCGCGCGTTTGCAAAGCGAACCGGGCAGGTCGCGCCCGAAACCGACGGCGCCGTTTTGCGAATGATCGTCGAGAGTCTTGCGTTGAAATTCCGTCGCGTCTTGTCGATGTGCGAAGAGATTGGCGGTCGTCGTATCGACGCTATTCACGTCGTCGGCGGCGGCGTCAAGAATAAGCTGTTGCTTCAAGCGACGGCGGACGCGACGGGGCGCCGCGTGATCGGCGGTCCGATCGAAGGCACCGGAGTCGGAAACGTTTTGATGCAGGCGATCGGCGCCGGCGACGTCTCGGGCGTCGAAGAAGCGCGCGAAATCGTTCGCAACAGTTTCGAAGTCGTTACGTTCGAGCCCTATGCGAACACAAGCGCCGCGTGGGACGAAGCCTACGAACGCTTCTTGAAAATTCTCGTCTGATCGAGTTTTAAAGGACGTCGTTAAAGGAAATCGGCAAGCGTTCACGGAAAAGCGTCGCGGACGGATCGGCGCGCAAGCGCCGCGCGATAAGCCGCTCGTCTTTAGACGAGCGGACGGCGCTTCGCTTGACGTAGCGCCAAACCAATTTTTTACGTGTTTTACAGTCGCCGCGTCGTTTGAACGCGCGTATTTTTTTTGCAGACCCCTCAAACGTTAATTTTTCCGACGCCCGTTGATCGCGGTAAACG
>JAZRWW010000091.1:0-1195 GCA_045599865.1 Thermoguttaceae bacterium
AAAGGGCGGGTTTCCCAAGATATAATTCAATTTTTCCTTAGGAACGACGCTTTCCCAATCGATTCTGAGCGCGTTTCCTTCGACGATATTCGAATAGGACTTCAGGGGCAGAAACTCGAGGTCTTGTTGTAAAATATCCTCCGTTTCTCGCAGGGCTTGCGACTCCGCGATCCACAGGGCGGTTTTTGCGACGGCGACGGCGAAATCGTTGATTTCCACGCCGTAGAATTGCGAGATCGAGACTTTAATCAACGCGTCTCGGTCGGAACTTGCGAAAATCGTTCCTTCGGGGTATAGAAGACGTAAAACGTCGTTTTCAAGTCGACGCAAGGATCGATAGGTTTCCGTGAGGAAATTGCCGGAGCCGCAGGCGGGATCAAGGAAGGTTAGGGACGCGAGTTTCTTTTGAAAATCTTCAAGATACTTCTTGCGTTTTCCAAGTTGCGGCGTATCCTTAATTTGTTGAAATTCCGCCTTGAGATCGTCCAAAAACAGCGGGTCGACAACCTTGTGAATATTTTCGATCGACGTGTAGTGCATGCCGCCCTTGCGCCGCGTCTCCGGGTTGAGCGCGGATTCGAAGACGGCGCCGAAAATCGTCGGGCTGATCCTGTTCCATTCGAAGTCTTTACAGTCGCTCCTCGTAAGCAACTCGACGATTTTTTCGTTGAGTTGAGGAATCGGCGTTTCTCGTTTGAACAAACCTCCGTTGACGTAAGGAAAGGCGGCGACTTTTGGATCGAGGTATTTGTCTCGTTTGTCGAGCGGCTCGTTAAAGGTTCGAAAGAGTTCTTTAAGCGCAAGTCTCGCGTTTTCAGGGCTAAACGAACGCAAATATTTTTTGAACAAATCTTTTTCGCCAAAGAGGGAGGCGCCGTCGGCGTAAAGACAGAAGACGAGCCGCACGCACAACGCGTTTAAGGCTTGCGCCGTTTCTAAACTCTCCGGGTCTTGGTATTGTTGGAGCAGTTCTTGGCAGAGTTGCGCGACAAAGTCGCCCGCCTGAATGGAAACGCGCGTTTCTCGTCGAATTGTCGCGGCTTCGAAATCGACGAGAAAATCGAGCTTTTCGTATTCGTCTTTGAGATTTTCCAGAAGGACGATTTCGGGCGTCGGCTTCGGAACGTCCATATCGTAAATATGGAATTCTTGGAAATTACAAACGACGATCCAGCGCGGTTTTTCCGAATAGGGC
>JAZRWW010000092.1:0-3572 GCA_045599865.1 Thermoguttaceae bacterium
TAAAAGCGACGCCGGAAACTTGGGCGCGCGCCGTCGTCGCGGCCTATGACCGTTGGAACGCCGATCGCGTCGTCGTCGAGACAAACAACGGCGGCGATCTTGTCGCGTCGACGTTGCGCAACGCCGCGCGCAATCTTCCAATTAAGCAAGTTCGTGCGACGCGCGGGAAAATCCTTCGTGCGGAACCGATAGCCGCGCTTTACGAACGCGGGCTCGTCGCGCACGTCGGTTTGTTCGAACGTCTTGAAGAGCAAATGACAAGTTACGTCGGCGCGACGTCGGAATCTTCCCCCGACCGGCTCGACGCGCTCGTTTGGGCGTTGACGGATTTAAGCCAAGGAACGGCGACCGCGCGACGTGAAAATTTTTCAATGTTTTGATATTTTGGTAACGTTTCGTTTAAAAGGCTTTCGACAATGCCGACCGCTTACGACCTCGTTTTTCATTTTCAAACGCGCTTGCAAGGCGTTGCCAACGGACTATCCGACGATTTGCGCGCGATTCTAAGTCGCGCCGACGAAAGAACGATTAAGATTCTCAAATCGGACTGGGGCGCGTTCACAAGCGCGAATCCCGACGTAAAAACGATTTTAGAACGCGCTAATCGTATCGTCAAAGAAATTCAAGCCGACCGCGCGACGGCGTTTGACGACGCGCGTAAATTGACGTTCGAACGGTCGGAAGAAGTTGCAAACGCCGCGCAATATACGACAATAGAAGAAATCAAAGAAGCCTATAAACGCGGTCGAAAAGCGGAAAAGGCGCGTCGTAAAAAAGAAATCAAGCCGCTTAACAAAAAGGAACTCAACGCCGTCCTAAATTATTCGCCGATCGAAGGCGAAACCGTCGCGGGCTGGTTCCAACGCTGGCAAAACAACGACCTGGAACGGATCGCGCAAGCAGTCAGACAAGGCGCCGCCGAATCCCTTTCTATTTACGAAATCGTTAGGAAGATACGCGGGACGAAAGAAAACGGATATAAAGACGGCGTTGTTCAAACGACTCAATCTAGCGCGTCTACCGTCGCTAGGACGTTGATTAACGGCGTTTCGAACGTCGCGCGATTCGAGACGATGCGCCAAAACGCCGACGCGCTCGACGGCGTTCAATTCCTTGCGACGCTTGACGCGCGCACGTCCTTTATTTGCGCGTCGCTCGACGGAAAAATCTGGAAAGGCGACGAAATCAGAAACGCCGCGCGCCCGCCCCTTCACCCGAATTGCCGCTCGACTCTAATACCGTATATCGAGCTTGTCGACGCCGACGGGAAACCGATCGAAGACGACCTGACGCGCGCCGCCGCCAACGCCGACTTTGACAAGCTGGCAAAGGACGCTTACAACGCCGACGCAAAAGCGCGCGGCTTGTCGCGACGCTGGGACGATCTCGCGCCGTCGACGCGCAAAAAGTATTATTATCAAGCGCAACGCGACTGGGAAGCGCGCAACGGTCGGAACGCCTATCGACAAGTTCCGGCAAAAACAAATTTTCGCGAGTATTTTGAGAATCAGCCGGACGATTTTAAACGCGCTTGGCTGGGCGAAGGGCGCTATTTGCTCTACAAAAACGGGCAAGCGACGCTTGACGACCTCATCAAGCCCGCGTCGACGTTCCGTTCCAACGTCGACGACGTTTTCGCCCCGTCGATAAGCGCGAAAAGAACGGCGCCCCTTCAAACGCCGACAAACGGGACGCCGCAAGCAGGAACGACGACGAAAGACGCAAGCGCGACTTCGGCGACGTCGCAAGGATCGCAACAAAACGCGCCGACGCCAGCTTCAGACTCGTCGACCGCGCCAACATATAAAACGCCGATTGAATCCGCCGCCGACGCCGTTCAAAGAATTGACGAAACGCGCGTTAAAACGGTCGGTTTAGAGCAAGCTGTTAAAACAGTAAATGAAATAAACGCCGACAACGCGATTATAAACTCATATCAAGACGCGCTCGCGGAACTCAATATTTCTGCTGAAAACTTAAAGAAAGCGGAAGCCGCTCTCGATTCTGCAGAAAGAATATATCGTTTAACAGGTGGAAGTCATAGCGCTGAAAAAGATTATAGGGAAGCGTATAAAAAATATTCCGACGCGTTCGAAAAACGTAAAAAAACAAAAGATGAATACATAAAAGCGCATACCGCGTTTAACGCGCGCGACAAAAAACGCGAAAAAGACCGCGCCGAAAACGCGCGCGTCGTCGACGTTTTGTTTCCAGACAACGGGGGAAAACCGTTTTTTGACGATTCGTTCGTTGAAAAAATCCGCGATTTGTTCGAAAACCAGAAAAAAGGGCTTGGCTCTATTGCAACCGATGTTTTTGATATGTACAATAGGATAGGGCGATCGATAAACACAGACGGGAAAACATATCGTCCTATTTCAAACGTCGTTTTTTCGCCTGCCGCCGATATGGGAAGAAATAGAGGAGATTTTAACCCGTCGTTGTTTCGATTGCGCCTACTAGACACGTTGATAAACGATCCTGATCAGTTGCGTTCTACATTCGCGCATGAAATAGGACACTGGGTCGAAAACAGCGTTCCGCGTCAACGCGCAACCGACAACGCTAATTGGTTGATGAAAGAGACTGGCGGACGCAAGATTCCACTGAGCGCCAAAAAAGCGCCGGAAAAGAAAGAAATACCGCTTATTCCGGGGCAACGTCTCTGCGGACGCGCCGACGGTTATTTGCAAACCGTTTATACTAACTTTCATTATCGCGGTGAAACGTTCCATAATACGGAACTTGTTTCAACGGCTATGGAATGTTTTTTGGACGACGCGGAAGCGTTCGTTCGACGTAATCCGAAACATTTTGACTTATTAATGGACAATCTCAAGGAACTCGTTAAAAAATGAGCGTAAAAAGCGACAAAAAGAAAATCTATGGAATATACAAGGACGGAGAAAAACGTTACGACGTTTTTTCTGACGGAACCGCGCGTAAATATTCTTTTTTTGGCGATCCATTCTTTGACGATATTTTAAAAGACGACCTCAGCTTGGCTCTAAGCGAACCCGAAAATACGTTTATTAAATGTAATTTTTACTTCAACGTCGAATATTCGGACGCGTTTATAGTCGTTTGTCTGCTGACTGAATCTAACCCGGAAAAGTTTGAAGCCGACGGATACCGCGTCGAATATTTCGGCGAAGGCGAACCGTGGAAACGAACGCTTGACGAATACGCGGTTATTTGACGCCGCGTTCCGTTCGTTTGAATCTTTGAAATCTTTTAAGCGCGCTTTCTTCAAAATGAAGGCGCGTTTTTCTTTTTCTTGACGTCGCGCAAATGATCAACGACGTTCAATCGACGTTCAAACGACCTCAAATCGACCTAGAATCGACTTCTTTCTTAGAATTTTGCCGGTAAACTTTCTAAAAATTTGAAAAACAAGCGAAATTTGCAAACAAGTTTTCAACATTTTACCGGCAAAGTGCCGGCAAAGTACCGGCAAAGTGCCGGCAAAATTTTTGAATTAGCCGGCTAATTTTGAAAATTTGCCGGCAAAACGTTGAAAAACGTTGAAAACGTGTAAATATCTCATCTAAATTTTTAGATTAAAATAAAAA
>JAZRWW010000093.1:0-15630 GCA_045599865.1 Thermoguttaceae bacterium
GGGGCTTGCGCCTCGCTCTCTATTCTTGTATCATTAGAACGGCGGTTTTTGCGTTGGGCAGGCGGTCGAAACTTATTAATCGTTTGGATTTGAGTTTGTTATGCGAGAGAAAAAGAACGTCGACAAGACGGAACAAGACGAAGCGTCGAAAATTCAACTCGAAAAACAGGGCGTGCTGAAAAATTATTCGGTAATCCTTGCTTCGATAATCGTCGTTCTGGCTGGAATCCATGCGACGCGTTCGATACTTGGTCCGATCTTTTTGGCGACGTTTTTTACCGTGCTTCTGATTTTACCAATCAAGTGGTTACGTTCTAAAGGGATAGCGGGTTGGCTTTCTTTGACGAGCGTTATTCTGGTCGTAATTGCCGCAGGCGTCTTGGTGGCTACGTTGGTGGCGACTCAGTTGGCGCAGTTTGCTGGAAACATACCCGAGTATCGCGACAGCTTTAACAAAATGTTGTCGAGTTACAACATCGGAGTCAACGTCGACGAATTTTTACCCGGTTTTCTTAAGTCAAACGATAGAGGCAAGGGGGAAAACATAGAGGAGAAAGTCGACGACGGCGAGAAGACGGAACAAATATCCAAAGATCGGTCCGATGCGTCCGTTAAGAAGGCGCGAGAAGGCGTTCGATTGGTTTCGAATCTTGAGCCGATTAGCGCGTCGACTTCTCCAAAAATAGCAGAATTGACGTCGGATTATGATTCCAACGATTCCGAGACGTTAGGAAACGCGTCGGAAGAAAATATGCCGTTTTTTGGGACTAATTCCGATGGCGATTCGATTATTCCGGAAAATCCTAAAAATAATTGGGAAAAATTACGAGATTCGGACGGTTTACTTCTACAGAATCCTCCAAACGTTCGCGATATTTTAACGGAAAAGGAGGAGGAAAAAGTTAAAATCGACGATAAAGGCGCCGATGCGCGCCTAGGGAACGAGACGCAACAAAACGCGGTTGCTCAAGAAGGGAACGAAGCGCAAATCGACGAGTTGGAACAGTCGGAGGAAGAACGGAACGCGGCCGTCAGCGCGGCCGACGCGGTCGACGCAAGTTCGGAAGAGTTGTTCCGCTTTTTGCGCGGTTTGGCCGCCGAATTAAGTTATTTGGGAAGCGACGTGTTCCTTATTACGTTGATGTTGGTTTTTATGCTTTGCGAGACGGCGAATATTCCGAAAAAATTAGTCGCCGTTTGGGGCGAGAAAAAATTTACAAACTCGCATATTGAAAAGGTGCTCGAAGACATTCGACGCTATATGGTGATTAAGACTTGGATGAGTCTTCTTGTCGGGGCGTCGGTGACGATTCTGTTAATCGTCTCGAAAGTTCAATATCCGCTTTTGTGGGGATTTGTCGCGTTCTTACTCAATTATATTCCGAATATTGGATCGGTTGTCGCGGCGATTCCTCCGATCGTTTTGGCGACGATCGAACACGGAGTGGTTGTCGGCGGAATTGACGCGATCTTTTTTATGTTCATTAACTGCGGCGTTGGATATGGATTAGAACCTCGATTACTTGGAGACGGGTTAAATCTTTCGCCGTTGGTAGTTTTACTGGCGTTAATTTTCTTCGGCTGGCTTTTAGGACCGGTGGGAATGTTTTTATCGCCCCCCTTAGCCGTGATTATGAAAATTATTTTCCAATCCTTCCCGGAAACATATTGGCTTGCCGCGTTGATGGCTGACAAACCGCCGACGCGCGCGCTCGAAGACGCGCAAGCGAACGTATGAGCGGCTTCAAGAAATGAAAAACGCGGTCTTGCGACCGCGCAAAAAAACTTTACGTTACCAACCGGGCTTGTCCGCCTTTAAAAAATCGTCGATCGTGTCGTAGCCTTTCTCTTTTGAGTTCGTAGACTTGCATCCGGAGACGCCGAGAAGCGTCGCCGCGACGAAAGCGGCTCCTAACGAATATGCGATGCGTTTTAAACAACGGCGTCGCGATCGATCGACTTTACGAGATTTGGATTGATTTGATTGAGCGCGCATTATTTCGCCTTTGCTAAAACTAACGTACGACGCGTTGCAAAACAATTTAAATCGGCGCTGAAGAGCGCGACTGTCTTTCCTTGGATAGGCGCGCTTTGATATGCTAAACATTAATGATTGGCAAAAAATTGCGCAATATCCATACGTTTAGAAATATCGGTAAATTCGATCGGTTTCTTAACGAACGTCTTATTTTTCGTCGACATTTTCGCATTTTGCTTTGCTCGCATTGCGTTTGGCGATACGAGCTGTTAAAATAAAGGAGTTCTAGATAACATGAGTAAAGTTGAACAAGCGTTTGCTTTGGCAAAAGAACGTTACGCCGAACTTGGAGTCGACGTCGACAAGGCTATCGAAAAGATTGAAAATACGGCGATTTCCCTTCATTGTTGGCAAGGCGACGACGTCGGAGGATTTGAAGCGACCGGCGAGGCGTTGAGCGGCGGTATTCTTTCGACGGGTAATTATCCCGGCAAAGCGCGAACGATCGCCGAGCTTAAGCAAGACGCCGAAAAGGCGTTTTCGTTGATTCCCGGAAAATTGCGATTTAATTTGCACGCGATTTATCTTGACAACGGCGGTAAAAAAGTCGATCGCGACGAAATCGACGTCGAACATTTCCAAACGTGGATCGATTGGGCGAAAGCGCAAGGAATTGGACTCGACTTCAACCCGACTTTCTTTTCTCATCCGAAAGCCGCCGACGGATTGACGCTTTCGCATCCGAAAAAAGAAATTCGCGATTTCTGGATTCGACACGATATCCAATGCCGTAAGATTGCCAACGCGTTTGGAGAACAACTCGGAACGACGAGCGTCGTTAATCACTGGACTCCGGACGGAATTAAAGATACTCCGGTCGATCGTCTCGCGCCGCGCCAACGTCTCGCGGATTCTTACGACCAAATCTTTGCCGCCGCCAAGTACGATAAGAAAAACATTCGCGACGGCGTCGAAAGCAAATTGTTCGGCATTGGCGCCGAAAGCTATACGGTCGGCAGTCACGAATGGTGCATGGGATACGCGATTAAGAACAACCTTATCGCCACGCTTGACGCCGGGCACTTCCACACCGGCGAGTGCATTTCCGACAAACTGACGTCGATCTCGATGTTTACCGAAAAATTGTTGCTTCACGTTTCGCGCGGCGTTCGTTGGGATTCCGACCACGTCGTCGTCTGGAACGACCAAATGCGCGCGATCGCCGAAGAGTTGGTTCGCAACAACCTGCTTGACAAGACGTATATCGCGCTCGATTTCTTCGACGGGTCGATCAATCGTATCGCCGCGTGGACGATCGGAACGCGCGCCGCGACGAAGGCTTTGCTTTGCGCCGCTTGCGAGCCGACGGAAGCGTTGCGTCAGTTGGAACTTGATTTCAACTATACGAAGCGCTTGGCGATGTTGGAAGAGATGAAATCCGCGCCGTTTGCCGCCGTCTGGGATTATTACTGCGAAAAGAACGGCGTTCCCGTCGGCGAAAAATGGATCGCCGAATGCGAGGCTTATGAAAAGAACGTTCTTGCCGCGCGGAGCTAATGTCTACGCGCGTTGAATCGTAACGCGCGCATCAAAAAACGACGGTCTTGTCTTGGCGGACGGAACCGTGGTTTTTTTTGACGCGCGCTCTGAAACGACGACTGTTTTCTATTTAGAAACGACGCTTGGGCTCGCGTTTAGCGATATTATTGAAGCGACGAGCGATTCGATAGTCGCTTGTTCCGCAACGGCGTCGGCTTTGATTCCGCAAGATTCAAGCGCCGAGGCGGTAAGCGGACTGAGCGCGATCCAGCGCGTTTTTTTCGTCAAGTCGCCAAACATTCGCGCGATCGATTTTGCAGTCGCGGAACTCATAACCGTCGCGAAGTCGATTTTTCCCTCGCGCAACGCGTTTACGACGTCGGCGTCTGGCGTCGTCGCGTCGACGCTTTGATACGCTTCGACCTCGCGAACGCGCGCGCCTCGCGAAGTCAGTTCTTCCGATAAAACTTTGCGTCCTCGACTGGCGCGAAACGAAAGAAAACGAACGCCGCGCAT
The DNA here is from genome assembly GCA_045599865.1 of Thermoguttaceae bacterium. Lineage (GTDB taxonomy): Bacteria > Planctomycetota > Planctomycetia > Pirellulales > Thermoguttaceae > RUG369. The sequence continues at coordinate 4,034 of JAZRWW010000093.1, forward strand.
ATTGGGCAAACGCTCGGTCAACGCGTCTATTAGTCCTTCGGCGTCGTAACGTTTGGGCTCCAGCGAAATTGACAGACCGAATTCTTGCGCGACTTTCGTCGTACTCGCTCCGACCGTCGCAAGACGAACCTTTTTTTGAGCGAAGTATTCGGAAACGCTTCCGCAAGACTCGGAAGAAGACAAGCGTAGCTTTTCGACTATTCTTTCGACGATAAATCGAACGCCGTTCGCGCTGGAAAACAACGCCCAATCGACCTCTTGATTGTCGATCGCGCGTAAAGCGTCGTCGACGTCGTCCCAATTCTTTGGCGGCGTTATCGTAATCGCGGGCTGAACGAGCGTTTTGGCGCCTTCCTTTTCCAACAGAAATTGCAACTCTTGCGCTTGGTCGCGCGGACGCGTGACAAGAATCGTTCGATTAAAAAGTCCGTTTGCCATTTTATATCTTCTATTTTTAAGTTCGGCGCTTACAGAAAGACGTTTACGACGTCAGACGCCATAATTCTATCAGAAACACGTTTGTCGACAATCCTTTGAAAATTAAGCTCTATTTTTCTTCCTCTTCAATATTTCGCGCTATTTTTCGGAAACCGTCTTGACTTTTATTATGAAAATTATCACAATAGAAGCGGGAGTTGGGCAAGTGCGTCCAAAGACTCCGTAAAAACGATCGTTTGGTTTTCGTTTGAACGCGATCGCCGTTGCGACTTGTCGACTAGAAGTCGGCGTTATTCATTGAAAAAAGGATTAGTATGAAGCGTTCGTTCAACTTGCCTCTTCTTGGCGCGCTGATTGTTTTGACGTTGGCGCTAGGTTGCGGACAGACCAAAAGCGACCGTAGCGGCGTCGAGCGTCCCGTAGCGACGGACGACGTCGTTGTTCAGACGCAAGAAAAACTGCGCGTTTCGATGGACGACTTGGAAGATTTGACGATAGACGTCAGAGATTTAGACGCGCCCGAAGGCGTCGTCGACCGCTTTTTTACGGCGTTCTTTAGCGGCGACGACGACGCGGCGTTTCAGTTTTTGACCTCAAAAGCGCAAAACGCGAAACGAGGAACTTTCTTGACGAAAGAAAGCGATCGCGTTAGTTGGAGAATTCTCGGCAAAACGAAGCCCGACGAAGGGAGCGTCAAAGTTTTAGTCGAACTTGAAGACTACGACGACGTCGGCGAGTTTCAGACGGATCTGTTGACGTTTCTTTTGACGTTGGACGATTCCAAGTGGCGAATAGCTCGATTTGGAATTGGAGATATTGAGGTCGATTTCGAAGAACAAGCGTCTAGTAACGCGCCCGTTGTTCGCGCCGCTGGAACGATGATCAACGAGACGCGCTGACTTACGCTCGTGGGATTTGGACTTTTCTAACTTTTTTGTCTAACGTAACGCGCCTTTGAAAATTTCAAAGGCGCCGAGCGGTATTCGAACGTTTCTTTTTGGAATCTTAGCGTCGACGTCCGAATAGGTATGTACAAAGACGGGAGAATGCACGATCACGGGACGGGATTTCGTATTTTCGACCGTAATTATCACGAACTCTTCGAAAGCGATGAACGAATTTGTTAATCAACATAGTCAAAAAGACAAGTTCGTCGATTGGTTCTTTCCGCTTGACTATTGACTTTTGTCTTACAAAGAGCTAGGACGTCTTTTTGCTTGATTTCCACTGTGCAGATTGTGTCGTTATGCCATCCGCCGTGCGGGACGATTAACACTCTAGTTATGTCAAACCCGTACTTAATACCGACGCCCCCGGAATTCCACCCGAAGGTAATAACTTTTCCTCCGTGTTTTACGATTCTGGAAATTTCTTTTTTGTGGTTGCTCCAAAAGGACGCCTGAGTAGTCTGCCAGTTGACTTCATATCCAAAATTATGATAACACTCGGCTACTTGGCGCGGCGAGTAAGGGGGATCGTACAAAACCCCGTCGACCGATTCGGCGTCGAAAAGTTTAAGAAAGTCAAGGGCGTCAAGACAGTAATCGGTTCCGTATTCAGGATTGAGATCGTTCGTAACTTTTGCAAGTTTATTTCGATTGGCAAAAGGATCGATCCACAAACCGTCGTCGATTTCCTCGAGTATGAGTTTTCGAATTGGCTTGACTTCGAACGTGTTGGAATTGGGCATTGCCCAAACCCGTTCGAGGCGTATCGTCTTATTCTTCATCTTTGACGCTTTCTTTCGTGTTCCGACGTTCTTTTTTCTGTTGCGCAAGAAAGGTTTCGACGGCTTGGCGAATAACCCAACTAATCGATGCTTTTTTTCACGCGCTATTTCCACAAGTTTTTCATAATCGTCTCGTGGAATCGACGTCGACGTTCTAACATAATCGTATTTAAACATAATTTCTCCTAACTTTGATTTATTTTACATAAAAACGGTGCAGTGTCAAGTCCAAAAAAACGATTTTTACAGTTGCGCGTCTAATTTGTTTTGGATTGTTCAGCAGTCAAAAGAGGGAAAGTTTAAAATTCAAGCAGCTACGTATGGCAAAAAGATTGAATCGATACGTTTCCGTGATCGAACCCAAAAATAAAAAAGCCGACTTCCTATGGGAAATCGGCTTTCTTCATTTACGATCAACAATCAAAAGACCGTCTAAAAATCAGTCCCACCACCACGCGGTAGAATCGTTGTTTTCCGCTTGCGCGCGTTTTTCTTCCACGGCGCCTTTGTCGTCGTATTTAATATGTTGGGCGTCCAACGCCGTTTGCGGTTCGATAGAGACGCCGCCGCCGGTCGGATAGGAAACGAGGTTCGCGCTACGACGAACGGTGTTGACCGCAGTTTGCGCGAATTGAACTTCGCTCAAATTTTCCGTCTGATATTGCGCTTCGTCGGCAAAGAAATCGGGCGTCCAATTAACTTTGGCATAGACGTTTTCTTTTTGCAAGAAAGCGGCGACGATCGTCATATCGATCAAATTGCGCAAATTCGCGTAGACGGGAACTTCGTCGGCGATCTTTTCGAACTTAGCCGTAAAGCTCTTGGCGTAGGCGCGCGTGGCGGGATTGCCCTTGCCCTTGTTTGCGGAACGTTTGCCGTCGGCGGAAACAAGCTCGTCTTCGCCAAGCAAATTGACGCCGTTTCCGACGAGTTGCATAGCGTCTCCGGCTTCCGTCTCGACGACGCAATCGTAATTCGGTTGGAAATACCAACGAACCAGCGCGTTGGAAGCGGCGTTGCGAGGATTGGACTTATCGACGTAGGTCGTCAATTTGACGGGCGCTTCTTCAAGTCCGATTCCGATTAGCTTCATACGATAGTCGGCGGCGACCAAAGTTGCCGCGAAGTTAGTTTTCGGCGAGACGCCCCAAATCGTAACGTTTTGGAGCCCGAGAGCGTCGCGAATACCAGACGCGTATTCGACGCAAGACTCGTCGTCGGCGACGTTCGGACGAGCCGCGTTATTAAGATAGGCTTGCATCGAGCGCAATCCTTCTTCGGACGGGTCGATCGAACAACCGACTAAAGAAGCGCCTTTTCCTTCCGCAGGATAAGCGCGCAAGGCGACGACAAGGTCTTCAAGTTTCAGCGTGGGACGTTCGCTTTTAACGCCTACGGTAGCGCCTTCCGCTCCAATTTTCCAACCTTCGGCAGGACCGGCGATAACGACGTCGCCCGACTCGGGATAAACGAAGACGTTTTCAATACGAGTCAATCCGGCAAGATTTGCCATCTCTTCGTCGACGACTCCGCCGTTGGCTTTGATTTGGGCTTCCAATCGATTCAAGGAAACTTTACGAAGTTTGCTAACGGCGCGCATCTCCGAGGGAACCGAAGCAAAAGCCGCTTCGCGCGCGGCGGCAAGGACGCCGTCGTCTTGATAGACGCGTTGAAGTACTCCGTTGGCGTCGACAATAACGCCCGAGCCCCCGTAATTTCCGCCGCCTCCGTTATTATTATTATTATTATTATTATTGTTGTTATTGTTGTTATTATTGTTATTATTGTTGTTTCGGTTGTTGTTATTGTTATTGTTATTATTATTGTTGTTGTTATTGTTATTATTATTGTTGTTATAGTTCTGTCCGTAAGCCGTCGACTGTGGAACGGTGAAGAGGACGATCAGCGCCAAAATCGCGCTTAAACGAAGAACAAAATTGCTCCGACTCATAAAAATCTCCTAAATCGACTTAGGCTTGACGGTGAAAGTTTATTCCGAAGTCCGACGGCTGTCGACGCGCGCAGTCCCGCGAAAACGTCTCCTTAAACGTCGTTCCGCGTTCGCTCCAATTCGGTTCTCTCGAACGCGAAACCTACAGCGGGATAATTCGACGCCAACGGGAAAAGCCGCGAGGCGAGTTTTGAAGTCTAGAACGGCGTCTCGACGCAAAACGTTTTGGCAAAAAAGTCGACAATCAAATCGACGTCCGAACGCGATGCGCGCGCGAATCGGCTAGTTTCATATTCATTGTTTGTTCAATTCTTTGCGCCGAGAATTGAACGCGCGAGCAAAACGCATCGAGTCGGTCGTCGTTGTTTTACAGACGAGGGCGCGGCTTGCTCTATCCTAAGATGATAATTTGCGGCGCCCTTTTAAGCAAGTGTTAAGTTTGGAAAAAACTTCTTTTTGTTGAAAATTTTTTATAAAGATAGGATAAAATATCGATTTTAACGACCTGCTTGTTAGGAATAGCGCGTCTGTTGCTTAACGTTTCGAAGCGCTTTCTCATTAGACCGCGAGCGCGACCTTAGTCTCGCGTTTTTTTGCAACTCCTTGACTTTCTTTGAAAATTCGTTCTTTTAGTTTGTTTTCTTAGACGACGTAAAGTTGACCGCTGAATTTGTCGAAAATCAAATTGAACGTTTGTCGTTTTGAGACGTATGCTTGCATAAAGAAACTACGATTGAAAAAATACGTCGATCAGCGGCAAACAGACTAGAACATAAGCGACGCCCGACGAGACGGAATATTTTATGTTTTTGTTTAGTTTAGGGCGTGATAGAAACTGGTGTGCGGTAATGTCAAACAAACGTTTTGCGATTCGAACGACGACGCGCGTATTGATTAGCGCGTTGTTTGTCGGCGTCTTTGTTGCAACAAACGCCTATGCGTCGGTTGGACTAAACGCGTCGGTTGGACTAAACAAACGCGACGTCTTAAAGTCAAGTTTCTCTTTGACGACGGACGCCGTAGCGACGGAGGTTGCGACGGCGGACGTTGTTGACGAGGCGCGCGCCGGTCAGATTGACGAACGTTCGTTTGATCTTGTTTTGTACGCGCCCGAACCGCAAGGCGCCCCCGTAAGACCGTTGCGCGAGCCCGTTTCAGTTTTAGGACGAGTGTCGCAGATCGTTTTTCCAGAATTAGGAAATCGAGAGTCGGGGGAGAAATCCAACGGTCGAAACGTTCCGCGAGGACGCGCGACGATTCTTGATAAACAAAATCCCGTCAAACAAAATCCAGAAGGTCAAAAGAAACCTCCTTTTTTTGACGCCTCTGATTTGGAAACGTCGAAATATTCGCAACAAGCGGAACCCGACCTTCAGACTGAAAACGGCGTAAACGAGCCTTCTTTGGAAGAAAAAGAAAGCGCAGACGCCGAGCCGGATTCTCAGAACAAAGAAGAAAAGAACGGTTCTGACGTCGGTAATCCAGATGGAGACGCGACAATAGAAACGATCGACGATACTTTGACGCTTTCCGACGGTTCCGAGGCGACTCCGCAAGACGATATTGTCGTCGACGTCGTGGTTGAGCCTGAAAATAACGAGGGCGATTCCTTAGAAGGCGTCGCCACTTCCGGCAAAGACGTCCCCGACGCGCCAGTCGATTTAGGAAATATTGCAAAAAACCCAGTCGAAGGCGAATCGACGACGGATGCAAACGTCGCTTCCAACGCGTCCGACGGTTCGAACTCCGACGTTGACGCGAGCGCGAAAGAAGAAACGAGCGTCGCGATCGAAGAACCGCGCGTCGTTAAGAGAACGTTGGGATACGAAAACGCCGAGGGCGCCGTTCGCGATATGATCGACGACGTTGTTAAGACGTTGAATTCGCGAAACGGTTATTCCGCTTATCGACAATGGCAGTCGTACAACGCGCAGATTCGCAAACGTACAAGCGGTCTGAACACCGGCAACGAACTTAACGGCTTATGCCGACTGAAGTGGTACGACGACTTGTACTCTGATCCTTTGACCTCGGTTGGCAAAGCGGAACGAGCGTCGCGCGTCTTGGCGCAGAATTTTATCGGCGATACCAACGGCGTGTTAAGCGGCGTTTACGGCGCGCGACAATTAATGTCGAATCTCCAGCCGCGAACAGAACGAATGCAGATTAAAACCGCCGCGACCGCCGACGAAGCGTTGGATTTGCTTAAAGCGACTTTAGTTGAAGCAAAATCGGCGCACGCCAAAGCGTTGGCTACGTTGAACGATAAAGAAAAGGGAACGGTCGCGACCACTTCTTATAAAATTCTTACCGATCAAGTCAATCGCGGTCATACCACGCCCGAACAATATCATAGTCAAGCGAGAAATTTAATCGCGACTATGGATAAAATCAACAAGACGGCGTTGTACGAATCGGGCGAGCAACTGCTTGCGTTCCTTGATCCGCAAACGCTTGCCGCGCTCGCTAAAATCGATTTTGACAAGTTGGAAAAAGTAACCTACGTCGACGGTCAACAAGTCGGCATAGTCCGAACCGAGGCTGGCGATATCTTGATCGGCGGTCGCGAGAACAATACTTGGAATCTTGATTCTTCCAAATATCGCGACGTCTGTTGCGTGGTCGATCTTGGCGGTTCCGACAAATATTTGGAAGGCGACGTCAATATCGATCGACCTTTGTTGCTTGTGATCGATTTAGGAAAAGATTCCGACGTTTACGACGGACGTAAGCCCGGTATTCAAGGCGGCGCGGTTCTCGGCGTTTCCGTTTGGTTTGACGAAGGCGGCGACGATTTCTATCGAGCGCGCGATATTGCTCAAGGAAGCGCGATCGGCGGATTTGGCGCCTTGATCGACTCCGAAGGGAACGATCGTTATTTGGGATTCCGACGCGTTCAAGGCGCCGCGCTTTGCGGATTTGGACTTTTGCTTGATCGCAACGGAAACGACGATTATCGCGCGGCGTTGTTGGCGCAAGGTTTTGGCGCGCCGGGCGGGTTTGGCGTCTTAGTCGATGGCGACGGTTCCGATCATTACTACGTCGGCGGGTATTTCTTTGACTCCTATCCGGAACATCCCGGCTACGACGGCTGGGGACAAGGCGTCGGCGCGGGTATTCGTCGCGTCGCTTGCGGAGGAATTGGCGCGCTCTTGGATTGCGGAGGAAACGACGCTTACGAATTCGACTATTTCGGACACGGCGGCGGATACTGGATGGGAATCGGATTTGCGCGAGATTTTGGCGGAAACGATTTTCGTTACGCGGCTACTTCGACAAGATACGACGGCTCGCGACGAACGGAAGGACGTTGGCAACGTTTTAGTTGCGGGTTTGGCTGTCATTACGCTTGCGGATACCTCTTTGACGACGAGGGCGACGACGCCTACGGCGGCACGATTATGGGCGTCGGCATGGGCTGGGACTTAGGCGCGGGCTTCCTCGTCGATTTTACAGGCGACGATTATTTCGGCGCGACTCGAGGTCGAACGCAAGGCAACGGCTCGCAAGGCAGTATTGGCGCGATTCTGAATTATCGAGGAAACGACCGATATTTCGGAACGGGGCAAGGCTGGGCGGATTCCGATTTCTCCTACCATGCGCAAATGAATTGCGGTTCGAACTTCAGCTTTGTCGTCGATCACGGCGGAAAAGACGTTTACGGGTGCGGCGCTAAGAACAACGAATTCAAGCAACGCGGAAGAAACACCGGGTTTATTTTGGATCGACCCGCGCCGGACGAGGAGAAAGCCTCGAAAGAGCAAGGAAGCGCGAATCAGACGCAGGGGCGAAACGGCGGACAAAATCGTCAGGCGACGCCAGAAGACGAACGAGCGAAACGCGTTCAAGATTTAATGAACGGAGGAATGCCCGCAAAAGAAACGATTATTAAAACGCAGGCGGCGGCTCCGCCTCAATACGATACGAACGTTCATACGTCGTCGAACGGCGTCAACGCGTTCAATCCTCAAATCGACGGAGGCGGATTCTTCGGACCGGGCTTGTTCCGGCGCTCGTGGGGCAACTAGCTTTTAATGCGTAGCGACGAACGTTTTTCAGCGTTCGTCGTTTTTTTGTAAGCGTTTTTTCGAATAGATTCCGACGCAAGTTAGAAAGCGTTTTATTTATGATCGAGCGATTTGTCGACGTTGCAGATTACGTTTCGCCTTCAAAATTGACCGATTTTGTCATTAATCCCTACGTCGGTTGTCCGCACGCTTGCAGGTACTGCTACGCTTGTTTTATGAAGCGTTTTACCAATCATTTGGAGCCGTGGGGCGAGTTTCTCGACGTCAAGCGCTGTTCCAAGCCGCTAGGAGCCAAGCGTCTTTCGGGCAAGTCCGTCTTTATGTCGTCCGTTACGGATCCGTACAATCCGGCTGAAGCGCGTTACGGCGTCACGCGTCGAATTTTAGAAGAATTGGCGCCGATCGATTGCGAATTGACGATTACGACAAAGTCGAATCTTATTTTGCGCGATCTCGATTTGCTTGTGGAAAGAAACGAGCGTTTTTCCCAAGAATCGCAAAACGACGTTTTGCAAGAACGTTCTTTGATAGGCGACGAAACGCGGAAATTGACGCTTCAACGTCCAAAATTGCGCGTCGTCGCTTCGATCAACACGTTGGACGAAGATTTTCGCGCCGATATGGACGCCGCGTCCCCTATTTCCGCGCGTCTTGACGTCTTGAAAACGTGCAGAGAACGCGGAATCGCCAACGCGTTGTTTATGTCGCCCATCTTTCCTTTTGTTACGGACGTTTGGACGATTATCGAACGCGCTAAAAGTTTTGTCGACCAGATTTGGTTTGAGAATCTCAACCTTAGACCGGGTTACAAAGAGGATATTTTAGCTTATATTCGCGCGCGATTTCCGCAATATTACGCCGATTATCTCGATATTTATCGGCGAGGCGACCGTTCTTATTGGGACGCGCTCAAAGAACAAATTATCGACTTTTGCGAAAACAACGGCGCCTCTTACGAAATTTTCTTTCATTAGATCGCGACGTAAGACGCGATTCAAATGCAAAACTTTTTCAGAATATTGCGCGAACGATTACTTTTCTTAAATGGATACGTTTTCTGCGAATAGATTTTGTCGATAAGCCATAAGCCGCAAAAAAACAAACAAAATCATAACAGACGATCGTACTTTTTTCTTATAGAATAGCCCGCGCGCTACGACGTTTTGTCGACTCGACCGTTATTATTGAAACCAAGGCAAAAGGGCGTTTACGTTCTTTGTTGCTTTATTATCGGTTTTACCGTTTTTATCGGCGTCAAATCGTTGTTTTCGTCGTTGCGGGAAACGGCAAATACTCGTTGGCGAAAGGCTCGCAGGCGTATAACCTCGGAAACAACGATTACGTAAAAGGCGTTGAAACGGATATTGCCGGAAACTCGCGTATTGCGTTTGGAACCGTCGACCTTGGCTCCTACGAGTATCACGCTCCGTTGACGAACGTTTCGATAAGCGGAGACGTCAAAGTTGGCGAAACATTGAGAGTCGAGGCTTATTCGGACTCCGAAAAAGTCGATTCTGCGACTTACGTTTGGTTGCGGGACGGAGTCAAGATAAGCGGCGCGACCGAAGATGCTTACAAGGTTTCAATTTTCGACGTCGGCAAGACGTTGACGGTTATGGCGACGGGAACAGGCGATTATGTTGGAACTGTTACAAGTTCAAAAACGCAAGTAGTTCCGGAGCCGTCCGAAGTCGTTATTGATCCGACTTTGGATAATCTTGTTCAAGCTGTTAAAGTCGTACAAAACGGCGGAACAATTAAGTTCACGCAAAGCGACGACCCGCAAACGACATACGTTGAATCGCCTGTTTTAATTGAAAGTAAATCGCTTACGATAGGCGGAACCAAAGCGAACGTCATATTCGACGGCGACGGCGCGTCCAGGCTTTTTGAAGTCAAAGCCGGATGCGTTTTGAACCTGACCGACGTAACAATTCAAGGCGGCTTCGCCGAATACGGCGGCGCGATTAAAAACACTGGAACGTTGACGCTTAACAACGTAACGTTCCAAAGCAACGAAGCGACGAAAAACGGCGGCGCGATCTTCAACGATTTCGGCGCTACGTTGACGATTAACGGCGGGATTTTTTCGGGCAACTCGGCGAATAACGGCGGCGCGATCGCGAACTATGCCGGTGAAAACGGCGGTTCGACGACGATCACGAGCGTTACGTTCGAGAGCAACACGGCGAAACGTTTCGGCGGCGCGTATTTCGGTTGCGGCGAATTGATCGTCGACGGTGAAACGTCCTTCGAATTGAACGACGCCGGACTCAAAGGCGGCGCGATTTACAACGACGTCAACAAATCAGACCCCAATAATCGTCGCGTCGGCGTGGTTACGATTAGCGGCGACGGCGTTCTTTTCGAAGACAATACCGCAGGCGAGCGCGGCGGCGCGATCCAGACGTATTCGACGCTTGAAATCGGAGGAAAGGCGAAGTTTAGCGGCAACGAAGCCAACGGCGAAGACGTCGACAAATACGGCGGCGTGATCGACGTCGGCGAAGGCGGTAGCGCGACGCTCTCCGGCGATTTGACGTTTGACGACAACGCGGCGAATTTCGGCGGCGCGATCTTCTCGGTCGGCGCCTTAAAGTTCGAATCCGGCGAAGAAAATCAATACGCGTTTACGGGCAATACGGCGAAATCCGGCGGCGCGATCGACGCCCTTGCCGGAACGCTGACGCTTGGCGGATCGTTTACGTTTACATCGAACAAGGCGAACGGAACCTACGTCGAAGACTCGAAAGAATGTTGGGATAAAACCGGGCTTGGCGGCGCGCTCGCGACGGCGGCGACGACGACGGTCGACGGCGCGAAATTCGTTTGGAGCGGTAATTCCGCAAAAAACGGATATGGAAATTGCGTCGCTATTAAAGAAGACTGCGGAATAACCGCCGAAACGTTCGGTCTTGAGGACGTTGCGGACTACGTAATGTTTGCCGAGTTAGTCGAAGAAGTCAAACCGAATCAGGCGTTGCTTCCGAGGTCGATTTCTCCGAACGCGGTCGAGGCGACGATTATGGTCGAGGGCGTCAAGACGACGTTCGGCGCCGAAGGCGTAACGCCTCAACAACTCGGACTTGGAGTCGGAACGCACGAAGCGTTGGTTCAATACGTCGACGCGAACGGCGGGACAAGCGCGACTTACGTTCTTAATCTGACGGTCGTTCCGGGCGCGTCGGTCGAAGTTTGCGAGACGACGATCGCCGACGGCAGGGGCGTCAAGTTCGACTTCAACTTGACCAAAGCGGACGGCGGCGCGGTTTCCGTTTGGGAAATTTCGTGGGGCGACGGCTCGACGACCCGGTCGGAAAATTTGTCGGAATCTTGGCTTGCGGCGCATTATTACGCGCAAGACGGAACGTTCGACGTTTCGTTGAAAGTCGTCTATCTCGACGGAACGTGCGAGACGTTCGAAGCGTTTTCGACGCAAAAGATCGGCGCG
>JAZRWW010000094.1:0-32355 GCA_045599865.1 Thermoguttaceae bacterium
GTTGGATTACGAGAAAAATAGCGTTTGAGAATTTTTCAAGGAATATCATTGGCGCAAAACCAGAGGATATTCAAAAAGAAATTCTTCGTTTGGCGAGCCTGTTAGGACTCGCCGTCTGAAAAAGTGGGGAAAGTACAGTTATGTTGTCTATGTTGTTATAAGATTTGACGTTGTTTTACCATTCGCATAGGGTAAGCGTTCACGGAATTTTTCGAACAAGGTTCGCGTTGGAATCGCGTCGTAAGACGCACGCGATAAGCCGCTTATCTTTAGATAAGCGGACGGCGCCTCCGAAAACGCGTCCGTAATAAAAGCGAAATTATCCGCCAAACCTCAAAGCGCCCGTTTACCGCGATCAACGCGCATCGGAAAAATTAACGTTTGTGGGGGGGTTGCAAAAAAATACGCGCATTCAAACGACGCGTCGACAGTGAAACACGTAAAAAATTGGTTTGGCGCTAAGTCAAGCGAAGCGTCGTCCGCTCGCCTAAAGACGAGCGACTTATCGCGCGGCGCTTACGCGCCGCTTCGTCCGCGACGCTTTTCCGTGAACGCTTACAGGCGAGGAGTATAGCTTTTCACTGTTCACGTCGCATTTTTGGTCGTTCAACGAGTTTACGTGTCGTTGATACGCGGCTTTCCGTGAACGCTTACCAAAAAAATTTCGAAAAAAACGTAACGTTCCGCTCTTTGGATCGTCTCTATTAGTAGGGTTGTTAAATTCGTCCGCACGTTCGGACGTCGATCTATCACAGAAAGGATTTTGCAATGAAATCAACGTTTTCGTACGTCGCCGCGCTCTGCGCGTCGATCGTTCTTTCCGTCGCTTCCGTCGCGTTCGCGCAAGAAGCCGAGTCGCCCTGTCCGTTCTTGGACGACGAAATCATTCTCTATTTCTCGCCGTCGACCTTCGCCGACGTTCCAGCCGTCCAAAACGCGTGGAATCTGCCCGAAGCTAAAGAAGCGAGCGACGCGCTCTTTGCTAAAGCCGACTCCGATATCGCAAAAGGCGTTGAAAAGGCGGGCGAGCCTTTGGCGTCGAAATATAATTACTTTAAATCGATCGTTTGCGACTACGCCGGAATCGATTCTTTCACGCGCGCTTGCTTCGAAAGCTACTTCAAGTGCGTCGACGGCGTGGTTCTCGGATTTGATATTCCCGAAGATTGCAACGACGGCGCCAAGGCGCTTCAGCAGGGGTTGACGTTGACTTACTTCTTCAATGAAAATCCCGGCGCGATCGAACCGCGCAAATTCTTCAATGAAGCGGACGGCGTCGTTACGATCTATAAGGAAACCGAAACTGAAGTCGTCGGCAAGTTGCTCGTCAAAGACGGCGCCGAAGTCAAGGGCGAAATTTTCTACGGCGGGGCTAAAGTCAAAGATATGGACAAATGCGTCGTAGTCCTTGCCGGAACGAAAGAAGGCGTCGAAAAGAAAATCGAACGCTTCCAAAACACGAACGCTTTCATTGCGAAGCGTCAAGACGTCGGTCTTTTGTACGCCGACTTGATCTTCAAGGAAGAATTCTTCCAGAAAGCCGTTGAAGCCGTTAAAGCCAAGAGCGAGAACGACGAGCAAGCGAAAGCGGTCGTCGGCGCTTTGTCGAAAACGAAGTCGTTCAAATTGACCGCCAACGGAACGGAAAAGGGCGTTTGCTACGCGGCGACCGTCGAAACGACCGACGCTGAAACGGCGCAAACGTTTGCCGACCTTCTAGCCGGCGGAATCGCCGTCGCTAAAATTCAAGCGAAAAACAACGACAATCTTGACGAACGCCAGAAGTTTGCGTTAGACGTTCTCACGAAAGCCGAAGTTTCGCACGAAAAAGGTTCTTGTTCCTTGACTTGTTCGTTAAACGTCGATTCCGAAGTGATCGCGACGTGCGCGAAGGCGATTTGTTCCGAAATCAAAAAGAACTGCAAATGATTCTGAAACGCGTCGGTTCGCCGACGTTTTGTTAAATTGAACGCGACGCGATTTGAGAAACGATGTTCCGACGATTTGCCAAGACCCGATTTGAAGAAGACGCGGCGCTAGTCGCTCGTTTTCAGGCGGGCGACAAAAGCGCGTTCGACGAGCTTGATCGTCGTTACCGCGCGCGTTTGACTCGTTTTCTCGCGAAGCGTTCGTCGTTCGATTTGGCGGAAGAACTTGCTCAAGAAGCGTTGACGCGCGCTTTTGGCGCGCTCGACGCGCTTGAAGTCGGAACCTTTTTCGCCGGTTGGCTTTACCGAATCGCCTTTCGAGCGTTGACCGACGTCGAACGACGGCGAAAATCGTCCGTCGAACGCGCCGTTTCTTACGTCGAAAACGACGATTCCAACGAAAACCGAGGCGAGGGATCGCGCGACGCTTTCTCCCTAAGCGCCGTTAATCCTAGACGCCCGGACGGAACGCGCGTCGGCGCCGAACCGCCCGACGCAAGGTTGCGTCGTCGCGAGACGCGCGAGAACGTTTGGAAGCTGGCGCGCGCGGAGCTGACTCCGAACGAATTTCGCGCGCTGTGGCTCGTTTACGTCGGCGAATGCTCCGATCAGGAAGCGGCGCGCGCGTTGGGCAAGTCGCCGGGCGCGGTTCGCGTTCTTCTTTCAAGAGCCCGAAAAAAACTCGCCGTAAAACTGCGATCGCAAAATTATTTTTAACGTTGACGACAAATAAGGACAAAAAGTGAACGAGACTCGACAAGTTCCAAAGAACGCGCTCGACGCCCGATCGCTCGACGCGCTTTTGTCGCGCGACGTCGATTCTTTCTTAACCGACGCCGCAGAGGCTGATTTTATTTTTCAAGACGGCGCGCCTCAAACGCGTTCTTTCACGTCCCGCTTGTTCAATAAGCGCGTTACAGGCGCGTCGTTCGTCGCGGCGACCGCCGTCGTTCTTTTCGCGCTGTTCTATATTCCCTATTCGACGCGTCCTACCGACGTTCTCTCGAGCGCCGTTCAAATCGACAAAAAACGCGACGAACCGTCCTGTTTTAAGTTTGTCTCCGGCGACGCGTCCGACGACGCGAATTTCTGGGCGCGAGGGAGCAGACTTTGCAGTTCGATAACAGACAAGGCGTTTGATTCGACTTGCGAACTTTATCAAGAAACGTCTCAAGAGCTTGTCGTCCGTCGTCTCAGCCTCGCGCGAATTGCCGTCAAATATTCTGCGGGAACGAAACCGCGTCCGACAAAAGACCGTTCGTACTGTTCTATCGAAGAAAAATCGGAAAAAAAAGTTGACGTCAAAGAAAACAGGGAATATACTTTAACGGAGGACGCCGACGTAATACGCGACGTTTTGTCGCCGTCGTTTGCGTTTTCCGAAGAATACGAATGTTGCGACGGTTTGCGTCTTTTATCGCTTGATCCCGTCTTCCGTATCGCTCAACGGATTTATATCCAAGATAGAAGAGAAGAGGCGCGAACCGACTTATAGGGTTGTTCGAAAGTTTAGACCGTTTTAGGAGAAGTTCAATGTCGACCCATTCCCCTGTTTACGACGGTAATTCTAATCCTTCTCCGAATAATTCTCAAACCGTCGTAGCCTCGACGTCGACAAGCGAATCGCAGACGCGTAAAGCGTTTCGTTATCGAACGTTCCGCTGTCCCGTGTGTCATACGGAAATTTCAGTTACTAAAGAGGACGTCGGCAAAACGTTCGTTTGTCCCGATTGCGAAACAAAAGTCGTCGCGCCCGCCGAACTGAATTTTGAGATAGAAACCGACTACGAGCGCCTGTATTACAACGACGATAAAAAGCGGCGCGACGAACTACTCTCGCCCTTGCGCAACCCTAATCGCGAGGGAATAGACCTTGAAAGCAAGGGCGTCTACACGGTTCAAGACCCGAAATCGCAAGACGCCGCGTCTCCGACTTCGGGTAAGAAAACGCTTCGATACGTTACCTTTCCTTGCCCGCTTTGTCATACGGAATTTTCCGTCACTAAAGAGGACGTCGGCAAAACGTTGATCTGTCCCGATTGCGAAACAAAAGTCGTCGTTCCTCGCAATCTGAAATTTGACGTCGAAACCGATTACGAGCGTCTATATTACAACGCCGCCAAAATTCGACGCGACGTGTTGTTGTCGCCCATACGCAATCCCAATCGCGAAGGAATAAACCTCGAGACCCAAAGCGTTTATACGGTCAAAGAATCGGAAGTCAAAAGCGCGAATTCGACGGATAAGAAAGCGAATGAAGAAAATAAAGAGGAAGAGGAATCTTTTCCCGTTCGTTGTCGCGTCTGTGAAACGTTGCTACGCGCGCCTCGCGCAATGTTGGGGAAAAAAATCAGATGTCCCGATTGCGGAACTGAAACGGTCGTTACCGACGCGCTAAAACGTCAACAAGAAGGAATCGACGTCAAATTCGACCCGCAGGACAGGGGCGTTTACGATATTGGCGAAATACCCGAAGAACCGCCCCTCGTCGTTCAAGGAACCGACGGGCGACATATCGTCGTCGACAAGGATACAAACACGCTCGCGCCCGACCGCGTGTTGCGCGACGCTTTCGCGCAAAGATTGTTGCAAAATCAACGAAATAAGAAAAAGAAAAGCGCGTTGCGCCGTTTATTTCGCGTAAACGACGTCTCAAACGGCGAGTCTAACGAAAATCAAGACGGCGCCGTCGTTCAAAACCTTTGCCAAAACGAGAAAAACCTCTTGACGCTATGGCTCTCTTGGCGCGAAAAGAGGCGTAAGAAGCGCGAATCGAACCTCGACGCTGAAGATTTGAAACGTTTCTTACCGCCGCTCGTTCTCAGACCGCGCAACGGCGAATTAGTCTGGACGTTGCCTTCTCCTCCGAAAAAAGCGCCGCTGTTTAACAAGACTTTCCGCGCGATTTGTTCCGAAGAAATCTGGACGCGCGGCGCGTTGATCGCGATCGCGTTCGTCGCGCTCGCTTACCTGATGTGCGACTGGATCATACCGGCGGCGGGCGTTATCGCCGTCGAGCAAATCGGTTCGTGCGGACGTATGTTCGCCGAAGCGGAGATGGCGCTAGGCATATCGGCGACAACTCCGCTCGTTCTGTGCGCGTCGTCGCTGATCGGACTTTTTTTCTGGTCGGTCTTCGGGGCGGGCAACAGCGGCGCGAGTCGCGTCGTCGACTGGCGCGGGGAAGATATTCTTGGATTTTTAGGCTATGGGGTCTGGTTCGCGACGTTGGTCGCCGTCGCTTTCTTACCCGGTTTGCTGACGGTTTCCTGTCTTGATCTTACTATCAAAGGAAATTTGTTTGCGACGTGGAACGGAACTGAAACGACGTCGTTGACGGACGTTTTGCGATCTTCGGCGATTTGTTGGGGTAGTTTCTGGTTGTTATTCCCGATTTTTTGGCTGTCGACGACGCAAACCGACTGGCCTTTTTGTCCCATTAACGGACGCGTTTTCACGAGTTTTTTCAGTCAGTTTCTCGTTTGGCAACAATTTTACGCCGTCGTCGCGCTCTGTTTCTACGTTCCTAGCGTTCTGTGGAGCTTACTGGCGACGAAAGGACTCTGGTTCTGGCGCCTTGCGCCGATCTGGACGCTTCTCGTTCCGATGGTTTTCGGATTGTTGCTTGGTCGCCTGTCTTGGATACTTGACGACGAAGTGAGAAGTATGGATTTTGACGATTAAACCAGCGCGTTGCGTCGTCAAATTCCGACGTCGCAAGTCAACCCCCTCGAAAAAAAAACGTCGTCGAGTATAATGAGGAAGGATTTTGAATCGATCGCTCGCGCGGAACGGCACGTCGGCGCGAGTCGAAAGTTGCAACGTGTCGATCGGAGAATGTGATGAGCGTCGAACGTTACCCTCATTTAAAAGCGGACGACCCGGAAATTTACGATCTTATTCAGCGCCAAGCCGCGTTGGAAAGTTCGACCTTGAAAATGATCGCGTCGGAAAGTTACGCGTCTTTCGACGTCTTGGAAGCCTGCGGTTCGATCTTTACGAACAAGTATTGCGAAGGGTATCCCGGCGCTCGATATTACGAAGGAAACGAAGTTACCGACGCGCTTGAGAATCTTGCGATCGAACGCGGCAAAAAGCTCTTCGGTTGCGAACACGTCAACGTTCAGCCTTATTCCGGTTCGCCTGCCAACTGCGCCGTTTATCGCGCGCTTCTCACGCCCGGCGACAAAGTGATGGGCGTGCCCGTCTCCGACGGCGGACACCTCACGCACGGCTGGAAAGTCAGCTTTTCCGGCAAGGACTTCGTGCAAGTTCCCTATCGTCCGAATCAAGAAACGGGTCGTCTCGATATGAACGAAGTCCGCGAAATTGCGTTGCGCGAACGTCCGAAGATGATTTGGGCGGGTATGAGCGCCTATCCGTTCAAGTTGGATTACGCCGCATTCGCCGAAATTGCGCAAGAAATCGGCGCTTATCTTGTCGCCGATATTGCGCACATCAACGCGCTGATTGTCGCGGGCGTCCATCCCGATCCGGTTCCCTATTGCGACGTCGTAACCAGCACGGCGCACAAGATGCTCCGCGGACCTCGCGCGGGCTTCATTCTTTCGAAAATCGAAGACCGTTACCACGAGAAGTATCACGAAAACAGCAAGTGGAATTTGGCGCAACTGATCGATCGCGGCGTTTTCCCGACGATGCAAGGCGGACCGCATATGCACGCCGTCGCGGCGATGGCGACCGCGTTCAAATACGCGCAAACCGACGAATTTAAAGAATACGGCAAGCAGATCGTCAAGAACGCCCAGGCGTTGTGCGCCGAACTTCAAGCGCTTGGTCGTCCCGTCGCGGGCGGCGGAACGGAAACGCACCTTCTCCTGCTCGATTTCCGCAAGGAAGAATTTACGGGTAAAGACGCCTCGCAAGCGTTGGCGAAATGCGGCATTATCGCGAACTTCAATATGGTGCCCGGCGACACGCGCAAGCCTTCCACGACGAGCGGCGTTCGTTTGGGCACGCCGTCCTTGACGAGCGCGGGTATGAAAGAGCCCGAAATGAAGAAAGTCGCGCAGTGGATCGATAGAATTTGCAAGAATATCGGCAATATCGACGCGGTCGCCCCGACGATTCGCGCGGAAATCGCCGAGTTCTGCAAAGGATTCAAATTCCCCGGCATTACCGATTGACGCTTTAACGACTTAGTTACTTGTTTGCAACGCGTCGCCGGACGTTAAACAACGCGTTTGGCGGCGTTTTTATTTTTAGGGGTAAAAATGAAAGACGAAAACGCGCGAAAAACGACGCGTTACGATCAAGCGACCGATCTTGACGAATTACAACGAGCGGCAAATCAAAGAAACGTCGAGGCGACTTGCGAATTGGCTTGGCGTTGCGCCAACGGAATAGGCGGCGTTCGGCGCGACCCGACGAGAGCCTTTAAATTGTTTATGTCGGCGGCTTGTACGAACGATCCGACGGCGCTGAACAACGTCGGGCTTTGTTATGCGGACGGAATCGGCGTCAGACAAAACGTTGAAGAAGCGACGCGTTATTATCGCAAGGCGGCGGAACTAGGTTGCGTCGCCGCGTTCAATAATTTAGGTTGGAATTATCTTAACGGCTTAGGCGTCAAAAAAAGTCCGGCGGCGGCCGCGCGCTGGTTTCGTAAAGCCTCGGAACAAAACTTGGCGCAGGCGCAAAACAACTTGGCGTTCTGTTATCAAAACGGAATAGGCGTCGAAAAAGATTACGCCGAAGCGAATCGCTGGTATGAACGCGCCGCAGAAAACGGGCTTGTAGAAGCCTACGTCAATCTTGCGTGGAACTGCCAAGACGGAAACGGACGCCCCGTCGACTACGCCAAGGCGGTCGAACTTTTAGAAAAGGCGGTCGACGCCGGCGTTCACAGCGCGCAGTGCAATTTGGCGTACTGCTATTTGCACGGACTAGGAGTCGAAAAATCGCCCGAAAAAGCAGTCGCGCTTTACCAAAAAGCGGTCGATCAAGGATTTCCCGAAGCGTTTGGCGCGCTCGCCTCCTGTTATGAAACTGGCGTCGGCGTCGTCAAAAACGAATATCGCGCGGCGGAACTGTACCGTCTGGCGGCGGCGCGAGGAGACGTGGAAGCGGCGCGACGTCGGCGGTATCTGACCTCGAAGCAAAATCGACGTTTCGACGACGTTTTGAGCGCGAGAGAAAACGTCGACGTTGCGGAAGTCGCAATGAGCGCCGCGCCCGTAGCGTCTCGGAACTGACGCCGTTACGACCTCGTTGGGACGACGCGAAACGGCGCCCGTCTCATAAGAACAAACGTGGTTGGATAGCGAGAAAAATAGCGTTTGAGAATTTTTCAAGGAATATCGTTGGCGCTAAAACAGAGGATATTCAAAAAGAAATTCTTCGTTTGGCGAGTCTGTTAGGGCTCGCCGTTTGAAAAAGTGGGGAAAGTTCAGGAGTATAATTCGTCTGCGGAAAAGACCGTGAAAGAATCGTTTAACAACCGGGCGCCAGTAGCTGGACTTTCTTTTTAAATTCTTCAAGCGAACTAGTAGTCATAACGGCGGTCATAAGTTCCGTCGCATAAGAATCGCTAAAAGGTTTCAACGCCTTTTTAATAAACGCCGGAGTCGCCTTGGGGAAACGCAAACCGATCATTTGCGCGAGTAAATCTTGTTTTCCCTCTTGTTTTCCTTCTCGTTTTCCCTCAATTATTCCCTCTCGTTTCCCTTTGTTTTCAGCGGCTTCTCTTTCTTCGTCCGATAGTAGCCAAGTTTTACGTAATATACCGTCGATCTCCTCTCTTTCCATAATGCCTAACAATTCGTCTCGCGTCGGCAAATCGAATTTCTTTTTTGCGCGCATCGTACCAACGAAACTAAGCGCGTCGTCAAGAATAACGGCGTCGTATTCTTTGGTCTCGTCGTAAACTTTTTTCAGGAGTCGCAACGACTCGCCCACGTCGTTCAACCACTCTTCGCGCGTCGCGTTTGACTTGTTTGCCAGTAGTTCGGCTTTTCGTAACAAATCAAAAAAGAACGCGAGCCGATCGGCGTTCTGAAGCGCCTCGTCGAACGCTTCCGGCGGCGCCTGCCCCTCCTTTTCTTTTATCGACGGCACGACGTCGATTCTTTTGTCGACGAGCGAGATCAACAGGAATCTCAATTTGAAAATCCAGTCTTGATCCAGTTCCTTTAACGACGTCGTAAAGAGATCGGGCAGGTTTGGAACGTCGTTCCATTGTTGCGCGCCGGTATAGAACAACGCGACGAACGGCCAAATCGTCTTGCCGTCCGGCGTTTTGAAACGATCAGGATATCTTTTCGCAAAGTTTATCGTCGCGACGTGATTGTTAAACGCGTTTGCAAGGACGAGCCTCGGTTCTTCCCCTTGCGACTCAATTAGCGTCTCGTATCGATCGCATATTCGTTCGACCGACAAACAAAATTGTTCAAACGTGTTTTCATAACACGCTTTAGCGAACACGTCGTCAAGCGTCTTTAAATCCAAAACCAAATTTAAAGGCGCGAGCGCGTCGGCGTTTGGGGAATAATTAGGAAAACGCATCCGCAAAACTTGATCGATCATTATCAACCGTTTT
The DNA here is from genome assembly GCA_045599865.1 of Thermoguttaceae bacterium. GTDB lineage: Bacteria > Planctomycetota > Planctomycetia > Pirellulales > Thermoguttaceae > RUG369. The sequence continues at coordinate 9,487 of JAZRWW010000094.1, forward strand.
TGCACTTCTTGCGCATCCGGCGCGGCGACGCGGCGACGCGTTTGGATCGTTTGGAGGTCGGTTCCGAAGTAACGTTGGATTTCATCGTTTGACCGTTTGTAACGATAATTAACGACTTAATAACAACTTTTAAAATTTTAACGTTTTTTTCAATGTTGCAAGTATGGCGCGACTCTTAATAATTTGAACGCTAAAAAAGCGAATTCCAACGTTCAAAGGACGTTGAATTTGAATAATTTTCAAAAAACTTGACTTTCCAACGACTCGTTATTACAATTTCTTGTCGGTCGTTTCCCAATAACCGCCGTTGCCGAATGCCTCGCGCGTTCGATTTAATTAGATTGAAAGGTTTTTTATGAAAAATGCTTCGTCGATGCGACGGCTTTTTTTAACCGTCGTCGCCGTTTTGTTATTTTGCCGGTTTTCGGACGTATTTGCCGAGGAATCGCAACGTTTTGCCGTTCGGTCCCCCGACGAGTCGATTTGCGCGGAACTTTCTTTTACAGACGCGCCCGTCTTGCGCGTTTTGCGCGGCGAAGTCGAGGTCGTCGCTCCTTCCCGAATCGCGTTGACCGTCGATCCTGCTTTTGACGGCGGTTTGACGCTCGTCGATTCCGCGACTTCGGAACGTAACGAAGTTTGGACGCCGACTTGGGGCGAAAACGCGACGATTCGCAACGCGTATCGCGGATTTGTCGCGACGTTGCGCGAATCGGGCGCCCTTGCGCGCGAGTTGCAATTCGAACTTCGCGTGTTTGACGCGGGCGTCGCTTTTCGCTACGTTTTGCCGAAAGGGGGCGGCGTTTGGCGCGGCGTCGGCGAAGACGTCGCGCTCGCTTTTTCGCCGGATTGCGACGCTTGGCCGCTTTATTCGACAGAGGCGACTTATCCGAAAGACGCGCTCAAGTTGCGCGACGTCGACAAGACCGTTTTTGCGCCCTTGACTTTGCGTTTACCCGAAGGAATTTTCGCGTCGATTTTGGAGGCGTCCGACGTCGCCTATCCTCGAACGTATTTGCGAGCGAATGGGGAAGGGAAGGTCGGCGTTCAGCTTGGCGGAACCGCGACTCTTAACGCGGAGAACGATTCTGCGTCGACTGCTTGGCGCGTCGTAATGATCGCGCCGAACGAAGCAAAATTGGTCGAACAGGAAGATTTCTTATTGAATTTGACGTCGCCGTCCAAGATTTCCGACGTCTCTTGGATTCGACCGGGTAAGACGATTAGTAACGAAGCGAACTGCGATATTAAAACGGACCAGCTAATTTCTATGGTCGATTTTGCCGCCGCTTGCAATATGAAGTACGTTCAAATCGACTGGGGCTGGTACGGAACCGAGTGGCGGTGGAACAAGGACGAACAGGACGTTTGGGCGAAGACGAACCCGGAGAAAGCGTCCGATCCCGACTGGAGACGCAACTGCGAGGCGAATCCATACCGCGTCGCCAAGGGGCTTGCGCCCTATTTGCCGACTTGGAAAAGTATGACTTACGTCGATCTCGATTTGCCGAAATTGATTCAATACGGCAAGGAAAAGGGCGTCGGAATCTGCTTGTACGTAAACGACCGTATGCTCAAGTCGAACGATTTGGAGTCTCTTTTCACGGAATACGAACGTTGGGGACTTGCCGGGTTGAAACCGGGATTTGTGCGTTACGGTTCGCAGGAAAGCGAAGAGTCGATTCAAGAAATGATCCGTATTGCGGCGCGGCATAAATTGTGGCTTTGCGTTCACGACGAGTATTTGCCCGACGGTTTTTCGCGACCTTACCCGAATTTGATGAGCGTCGAAGGGGGCGGGGGACAAGAAGGCGGACATCCCGACTGGCACGACGTTACGCTTCCTTTCGGACGCGGACTTGCCGGACCGTTCGACTACACGCCTATGTTGTACGTCGAGGGCAAGAGCGCCGCGCATCAACTTTCGTTGCTTACGACGATCTACAATCCCGCGCCGGTTATTCGCGGAGGCTGGGCGATTCGCGAGAATCGCGCGGAAGGAGGATTCGGAAACGCGTTTGGCGACGAACTCGAATTCTTACGCAAGTTGGATACCGATTGGATTCAAACGCGAGTCCTCGACGCGAAAATCGGACGCTACGTCGTTACGACGCGCGAGACTCGCGAGCATAACTGGCAATTAGGCGCCACAAACGGCTCGGAAGCGGTTTCTCGACGCGTCGCGTTGGATTTTCTCACGCCGGGCGTTCGTTATCGCGCGACGATTTGGCGCGATTCCGACGAGGAGCGCGACGGTTGGCGTCCGACGATTCGCGAGGAACGAATCGTCAGATCGGACGACGCGCTCGAATTGACGCTTCAGCCTTCGGGCGGCGCCGTTGCGATCTTTGAACGCGTTGAAGAATAGAAATTGACGGCGCGTCGATCAAGGGGTTAAACTAGAACCGGCGCCTTCGTGAAGAACCGTGCGAGGGACGCCGACGCGCCACGCGATTTCTTTGAGAATCGCGGTTTCAAGTTCCGTATTTCGCCCCGTCGTTATCCAACCTTTGGAACGCTGGTATTCTCCGACGGGCTGTTCGATTTGCGTAAGGTCGTCGTTATAATTGACATTGTAATCGACGGTGGAACCGATCGGCTTGGAAAGGTCTTCCAGTTCGTCGTAAATCGAGAGATAGACGAAGAAGCCCGTTTCTTCGGGCGTTATCCGAACGACGGCGGTCGAACGCGTCGTTTGAAATTCCGCGCGCCAGCGTTGTTCGCAAGTCGCGGCGGTTTTACGCCAAGGTTCTAAGACGCCCCCGACGATCGCGGGCTTCGTGTCGATTCGACCTTCCGTCATATAGACGTAGACTCGACCGTCTTTGTCGGTTTTTTCGAAGGAACGAATCGGAGTCTCGTTTTCAACGACGAAGTAATTGTCTACGACGTCGACGACGGCGTCCCACAGAAGCTCGTGATCGGTCGTTTTGACAAACAACGGGTTCGGCGTCTCAGGCTCAAAGGCGGCGACGGAGATTCCCGTTTTTGACTTCCCGCCCGACGAGACTCCGTAACAACCGACAAGGCAAACGCACAACGCCGCCCACGCCGTCGCGCGTAGGAACGCGCCGCTCTTCGAGAAAAAAGACGATCGATCGGGCTTTGTCGCTTGCATATTGGGAACCTCTTGAGGATGCTTTTGCCCCAGGATTGTGACGATTTTTTCGTTTCGTTGCAAGAGCGCTTTTCAAGAGGAGGACGCGCCTAATTCGAATATGAAAAAAACGACGTCGCGAGGCGCGGGCGACGTCGTTTCTCTTACCTATTTTAACGCGACGTTACTTCAAGACGATCGGCAGTTCAATCATAACGCCGTTTCTGTCGACGTTCAGCGTGATCGTTTCGCCTGGTCCGTGTTCTTCGACCGCCGTAATGAAATCTTCGCCCGATTTGACTTCCGCGCCGTTGACTCCGACGATGAGATCGTAACCGCCCTCGGGGCGTCGCACTTCGCGCGTTTGGAACTGATAGCCGTTTCGTTTGGAAATAATGATCGTAAGTTTTCCGCCGCGCAAGCCCGCGACGTCGGCCGCGCCCCCGTCGTCGATTAGGACGGGCACAAGTCCGCGATCCGTTTCCGTAACTTGAACGACGCCCGCGTCGCCGCGCACGACTTCGCCTTTTTCAAGAAGAATCGAAACGATTCGATGAATCGTGTTGACAGGCACCGCGAAGCCGACTCCGGAATTTTCCCCAACGCGGCTGGCGATCGCCGTGTTCATACCGATCATACGACCTTTAGTGTCGAGAAGGACGCCGCCGGAGTTGCCCGGATTGATCGCCGCGTCGACTTGAATTACGCCCTTAATTTGGCGGAATTGTTGCGGACTGCCGATCGAACGATTGAGATTAGAAATAATTCCCTTCGTCATCGTGCGTTCAAGTCCAAACGGATTGCCGATCGCAAAGACCGTTTGACCGACGAGAAGTCGCGACGAATCGCCGAATTCGATCGGGAAAAGCTCGTCTTCGGGCGCGTCGATTTTGACGAGCGCCACGTCGGTGTTCGGATCGAGCCCAATAGGCTTGGCGGGGTACGTTTCGCCGTTGAACAAGGTGACGTCGATTTTGGAGGCGTTTTCGACGACGTGGAAGTTCGTTAAAACGACGCCCGACTTGTTGATCACGATACCGCTTCCGCAGCCTTCCGCCGTCTCTTGAAACATCATCGACGTGCGCGTTTCAACCGTCGACACGTTTACGACGCTCTTATTGCGAGTCGCGTACAATTCAACGGCGACGCGTTCCTCGGGCAAAAGTTCGTTCAGAAGTTCGCGCCGATCGTCCATAGCGACGGGTTGAGTCGCGGCGTCCTTCGACTTGGCGTTTTGCAAAGTTTGCGGAGACGGCGCGCGCGTAATTGGCGACGCATCGACGACTTGCGCCTTTGCCTCGTTGGGAGCGCTTAACGAAAGAACTTGTCCTTTCGGAATTTGCGACAAAATCTCCGAGGGAAACTGCGGCGCGGCGAAAATTTGGCTAGTCGCGACGAAAAAGCCGCACGAAACGGCGAGAACAAGACGGTGCAACGTCGATTTACGCATATCGTTCAATCCTTTTTTATGGTTGCGTCGCGCGAAACTGCGAATTTGAAATCGCTTTCGTTCGACGAAATCTATTTCATCCTTTTGGTCGAGCGTCCTAACGCGCTTGACGTTATATATATTACGCGCTTACGAGCAAAAAACGACGGTCGTTTTTTCAAAATTTGTCGTTTTTCTTTTTCTTTCTTGCGCGTTGCAATTTTGACGCCAATTCATACCGTCTGTCAAACGCTTTTCAACGTTTTTTACGTCCTAGTCGAAAATAACCGAATTTGACCGTTATGGGACGTTTGGTCGGTCTTGTCGTTTTTTTATTTTACAGTAAAATGAGAAAAACGCGTATTGCGCGCGTTTGGTTTTGGGATTATGTTGGAGAAAGGCAAATGTCGCGCGACGTTAGAAACAACGGGGTTGCCCTTTGGCGTTTACTCCTGTCGACGTCCGACGTCGACTTGGACGTTTCTGGCGTCCGCTTTTCTGGCGTCCGCTTTTCTGTCGGTTGTTCGGAACCTTTCTTTCTGGAATCGCGTCGTTTCTTATATTCGAAGCGTCGTCGTCTTGATTTGATGGACAATTTGTGAGAGATTTAGCGGCGCCTTCGTTTGTTTGGGGAATGATTCCTCTTTGCGAACGGACGTTCTGTTTTTGTCCGATTTTGACGTTTAGTTCCGTTGATTTTGACGCTACTATTGATTTTAACGACGTTGGTTGTCAGGACTACTCTTTTCTCCGGCGGCGAATTTGACGTCTCGCTCGAAAGTTCGCCGAACTACGTCTTGACAATTTGATAAAAAACTTTTAACTACCCCGAAAGGGAGAAGAACTTATTGGTTTGTGAGGAAAAGTTAGTTTTTCCACAGAGTAGAGGTTAATTATGACTCGTAGAAACGTTAGAGTAGGGGAGGGGGGTAATTTATTAGGTTTTACCCTCGTCGAGCTATTGGTCGTCATTGCGATCATCGGAATCTTAATCGGTCTTCTTCTACCGGCAGTTCAAGCGGCGCGCGAGGCCGCTCGTCGTATGCAATGTACGAACAATCTCAAACAGATGGGGTTGGCGATCCAAAACTATCACGACGTTCAAGGCGGCTTGCCGATAGGCGCGATCGCCGGAAATTACGGCGCTTACGCGACGCTTTCAGGACGAAACTGGCGTCTTGGAATTCTTCCTTACGCCGAACAAGAATCTCTCTATTCGCAACTGCGTTGGGACGGGATCGTCGCGCAGTCGGCTTATTCTCTTGGGGGAGGGTACGAGCCTTTCAGAAACAACGAATGCCTCAACAAGCACGTAATCGATATGTACGTGTGTCCCAGCGCCTTTTGGAAGAAGATTCTCAAAGCGGCGCAGTCGAAACAATTCTACGATATGGAGAACACGCAAGTCGCAAACTATTCGGGAATCGCGGGCGCCTCGCCCGATCCGGCAGGGCGCGCGTCGATGATTAAAATGATGGACACCGGCGTCGTCGCGAACAACGGGCTTTTGGCGTACAACGAAAGTCGTAAATTGGCGGCTTGTACCGACGGCTCTTCGAACACGTTTATTGTCGGCGAGCAAGCGGGCGTCAACACGTTCGGCTGTCCTTACAACGCCAACTACGAAGGCGCTTGGGCGGGATGTAGTTTGAAGCTGAAATTTTCGGAAATGACGGTCAATCAACACCTCTACGGCGCCGGATTGACGACCGTTTATATGGGACCCAATTATCGCGACGCGAGCCCCTCTTCGCCGAACGGACCAAACGGCGAACAAATGAACAACTCCTTTAAGCTTAATACCGTCTTTGATTCGAAACACGGCGCGGGTTGCAATATGCTTCGTTTGGACGGTAGCGTCGCGTTTATGTCGGAAACGGTCGACGTTGAGAATTTCCGCGCGTTGTGTTCGATGAACGACGGCAAGACCGTTTCGTTGTAATCGATTTGACAATAAATTTGACAATAAAATAAATGATTTTAAACGTTTATTCGCTTCTGGAGCGATTCTAATGAGCAAAAAAAACAACGCTTTTACTTTGGTCGAACTGCTGGTGGTTATTGCCATCATTGGGATTTTGATCGGACTTTTGCTTCCCGCCGTCCAAGCGGCGCGCGAGGCCGCTCGTCGTATGCAATGTACGAATAATATGAAACAAATCGGTTTGGCGACGCAGAATTATTACGACGCCAACGAAATGTTCCCGCCCGCGCAGATGCGCGTCGCCAATTCTTACGACTACGGCAGTAGTTTGGTCAGACTTCTCCCTTATATTGAACAGACCGGATTCTACGAAATCTTGTCGAACAAGTTTATTTCGGAATCGCAAGACCCCGACAAATGGACGACGAACGGCGGGTACGTGATGTCCGGCGTGAACTCCGCGAAAGACTCCAACGGAAAATGGATCGCCGAAAATCGTATTCAGACGTACTCTTGCCCGTCCGACGGCTTTGCTTCCTCCCCGCAGTCGATGTCGACTTCCCAAGGCTGGCCGAATTTTTACGCTTCGAACTACGCCGCGAGCGCCGGACCGACCCAATGGAGCGGATTGCAACAGGGCGCGTGTCCCTCGTCCGTTTCGTGGTATCAAAACTATACTTCGCAATACACCGACCTTACCTCGCAACCTGCAGGACCTTACGGTATCGGAGGCTTCCAAACCGATATTGGCGAGATTCTCGACGGTCTTTCCAGTACGATTTTTTACGGCGAAATGCGTCCCGAATGCACGGGTTACGCTTGGTCCGGGTGGGTTTTTAGCGATCCCGACGGCTTTATGTACACTTCCGTGCCGATCAACGTGAAAAGCAACAAGCAAACGGAATACGGCGGAACCTCGGGAAATCACGATCAAAGTTGCGAAAGTCGTTTTTCCTACGCGACTGCCTACGCGTTTAAATCGTATCACTCCGGCGGCGCCAACTTCCTACTTGGCGACGGTTCCGTTCGTTTCTTCTCGGAAACGATCGATATGAAAACGTATCAATACCTTGGCGACCGTCGCGATCGTCAAAGCGTTTCAGTTCCTTGATCTAGCTGGAGTCGTCCTTATGAAAAAAATATTAGGACTCGTCGTCTTTGCGTTGTGTTGCGCGCCGTTGTGCGGTTGCGGCGGATCGATCGGCGGTTCCGCAAAATACGCGCCCGTCGAAGGAACGATTACCTTTGCCGGAGAACCCCTTGCCGACGCGACCGTTAACTTGCGCCCCGAGCCGATCGATCCTAAGCGCGAGGAAGAATCGATCGGAACGACCGACGCGAATGGAAAATTTACGATCAAGACCGGCGATAAAGACGGCTGTCCTGTAGGGCGTTATCGCGTCGCCGTTTCAAAGGTCGTCGGCTCCGAAGAGACGTTGCCAAAGTACGTTCGTCATATCGATTCGGGGCTTTTCCTTGACGTGGAACAGGGAATGGAACCGGCGACGTTTGATTTGAAGTAACTTTTGGAACGTTTGGACGTTTTAACGCGACTGCCCGACGAAGAGGAAACGGCGAAAATTCCCCGTTTTCGTCCGTCGGGTTTTTGCCGTAATTACGCGGCGTCGAGATTAAAAAGAAAGTAATAACGATGAAACGATATTTTCCCCTGTGCGTTCTACTCGTCGCGGCGCTGTGCGTCGTTTCTTTGGCGGGTTGTACTAAAAAGAAGGTTCTTGTTCCCGTTGAAGGAACGCTGACTCTTGACGGCGAGCCCGTCGAAGGCGCGACCGTCTCCTTTATGCCGAAAGACGCCGCGAACGGAGAAGCCGCCGGAGGTTTGACCGACGCCTCCGGGCATTTTACCGTTACGACCGGAGTCGATCAAGGTTGCGTCGTCGGCGATTATGCCGTTACCGTCTTCAAAATCGAGAACTCCGGCGATTCCGCCTTGACGGCGAAATCCGTCAATAAATTTCCCGCCAAGTTTGCCGATCCGACGACTTCCGGGTTGACCGCTTCCGTGACGAAAAAAACGGAGCCGCTCAAGTTCGATCTTACGAACTGAGAGGAGAAGCGCGGCGCGTTCTCGCCGTAGTACCGAGGGGGACGGCGAAACGCAAAAACGTCTTTTTCTCCCCCTCGTATTTCTCGCGGAGACTCTTCTATGCAAAGACGCGCGCTTTTATGTTGCTTGTTGTTTTTGTTCTTGACGCCTCTTGCGTTTGGGACGCAACCGAAATATAAACGTCTCCCCCTCGGTTCCGTCGTCGCCGACGGCTGGTTGCGCGATCAGCTTTTGCGCGCTAAGGCGGGAATGGGCGGCAATCTGGACGTTCTTGAGCCGGAAATGATCGCGAAGCCTTACGTCGACCGCGAGCATAAGTCGGCGGTCGTACCCGGCTGGAGCGGAGAGATTTCCGGGGAATATTGGGCGGGACTTGTTCAACTCGCTTTCGTCCTCAACGACGACGAACTAATCGCGAAGGCGGAACGTTGGGTTCGCGATTCTTTGGCGCTTCAAGAGCCCGACGGGTATCTCGGAAGTTATCGCGCGACGGAGAATCGTCAGGAAGATTATTGCGCTTGGTCTGCCAACTGGTATTATCGTTCCCTACTTTCTTGGGCGGAAGCGACTGGTGAAAAAGAGGTCGTCGACAAAGTTCATAACGGTTTGCTTTGGTTTGTCGAACATTGGGCGGGGGACGCCAAAACCGACTACGCCGGCGGAACGCTTATGGAGTCGATGATCGACGTATACCTTGCGACCGGGGACGAGCGACTTGGCGTCTGGTGCGTCGATTACCTGAACTGGCTCGACGCGCGCGACCGTTTTCATCACGGTCGCAAATCGTTGGAACGTCCTCGCTTAGAATTTAACGAAGACCATTCCGTCGCTTTTGCGGAACACGTGAAGCATCCCGCGCTCGTCTCCCTTTTCAACGACGATCCTTCCTTTGTCGCGGCGAGTGAGAACGGAATCAAGCAGGTTCTCGAACGCGCGTGGCAATGTTCCGACGGTCCCGTTTCCAATTTTGAATATCACGGTCCTCCGGGGTCTAATCACGAGACGGAATACTGCGCCTATTCGACTTACGTCAATACTTTTTGGCGAATGGGCGAAATTACCGGCGATCCGAAATACGGGGACTTAATGGAGCGAACGACGTTCAACGGCGCGCAAGGCGCTAGAAAGAACGACGAGCGCGCGATCGCCTACAACTCGTCTCCGAACCAGTTTTTTGCGACGATGAACTCGTCCTTATACGGTTGCGAGAGCAATTTTGAAGTTTACGCCCCGAACGTGCAAGTCGCCTGTTGTCCGGCGCAGTCGGCGCGACTTTATCCCGAATACGTTCGCGCGATGTTTATGCGCGAGACGGCGACGAACGCGCTGGCGCTCTTCGCTTACGGACCTGCGACGGCAAAATTTAACGACGAAGGAACGGACGTCGTAGTCAAGGAGAAAACGCTTTATCCCTTCAACGGAAAAATTCAGCTTGATATTTCCGCTTCGAAGCCTTGGAAACGCGCGATTCGTCTAAGAAAGCCCGAATGGGCGGAAAAATGGACGCTTGAACTTGATAGAGCCCCGATCGAGGCGACGCTCGAAAACGGTTGGCTAACCGTCGAACGGGAATGGCAAGACGACGTTTTAACCGTTGAATTTGAAATGAAGCCGCGCGTCGAAGAAATCAAAGACGCCTGTTTTCAAGCGGAGCCGTTGCGCGTCGTGCGTTGCGGAGCGTTGCTTTTTACGAAGAAATACGAAGAAGTATGGAATCCGATTCCCGGAACGCCGATTACGACCCTGCCCGAAAATTGGAGCTGGTTCGACGTTACGTGCAAGACGAGTCCGACGTTCTATTCGCTCGTTCCGAAGGCGTGGGAAGAGCCGAACGTTATTTCTGTACAAAATCTGTCCGCAAGTGAAAACGTCTGGGACAATCCCCCGATCAAATTGCTCGTTCCAATGATTGCGACAACCAAAAAATCGTGGCCGAGAACCCCGATCAACGCTTGGCGAGGGAAAAATTTCGTTCCATACGAAAATCCCGCGACGCCCGACGACGGCGCCAAGGTTGAATACGTCGAACTTGTTCCCTTTGGATGTTCGACGTTGCGTCAAACGTGTTTTACCGTCGTGAAATGATTTTGTTCAACGGGGCGTTTCGGACTAGCGTGCGGAACGTCTCGTTTTTAAACGACGTTCGGCGTCCCTTCCGTAAGAATAAGGAGTCGACCCAGTTTTATTCTTACGTCCCGACGGTTTTCATTTGATAGTCGTTAAATTTGAATTTTTTTAAAATATCCTATTGCTAATGAAAATAGGTTTACTATAATAACGTTGCGCGTTGCGTTGTTGCGCTCGTGGCTCAATTGGATAGAGCAGCGGACTTCTAATCCGCAGGTTGAGGGTTCGAGTCCCCCCGGGCGTGCTTTAAGGGTTTTTTAGGTTTTCCGAAAAACCCTTTTTTTATTGGATCGTCGAAAAAACGCGCGTGTGATTTGCGACTAATACCGCGCTGTTTGGCACAAATAGCCGCAAAACCGCAACCGAATTAGCAACCAGTTATTTTTGATCGCAACCAGCGACTCCGGCGGCAACGTCAAAGATTTCTTCTCTCACGTGTAAATAATGTTCCTTTGCCGTTTTTGGGCTGTGCCCGATCCAAGCGCTTTCAGCAAGATCGCCGAACTGTTCATAAACCTCAATAGCGCGCGTCGACCTCATATTTTGGCAAATACGTTCCCAACGCGGCAAACCCGCGTTAAATATGATTTGCTCGATTCTTTTAAAAATCGTCGTCCTATTTGTCGAGATTAAAAATTCGTTTGGCGCGGCGTTCGGTTGCGCTTGCCTCAACGATTCGATTTCGGTTTTGAGTTCCGGGAAAAGCGGTATTATACGCGTTTCCTTGCCTTTGTAACGTTCTGTTTTGGGACTGTGGACAATTAGTCGCGCGACGTCGAATTTTACGTCGTTCCAAGTCGCGCGCAACGCCTCCTCTTTTCGCAAGCCGCCGATTCGATATAACGCTATCAAGACGCGGAACATCACGTTCGGGCAAGCGTCGAGCATTTTTTGATAGTCGTCTCGACTGACAAAATGCTCCCGCGCCTTGTTTTTAAACGATCCTCGATTGATGTTTGCAAACGGATTTTTTTCAACGATTTCGTTTTCAATCCCCCAGTTCCAGACGCGTCGAACGTCGCGGATTGTTCCGGCGCGCGTCGCCTCTTTGTAACGTCTGTCGAGATCGTCGGCGAAATTTTGCGCGTCGCGTTTCGTGATTTCGTCGGCTGGGGTATTTGGATCAAAGAACGCCGTAAAGCGTCGGTATGCGTTTAGTTTATTGTCTTGCGTCGTTGGTTTAAACGCGCGCGATTCCGCCTCAAAATACGCGTCCCAGAGGTCGGCAACGGACGTTTTTTTAATTTCTTCTAATAGCCCGGCGCTTACGAATCTTTCTCTCAAATCGTCGGTCATACTGCCAAGCCAAGCGGTCGTTCTTCTGTCGAGCGCGCGATCGGTCGTTATCGCGTCGACAACCTTTTCGACGACGCGTCGTATTTCTTCGGACGTTTCCGCGTCGTATTTCGCGCCTAAATAAAGCGTTTTTCTTTTCCCGAAACAATCAAAAAACTGTATTTGATAGGCGGTTTTCCCGCCGCGCTTGCGCGTTTGCAATCCTGCCATTTTATAGCGTCCTTTACGTTGCAATATATTAAGCCTTTCGGCGAACGTAAAAACGATAACAAATTACGTCGTCAAAATCAATACCGACGCGCAACCAAGAAACAAAAAACGCCGACGATTAGATTTCGTCGGCGTCGATTTAGAACGCTAGTTTTAACCGTTCACCCAGTCGACGAGCGCGCGTCGCCCGAATATAACGCGTCTTCCGATCCGTTTGTGAGGAATCGCGTTATTTGCTACCAGATCAAGAATTGTAGAATCGCAAACTCCGACGAAACGCGCGGCGCTTGGAACGTCCAATATTTCCGGTGCGTTTCGTCTAAAATCGTCGTCTGACTCCGGCTTTGTCGTCGTATAAACGCGCGTCGGAACCGTTGTTTTTGGGATTGTCGGGATTTTTAAGGCTACCATTGTTTTTACTCTCTATTGCTACAAGTCCATTGATAATCAGATTCGACCGATATTTTGATCAAGCCGCCCTCTTTTCGGATTGGCTCTTTTTTTGCCGTAACCTCATGTACAAGAGAGTCGTCTTCCCAGAAGCCTATTCTTGTAAGCGCGTCAAACGTCGCTTTAACGCGGTTGTCTATATCGTATTTACGCGCGTTTGGCGGGTAACAATGGATAACGACCTTATACGACGGCGCAATTTTAACCGCTGGTATTTTGCCTTGCAAAGACAAAACGCGAACGTCGCTCAAGAACTCCTTATATTTTTCGGAAAGGTAGACTGTCGAGCGTCCTTTCGTTTTGCCGACTTGCCAGACGTTGTTAACCGACGGCGCCCACGGAAGCGAAAATTCAACGAACGTTGGCGCGTTGAATCGATTATAGACGTTATATGTATCAATGTTTAATTTCATTGCTTGCGCTTTCGTTTTCTTTCGTCGATTCTGTCTAGCAATTCACAAAACGCGGAATATCTAACGTCGGGCGGCGTATCATTCCCGAGCAACTCGTTTAATTCGTCGCTCGATTTGTTTTTGACGTTTATTTGTCGCGTTCGTGTTCGTTGTCTCCTAGGCAACCTAAACAACGTTTCGATCATTCCGTCTGGGCGCTCTCGTTCCGACGAACGAACGCGCCCGCTATATAGCATATAACACAGATCGCCCCAAGTTCCGACGTCGGTTTCAACGTCGATTTCATCAAGTTTTAATAAAATTTCACGATACGACGCCGGGCGACCGATTAGCGACAACGCGCGTTTAATATCGCGTCGCGCCTTCCTTCGTGCCTTGCCTTTATGCGCGCGTTTGTAAGATCGTTTAATCCAGTTCAATAGTCTTCTCCCTCGTCAATAAGTTCCCAGTCGTCTTCTTTTGCGACTTTACGTCTCCATTCCGAATAAAGGACTCCAGCGGAAAATCCGTAATTTGCGAACGCTTCCGCGATTTCCTCTTTTTTGTATCGTTTTAACGTCGCTTGCCGTTCTTCTTGCCGTTCCCAAGGATCATTAAGCCCTTGCGCGTTGTTGGCGCAATCGCGCATCGCCCAAGCCAACCCGGAACTGTTCCCAGTGAGGTTATAAAACCAGTCTGGGTATAGGCGGTTTTCGTACAACGTTTCCTCCGCGCCGTGATCGCGAAAACAACCGTTTTCTTTTCCTTCCTTCCATTCCCAGAGGTCGTTCAGGTCGTCGCCGACGTTTCGGACGCGGCGCCAGCATACGGCGACGCAATCGGGCGTAAATTTCATCATTGCAGGTTGCAAGCAACCGTCGGGGCGCCGCGAACAATTCGCGACGCAAGGGCCGCCGTCGCATGCGTTGCAACGAAACGTTAATAAATAGTCTTCGCCTTCTTTCATTTTTGCGTTTCCTTTTTGTCGCGCGTTGGCGTTGTTTCAAATTCCCACGCGTCTACAATAGCGTCGGCGTCGCTTCTTAACGCCCAATACTCAGAGACAGAAACAGAATTTGACGACGACCGAACGTGTATAAACTTGTCGATTTTTCCACTTCGGAACAATGTTTCAACAGCCGCGAATGCGGTTGATGCTTTTTCTGATTCGGTCGTATTTAAATTTACAAACGGCGTTGGTTTTCCGCTTTGTTTTATTACGTTGAGGATTTTATCGATCAGTTGCATTGTCGACGAACTCCGTAAATAAACGCGACGACTGAACGCCGACGGCGTTTTGATATTTTGCGAATTTTTGCGCCGCGTAACCGCCGACAAACGATCCTAGCAACGGTTCGAAATAGATTTGCGCAATTTTGATACCGGGATAAACGCAAATATTTTTAATCGGCACGATTTCGAGCGTCCATTTTCCGCGCCAACCGGCGTCGCCGAATCCAGCCGAAACGTGAACGAACATCCCAAGCCGACCGATCGACGAACGACCGACAAGCAAAGGGACAAACTTTTCGGAAAACGTTTCCTCAACCGTTTCGGCTAAATATAATTCGCCCTTGCGCAACCATAGCCCGCGTTCGGGAATTTTAACGGTCGCCGTCGGATTGTCTTTTTTTGCGTCGAGATACTCGCCTTGATACGTCAGCAGATTGGCGCCAAGTCGAACGTTATAGCTATTCGCGTTGAGTTGATCGCGTTCAAACGGCGTTATCTCGATATTTCCGCGTTTGATTTCCGATTCGATTTCCTGCCCTGATAAAATCATTTAACGTCTCTCCACATAAAATCAACGGGTTTTTTAAACCACAATTTATATTTTTCGATTTCGTCGTCGTTTGGAATCCAGTAAAAACCCGTTCTTCGTCCAGTCGTATTTCCAAGCCAAATTACGCGTTTATCCGGGTAAACAAGATCGTTCATCAACTGCTTGACTTCGCGACGATCGACGTTTGGGAAATTGTCGGCAACTTCCCAAACGTCGACGGAGCCGCGTTTTTTGATAAATTTGTATATTTGCTCTTTGATTGAGTCGCGCATTTTTAAGCGTCCTTTACGCGCAACGTTGCGTCGAAAATTGTTTCGTCCTCCAATCGGTCGCGTCGACGTTGAGGAACGCGGAAAATCCGTTTGACGCCTCGACGATACGACCAAATAAGGCCTCGTCGAAACGTCGCAACGCGTCCGGCGTCGCTTGCGTCGTTATGATCGTCGGCAAGCGACGTTCGTAACGCGTCCAAAGCGCTTCGATAATCGGTCGTTTGTAGTCGTTGTATCCAAACGCGCGCTCGTTTGGAACGTCCTTTAGCAGGTCGTCAAATACAACAAGGCGCGTCGTCAAAACGTCGTTGACAATCCGATCATAATTAGACTGATAACGTTCGGACGCGCGCAACGAACGGAACAGCTCGACGCTATTGTAAAATCGAGTCGGCGTCAAATAGTCGTCGACGATTTGCGACGCGACAAGCGCCGCTTGCGTCGTTTTGCCGGAGCCGGTCTTGCCAGAAAGGAAAAGCCAGTTCTGACGCGCGCGCTGAATCCTTGGGAACGATTCCAGGAACGCGCCGCAAACGCGCCAAAGCGTCGTTTGTTTGACTTCCGGGACGCGCGCCAAACGTTGCAACGTCGCAACGCGCGTTTTGCGCAACGAATCGCAAGTCCGGCACGGCGCGCAAACCATATATTTTGCTTCGTTTTCACGAAACACCCAGCCGGAACCGTTGCAATCCGGGCAAACGTCTTGCTCTTTTTCTTCCGTCGGCGTCGCGTCAACGTCAATACAACGATCCCGTCCTTTCGGCGAAAATAGCGTCGAACGATACGTCGTCGGTCGGACTTGCGCGATTATTTGACTCATTTTTTGCATTTTGTTTGTCTTTTTTTGATAGTAAACGTCTTATATTGTCTGGTTTTATCGCGTCGCAAAATTGCCAGTTAAAATTGTCGGCTCTTGCGACGGCGAACGCCTCTTTGATTTCGTCGCGCGTAAACTCGCGTCTTGCGCTTGCGACGTTGGCGCGTTCGAACGCCGTCGAAAAAATCGCGTTTTTTACGACTGCGCGCGTTCCGTCGTTGATTTCGTTCCAGTCGTCGCGCGTTTCGTCGACCGCCGTTTCGACTTCTTGCGACGCGGCGCCGTTTGTTTGATTGTCGATCGTTTCGTCGAACGAAAGGATTATCGGAGACGCGGCGGCTTCTTGCGGCGTCGTTTCGTCTTGCGTCGAATCCGTCGTCGTCTTGTTTTTCCGTTTTGCCGCCGACGCGATCGCGCCCTTTTGCGCGAACGTCAACTCGCCTTGTTTTTTTGGCGCCGTCGCGACGCGAATAACGTCGTCGTCGACGTTGAACAAACCAAAATCCTCAACGATTTGGCGAATCGTTTCCGGCTCGTCGACTCGCAACGCCCACGCAAGCGCGCCGAAGTCGGCAGGAACGGACGCGCTCGATTGTTGCTCGATTAGCTCGACAAGCCCCCAGTAGACGCCGTAACCGCCCCAGCCGAACGTCTGTTTTAGGCGAAAAATCCTAACGTCGGAACCCGTCGCGCTATTGTGAGATATTGACACGCCTCGCCTCCGTTAAAACATTAGACTCGACTGTTTTTTCGTCGCTAGGTCGGTTAATTCTTCCAGTTGCGACGGCGAGATCGAACCGTCGCTACCGAATTTTTTGATCGATCGAAGGATATTCTCGATTTCCGACCGCGTTTTCGCGCTTTCAACGTTGGCGAGCAACTGGTCGCCGTTGCGACGTTGGCGCGTACTGATTCGTTCGGGTTCTTGTTCGGTCGAATCTTCGAGCAAGAGCGCCTTTTGCTCGATTATTTCGACGTATCGTCCAAACGCGCCTTCTCTAAGTTCGCCCGCGTCAAATTGCGCTTGCAGCGCGTTTTGTATCGTCGTTAAGTCGTCGGCAGATCGCGCGTTTTTAATCGCGTCGACGATCGGATCGACGGGCGCGTCGTTCGATTGAGATTCGGCGTCGTTCCCGCGCGCTTCTAGCGTATTGTACAAATCCCTAAGTTCGCCGCTTTCTTTTTTGTCGAGACTAATCGTAAACGCGTTGATACGTCGCATCCCCTCGTCTAATTTGCCCATTCCCGCGTAATTGGACAAACGCGTTTTGATATAATTAATCCGATCCGCAGCAGTCGGTTCGAGTTGACAAAGTCTGTCTGCAATCATACGACAGACAAAATCATACAATTCGCCGTTAAAGTCGCCGGAGTTTGACAACTCCATCGCAACCATCGAATAAACCTCTAAATCGATCGGGAGAATCGACCTTTTGATCAATGTTTCCATACATTCGGCGGCGCCGTCGGGGGAACATTTTTTAAGCCCGTTAAGTTCCTGCTGATATTCCGGCGGGGCAAAATCGAACGATTTGATTTTTAGCCCCTCGCTTTTTTTAGCAGGCGCCTTTTTAACGGTCGTTTTTTTTTGCGGCGTCGGTTGCGTCTCTTGTTTGGGCGCCGGTTGCGTTTCGGCTGGTTCTACCGGCGTCTCGGGCGCGTCGTCGACTGTTTGATCGTTTCCTGAACGAATCGCGTTTATACGCGCTTTATACGCGCTTCGGAGTCGGTCGCGCTGGTATGCGTCCAAACGTCGCTTTGCAATTTCCGACGCGACGTTTTGCAATTCTTCGGCGGTTTTCGCGGCGTTGATCGCGGCGTTAAGTTCCGATTCCGCGTCGTCTTGCGCCGCGTCGTCTTTTGTCGGTTCCGATTGAATTTTCGGGGCGGAACTCGAAACGTCGATAATCGACGAAATAACCGACGACGAGCGCGCGTTGACGCGCGCTTCGGACGTCGTTTCTTCCGCTTGATAATCGCGGACGTCTTCCGCCGCGTCGAATCCAAGGATCGTTTCGGGGCAATAGTTTTTAACGAGCCAAGACGCGGAACGCCAGCGCGCCATTTCGCGCGGGTTTGTTTGCCATTTCGAGCCGTTCTTTGTCAACCAGCCGGAACGTCGCGCAAGCTCGACGTCGACGCGCGTTGAACGGTATTCTTTGCCGGACGAAAGTTCGGTAAATTTCGCGACGGCGTAATAATTCGAAACGTTCTTTTTCGCGCCGCCGTATCCTTCGTAAGTAACGACGCCGTCTTCTCCCTCTTCCCATTCGATAATTGAGAATCGCCCCGTCCGATTGACGAGCGCGATAATAAATTGAGCGGAAAGCGACGGTCTGCCGTCGATAACGTACAAATGAGGAAAAATCGACGTCGGCTTGATTCCTAGCGAATTTGCCAAGTCCATTGCGATCAGACAATTCGCTTGCGCGACTTGCGCGCCCTCGCGTCGAAACGACGACGGAACAAAACAAGATTGCGCCATCATATTGGCAAGCGTCAAAGCCTCGTCAAAGGACGAAAAACGTTCGAAAAGACTGGTATAACCGGCGTTTGGAATTGTTGCTAGTTGCATTTTTGAGAATCCTTAAAAAGAGTTTTTGTCGTTAGTTTAAATCGCGTTCGGGGTTGTAATTTGCGATCATACGCAAGTAGTCGTATCGGCTTTTGTATTCTTCGTTTTTAACGGCGAACGAATACGCGGCGATCCATTCTCGCGCGACGTTTCTCGCCGACGTTACGACGTCGCGCGTCAACGCGTAACAAGCGACGCGATAAGGCGCTTGACGTTCGAAGCCGACGATCCAACAAGGAACGAACGGGGCGCCGTAACATTCCGTCAAAATGAGATGATAAAAGCCAAGTTGAATTAAATATTTGTAGTCGTAAATCGAGTAAAGAAAGCGGTCTTTGCCGCTTGCGTCGTCGAATTGCGACGTCGTTTTAACGTCGACTAAACCGAAACCGCCGTATCGATCGAAGCGCCCTTTAATTTCGACGGATTCTTCGCCAAGACTCAACCAGCCCTTGGCGTTGATTTCGCTTGCGCCGAATCCGTCGCTAAGAACGGAAGGCGCGATCGAATGAAACGCGTAATTTTCGGCGAGCCGTTCGATAACGTCGGCGTCGTCGACGGAAATAATCGTTTTCCCGACGTTGTCGACGTTGAACGCGGCGCGCGCTTCTTGATAGGCTTTTGTCGTCGCGCCGAACGCTTCGCCCGTTTTCGGATTTTTCGGCGGGTCAAAGACGGCGACCGAACTTTCGAAGACGTCGAGCCCTTGCAAAATACGCGCGTGAAGCGCCGTTCCGAATCTCATTGCGTCGGTCGGTTCCTTTTCGACGCCGAAATATCCTTCGTTGAACGCGCGCGGATCGCGTCGAAAGTCAAGCAATTTGTGAAAATTTAGCGCGTCGTAAGCGCGATATTCCGCTTCCGAAACGTTCCAAGCCGAAAAATCGATTTCGACTGGCGCGTCAAATTCGTTGAGAAAAGCCGCCGCGTCGTAAATGTTTTTTATCGGCATTGTCCAAATCTCCCCGCATAATTACCAGCGTCGTTGACGTTGATTTGGTAAACGCTTTGTTTTCTGGCGTCGATAGACGCCGCAAGCAAAAACGCCTTTTTTTGTTTCGAGCCGTCCGTTACCAGTTGGCACTCCGAAATATTTGCCACGTGTTGAACGGTTCCGTCGTCAAACGACAACATAATCGGCGTATCGGATTTTATGCCGTAATATTGCGCCGTCGTAATGAGATCGCCTAACGTTACTGGTTGATTAGCCATTGTTGCAAGCCTTTCTTTCGTTTTCAAGAGCCGCATCGACTTGCGCGAAAAACGCGTTTTTTTCCGCGTCGGTCGCGAGCAGTTCGCCGCGCAAAATAGGGAGATTGGATTCAATGCCGACCTTAACGTTTCCGTTTTCGTCGAATCCAAGAATCTTGACGTAAGATTTGCCGACCCAGAATCCTTGGTTGTGTCGTCGTCTAAGCGTAAGCATTTAATTTGTCCTTCCGTTAAAAAAGCGTCCTAAAAATTTGCGCCTTACATTATATCGCAACCAGCGCAACCATACTTTAAATTTTTTTGTCGGTTAAGAAAAACGGCAAAAAGTATTCGAAAGTTTTTCTCGCTCTTTTGCTCGTTCCTTCGGCTTTTCGTCGGTTTATAACGCCGTCGGAATAGAGGCTTTTTAGCGTGTTTGAAACGGTTGCAAAGGACGTTCCGACTATCCTTTGAACGTCGATAGCTCTTGCGCCGTCTTGCGTTTTAAGCGCGTCGACGACGCGTTCCTTGATCGACTTTCCTTGTTTCGGCGCTTGCGTTCCTAGCGCGTAATAGCAATAAATAAGCCCCCTGTCGGAGTAAATTTTCGACGCCCTTATTTTACCGTCCTTAACGAGCGCTTGCAACCAACGATAGACGTTGACGGAATATGCCGACGCAACGCCGCCAAAAACGGCTCTTGCGATTTCGTTGAGTCGCAACGGCGCCTCCGATCCGTTGACGACCGCTTCAACTTGCGCGATATACGCCGCGCTTTCGTTCCTTGTCATTTTAGCCCCCTATCCCTTGTATGAACGCCATTACCAGCGTCAAAAGTTCCGCGCGTCTGTCGTCCGGCACCAGCCGTAACAATCCCAAAATTTCTTGGTTGGTCATTCTCGCTTCTCCGTTCGTTCGTTTTCAAAGAAGGCGGCGGCGGAAGTTATCAGAACGCCGCCGCCCCCCTCGGCAATCAATACCCGATACGCGCAAGAGCGGCCGCCTAGCGACAATTTAACGACCGTCAGGTTCCCGCTTGTCTCGCAACGCGGTATGCGGTCGTCGGTTCAAACGGTCTTCTTTCGTCGACCTCCCGAAAATACGCGTTTCCCGCGCGGTAAACGCGCCTAGGAACGCGCCGCGCTTGCGACGCGTCTTTGTATCGTCTTCAAACGCAAGCGTCGTATTTCGCGCCTAAGCGTCGCAATTCGACGCGGACTTGCTCTTCCGTAATTTTGTCGGATCCAAGCCAGCCGTAAGCGGGTCGACCGCTTCGAACGCGGACGTCTTCGCGCCATTGAAGCGCGTGAATCAGTCGCTCGATTTCGCCGGCGCCGTCGCCCGATTTTCGAGCCATTCCGCCCTTGGGCGCGCCGGGATTCCAGTTCGGCGTTCTTTTCATTTCGAACGATTTCTCGACGATTCCAAGCGCGATTTGCGCCCACGCCGCGATTTTAACGGGGTTGAGGCTTCCGCTAAACGCGCGAAATTCGACCGTGTTTTTGCGGGGTAGCGACGATTCGCTTAACATTTTGAGGTTGGTAATATTCAAAACGTGGTAACGGTCGTTTTTCGCGCGACTAAACGCTTCGGCGGCGTCGCCGTAAACGCGGATCGGCTTGCAATAATGACCGCGCTCGCGGCTCTTGGTTCCCGTCGACGCGTAAAGCGCGTTTTGCAAATGCGCGACGTTGCAAAACATTCTGTCGAGTTCTTCGCGCGTATGATCGCCAAATCCGACGTGAACGTGAACGCCGCAAGTTTTGTTGACGCGGTGCCCTTTTTCGCGCAACGTCTTGACGGCTTCGATCGCTTCGTTTAATCCGTCGACGCCTTGCAACACCGGGGAAACGATTTCCGCGCTCCAATCGCCGCGCTCGCCGACTAACGAGCCGTCGCGTTCGCAACGCCAACCGTCGGGCAAATAAGGAACTTGTCGCCCGTGATGATACGAGCCAATGTAAAGGCGGTTTTCGGCGCGCGCTTCGTCGCTGATTACGGTTTCGATTTCAATTCCGAAAGTCAAGTCGTTGCTGGTCATTTTGGGGCCTTCCTTCTCTGTTGGGTCCTGGTTTTTTTGAACGCGCCGCGTTGTGCGTTGCAACTGTGTATATATTATCTTCAAATTTGCATATTGTCAACAGTGTTTTTCTCAAATTTGCATATTTTTTTGATATTTTTTCGGTATAGCTTCCCCGATATATGCAATTATGATATAATGTAGTTTTAAGGAGGTTGCAAAATGCACATACGAATCAAACAATTACGTAAGGCGCTTGGAATGAGTCAAAAGGATTTTTCCACGCCGCTTGGCGTCAAACAAAGTACGATTGCAAACTGGGAGACGCAAAAACAGGTTTGTCCGAAAAATATGATCGTCGCAATCTGCCAAACGTTCCGCGTGAATCGCGCGTGGTTGGAACGCGGCGAGGGGGAGATGTTCGCGCCGAAAAATCCGTTGACAGACGAGCAGACGTTCATTGAAACGGCGTTTGCTTTGATTAAATCGCTACCGGAAGACAAACAAACGATATTTTGCGATTTGGCGCGACGACTCCTAATCGACAACGAAAACCCAGCCGACGTGGCGCGCGACGTCGTTGAGGAATTGAAGCGGCGCCGCGAAATGGAAGAAAGCGCGACGACGAATCAAACGATCGTCAACAATAGCGGGGTCGTCGTCGGTCGAACATACGGACGCCCGATTTTCGATTTACGGGGGGAGCCGGAGTCGAAATAGCGCGCGTTTCGTTCACAGACGCGCGCTGGCGCGTCCAAACGACGCAAGACGACAAAATATTCGACCTAGCCAAACAAACGCGGGAAAACGCCTTTTTTGAACGTTTCCCGCGTTTTTTGTTTTGGAACGGCGCCTTCAGACGTCAAACATTCGTTGACGGCTGGTCGTTTTAGGCGCGTTTCAACGGATTCAGACCTAACTAAGACCTCCGGCAAAATTGCGCGACGAGTCGCGCGTTCTCCGAAAACGAACTGTCAAGTTTTGCTTGACGGTTCAAAACTTCAAAAAAACTTCAAAAGCGAAAATTTTTTCTTTTTCTCCCTTCCTGGAATTAGAACGCGACGTGAAATTCAAGCTCGCGCGCGCGGGAATTAAGAGTGTGTGTATTAATTAATATATTTTTCTTTTTTCTTTCTTTGCTTCTTTCTTTCTTTTTCTTTTCTTTGGTTCTTTCTTTTCGTTTTCTTTCTTTCTTCCTTTCTTTCGTTTTTCTTTTTA
>JAZRWW010000095.1:0-10400 GCA_045599865.1 Thermoguttaceae bacterium
CTTTGATTGAACGAATCGAACTTATATTGAACGCGCGCCAGATCGGCAAATAGTCGCGCTTCCAATTCAGGTTTTATAATCGGAATCGTTTTTTTGAGTTTTGTGTATTTTTTTGTCGGATCTGTTTTGTCGATATGCTCAAACGCCGGTTGAGTCGCCGTACAAAGGACGGGGACGACTCCGAACGATTCCGACAATACGTTTAACGCTTCGACGCAAGGCGCGATGAAATCTGTCGAGAGCGCTTGCGCTTCGTCGAGTATGACGACCGAATTGACAATATTATGCAATTTGCGACAACGGCTCTTTTTGGCGGCGAAGAGCGATTCGAAAAATTGAACGTTTGTCGTTACGACGATAGGCGCGTCCCAGTTTTCCGTCGCTAGCTCTATTTTATGTAAATATTCGTTATACTCGTCTTGGTCGGCGTTTTCTTCCTTTTCTTCTTCTTTTTTTCTTTTGGTTCCGTCGAAATTGCAATGATGTTCGACGACGTTTTCACGTCCAAATATTTCGGCGAATTTCTCGCCCGTTTGTTCGATGATCGTTGTGAACGGAACGACGTAAATAATACGATCTTTATTGAGCTTAATCGCTTTTTCCAAGGCGAACGCCATACTTGACAGCGTTTTACCGCCCCCGGTCGGAACAGAAAGCGTATGAACTCCGCCGACGTCGGAACGTCCCGCTTGTCGACAAGCGATCAAGACGTCGTTTCTCGCGTCGCGTAATAGCGCGACGTCTTCGTCTTCTTTTGACGGCGGCGTTTGTTTATAGCGTTCCATATATGCGTCAAAGTCTTTTTTCAATTCTTGGAGCGTCTTGAAACGCCCGCGTTGCGCCGTTTTTTGCGGTTTGTCGAAATTTTCCGAATCAAGACTGTCGGCGTCGACCAAGCAGGAGAATAAGAATCGAACCCAAAAATTGTAATTACTCGCAGTTATTTTAAACGTTTTTGGCGGCGTTAAAGTATTCTTCTGAATTTGGGTTTCGATAGTATTAAACGCGTCGGCTAACGGTCGGAGATTTTTCTGATTTTTATCGTCGTCTTGCGTTCGATACGCGAGGGAGGCGAGACCTCCGCTGGAGTCGGGCAAACCGGCGTGGTGCCCGGCGACGATATACGCAAGTGTTCGACCTACAAAAGGACCAAGATTTCGCTCGGTGTATATTGCGCCCGCGTCGGAATGATTGATCGCGCAACGGAGTTTTTCGTCGGGATTTTTGTTTACTTCTTCGAGATATTTCTGAAACGCATCGTGCGCTTTTCCGAGGTCGTGGAGCATTCCGGCGGCGCGTCCCCACGCGCCGGAACCGAACTTTTCGGCGAATTTTTCCGCCAAATCCGCCGTTCCCTCGAGATGATCTTTCAGCGTTTGCCAACGTCGCTTGTCGGGATCGTTCTTTTTTGTGTGGGCGTATACGTTTTCAAACATTTCGTTTCTCCGTTTTTATAGTTTAACATAGTCGTAATTAGGGAGTCCTTTTGAACGTTTGAACGTCCATAGAGATATTTTAACAGAATTCAAAAGAAAATAAAAGCGCTTTGCAAGAAATTTTGTCGATTCAAGAATATTTTGTCGAATCGCGTCGAATTAGTCAAACGTGATAAAAGCTAATTCGACGCGAAAAAATAACGATTTATTCGTCAAGAATTGTCGATTCGATTCTAAAATCTTCGATTTTTAGCGGCGAACCGCAGGCGCGAAATCCTGCGCTACCCCAGTAAAACGGCTTGGCGTCGATCCAATTTAGCGTTTTCTTTTCGTCGACGGTAATTTCGAGCGCGTTTCCTTTTGCCTCGATTTGTAATTTGATCGGCTCGTTTGGTTTGACTTGAAAGGGCGCTTCGGCGAGAATTTCAACTTGTTCGTAGGAACGACGCTCAAGCTTGATTTTGTTTCGTTCGAAAGATAGACAATAGCCTTGGAAGAAATCGATTCCCAGTCGCGGCGAGTTATTCGCGCCGCCCAACGCCGGATTTTGCGCGCGTATGAGAATCGAGCCGTCGGCGCGTTCGTCGGGAAAGGATATTGTCGCTTTGATTCGGTAATCGCCGAGCGCAGGGGCTCCGTAAAGTCGTTTGCCATACGGCGCGTCGTCCGAAGCGATTAACGCACCGTCTCGAACTTGCCACGTTCCGTCGGAGTATTCGGGCGCGTCGCGAAACGATTCGAAATCTTGTAACGCCGCGTTTTCCATATTCGGTCGAATCTCTATTTCGTCAAGTTCGACGCCGCCTTGAACGCAACCGAAACTTAGACGCGTCGTTCCTGCAGAAAAGGCGATTTTGCGTCGAATCGTCGAACGCGGCGTTTCTGAGGCTTCTAGCGCGATTTTTACCGGGCTTGCGGATCCGACCGTCAACGTCGCGACGCTTTTGTTTGCGCCTTGGCTCGTAATAGCGACGTCGTAAAATCCTTCTTTAGCGACGTCGATTTCCAAATCAAGGGCGTCCCCTTCTTTGATCGGCAGTAGTCGACGTCGCGCGCCTAATTGCTCTTGAACGTCGACCGACTTTTGACCTTCGCGCGTCGTTCGATAACACGCGGGTATGATTCCGGGTGCGTTTTCGACAAGACGCGCGGCGGAACGACCTTGCGTCGCGCTTGTCGCTCCTAGGAACCCGAAGGACGCCGCGCCGTTTTCCGTAAAATATCCGACGGAACCGTCGGGTAGCGGCGCGTTGATTTCCGCAAATAATCGATCGTCGACGTAGAACGAGAAACGATCGTTTGTTCGTTCGATTTGAAGAGAACGCAACGTAAGGAACGAAAGCGACTTGTCGAATATTTTAGGGACGGCGACGCGTTTGATTGCTTCTTTACCGTCGACGACGCTAATTAGCGCAATTTCGTTTTCTTGCGGCGAAATTAGGACGCGTCCGTAATTTTGCGCGTCTTTATAACAGAACAACGCGCCCGCGCGATTTGTGGCGTCGTCTAATTTGAGATTAAATTCGGCGGTAAAATCTCCCGTTAGTTTTTCCCGTAAGACGACGGCGGAATTTTTTTCTAGGCGCAACAATCCTCCTTGAATCGTCGGCGAATCGGCGTTCGTCTTCGACGCGTCAAGAAACGAAGCGAGAATTTTTTCGAGCTTTTTGAGGTCTTCGTTCGACTCGAACCAAAGCGCTTGGTCGGGTAGGTCGATTCGTTGCGTGGATCGGGTCGGACCGACGACTGCGACTTGATCGCAATTTAAGACGAGCCGATCAATATTCGTTTCCCGCAAAGGCCAGCCTTGCTTTTTTCCGCGCCCGACAAGCGAATGATAAACGACGTAGTAAAGGTCGAGATTGGGAGATTTGACGACTGAATTGTGCCCTAGACCGTAAAGATTTCTTTCAGTAGAGACAAGAATCGGATTGTCGTAATTAGGTCGAAATTTCAGAGGCGATTTTCCGACGCCCGCGTCGATGCGATAGCCCCTACTGAAAACGTGGTTGCCCGTATATGTCGCGTAATAAACGCCGTCGACTTTAAAAACGGTCGGACCTTCAGTCCAGCCGTTCATAAACGCGTTAATATTGGTCGATCGCGCGTCGAACTTGTCGGGCGCGATCATTTCCCTCGCTAGTATTCCGGCGTCCGACGCGTGATAGAAATAAACTTTTCCGTCGTCGTCGGTAAAGACGGAACCGTCGATCGAAAAGCCGAGGTTTTCCGTGATTCGCTCAAAAGAACCCGTCGGACTTTCGGAACGATAGACGTAATGACCTTGACCAGCCGGAGACGCAACCATATAAAACGCGTCGTTTAAGCGGCATACTTCCGGCGCGTAAGCTCCTTTGCTCGTAGGATCGGTCGTACAAAGCCCCTCGTAACGCCAAGAGACTAAATCTTTTGACGACCATACTTTAACGCCGATTTGATCGTCGCGCGTACTCGGGTGGAGATAATATCGTCCGTTGAAACGCATAACGAACGGATCGCCGAACCCGTAATCTTCCCATTCGCCTTCGAGCGGCGGCGCTATCGGATTGCGATATTCGATCGACTCCGCTCCTTGCGTCGAGACGGCAAGGGATAACGACAAGAATATGAAAAGAAAGAACTGTTTCATTTTACCGCCTTTCTCGTCGAGGCTTCGCCGTCGACTTTGCGTAATTACGGGGAAGGGGGAGGCGTTCGAAAACTCGCGCCGGGACGCGGACCAAGACCCGCCTCCGCGTATCCTTCGACCTGATCGGGCGTCTCGAAATATTGTTCGAACATAAACAAATCGTCGTATTCGCATTTTTCCGTCGAATATTCGCGGCAAATTTGCGGACGTTTTTCGTAAATTTTACAGCGATTATCTTCGCCGAGTTCCTTGCAGACGTTGTGAACGAGCAAGTACCACGAGCCGTCTTCGACAAAAATAGTCGCGTTTTCGTGAAGGAGATACCAGCGTGCGAAATCAAATTCTTCGTAATTAGTAGGCTTGTCGATCGGCAAGGCGAAATAGCGGCAACATTTGCCTGAACAATAACCGCAAAGTTCGTCGGCGGGGACTTCCGACTTCAACGGACGACGCGAGGGGCGAATCGAAGAACTAGACATTAGACGACAACCTCCTATAGCGTGAATTTGCGCAAACGTAAAAGCGACGCAAACGGCTTGCGACGCCGATTCTATTATACTCACGAGTTCGATAAGGACAAGTTAAGACGCAAAATAA
The DNA here is from genome assembly GCA_045599865.1 of Thermoguttaceae bacterium. Classification (GTDB taxonomy): domain Bacteria; phylum Planctomycetota; class Planctomycetia; order Pirellulales; family Thermoguttaceae; genus RUG369. The sequence continues at coordinate 4,663 of JAZRWW010000095.1, forward strand.
CGATTAAACCAAAGAAATATATAATGCCGACGAATCTGAACGCAAAAGACGGTAAAATGAAAAAACTTTCCTGTTTAATACGTTTTGTTGTGGAAATAGAAAAAAAGGAGATTATAATAAAGATAATGTGAAAAAGCGATTTTGCGTATTTGCGCAAAGTTTGCTTACTTGCCCTTATTTTTTATGCGCGTCGCGACGATTTGACGAGTTGTTTCGACGTTTTATCCTTTGGAGGTTTGCCGTGCCCAACGAGAATGAAAACACTTCGAACGAATTAGACGCTCTTTTCACGACAAGCGACTCGTCGGAAGGCGAAGACGATTTCTTTTCCTTGGGCGCCGAAACGACCGACGCGGCTAAATCCGAAGACTCGGAGAGCGTCGAAATCGAGGTCGAATCGAATCCTTTTGGCGCGTCGGATTCGTCTTCGACCTACGCGCCTTCTGATTTTGGAACGATCGATGCAGATTCGAAGAGTATTGAAATCGAGATCGAATCGAATCCTTTTGGCGCGTCGGATTCGTCTTTGGTCGACGCGCCCTCGGACGTTTCCCCGTTTGGTAATCCTCCTGTTGAAGGGGCGTCGGACTCTGTTCCTACGTCGACGCCGGTAGCGGAAGAGCCCGACAAGAAAGGTAAGAAGGGAAAGAAAGAGAAGACGCCTAAAAAAGAGAAAGCTCCCAAGAAAGAAAAGGCTCCGAAAGAACCTAAGGCAAAGGGCGCGAAAAAAGAGAAGGCTCCGAAAGAACCTAAGGCGAAAGGCGCGAAAAAAGAGAAGGCTCCGAAGGAACAGAAAGAAAAGCGTCCTTACGTCGACTCGCCGCTCCCGGTTTACGCGCTATTTTGCGCATTGGCGCTTTTTGTCGCGTGCGTCGTCGTCGCTTCTTTTGCGATCAGCGGAGGCGGAGTGATTATGTTTCTGATTCCGGCGGGTATTTTTGCGTTGGTAATGTTGGCGGTTCCCTTTATGTTGCTTTCTCATCTCCGCAGAGAACCGATCGGACTGTTTGATATGGCGATGGCAGTCGCGGCTATTTTTGCCGTTGCGAGCGCGATCATCGTACTTGCTTACCAGGCGAAGACTTACGGCGCGTCTTCCAAAGTTGCTTTGAACGTTCCGGCGGTCGTCGCGTCGCTTGATTGTTGATCGCGATTTGGTAGGCGTTCACGGAAAGCCGCGCATCAACGATGCGCGGATACGTTCGATTCGAGAAAACTTGTTTAAAAACAACGCCTATACTTAGAAAGTAAGAAAGCTGTCGAACGCTTGCTTTTCTCTGTTCGTAAAGTCTTTTGGTAATTCAACGGATCCGCGTATCGTTGATACGCGGTTTTCCGTGAACGGTTACCCGAAAAGAAACATTACGACGACGAGAAAAAGCGCGACGGTTAGAATCGCAAACGCGCCCCAATTACGCATCGATTCGTTACGTTCTTTTATGGTTTTGATCTTGAGCTTATTTCGCGCTTTCGCCTGAAAATTGGAAAGACTGAAGACTAGTTCCCAAAGTAAATCACGCGAGGCGGCGTCGATTTGTAAAGCGTTTACTTCCGAACAAAAATTTTGCAAGCCGCGAACTGATTTCGACTCGCCGTTTCTTGTATCGAAATTTATAGATTTAGCGAATGCGCTTAGCGCGCAGAGTACGGATTCCAATTCCGTAGAACTGTTCTCGGTTTGCGCGCTTTTTTTAGGGGAATATTTCATCATTCTTCATCGTTTTTGAGAACGACGCCTTGTTCAGCCGCTAATTGACGAATTAACTTTTGATATCTTTTAACGGCTTCAATTTGTTCGTCGAGCGTTAATTCGACGTCGTCGTCTTCTAGTTCCGTTTCTGGCGGAACGACGGAATCCGATTTCGACGTATTAAACCATCGCGCCCCAAAACTAGACTTTCGTCCTGCGTATTTGATTTTTCTGGTTTTAGCGAGCAACATATCCCCCTTCTTTCCGCGCGTTTGCACGCGCTCGACACGTTCGTTTTCCTATTGTAAGGGAAAACGGATAAAGAATCAAGTTGCGTAAGAAATTTTTTGTGCGACGAGAAAGACGGCTCTTTGGAATTCAAAGAACCGTCGCGTAAAGATTCCGTGTGAAAACCGTTCGACGCATACGAGCGGAAAGCGTCTATTTAAAGAACGTCAAATCTTTGACTTCGATCGAACAACGATCGCCCTTCGCGTTGCACCCGATGGAAACGAACGCTATTTCCTTCGGATCGAACGGATAAGGCGCGCCGGAATAAGCGGTTAAGCTCTTCAAGGGAAGCACGATCAGGCGTTCCTCGCCGTTAGCTTTATTCGAATCGTCGCCAGTGAAATAGTAGTTGGAGGCGGCGCCTTGCTCGTTGCGACGATAAGTGAAAAATCGAACGACGCTTTCAGGATTGTCGGAAGTCGCTTTGACGCGGAAGGCGACTCCCTTGTAGCCCGCCAAATCGATCGATTCCGGGAGCGAGAAGACGGGATAAGCCCAGCGGTCGCCGTCCCCGGAAAAATTGACGTCGAGAGTCCACGTTTCGTTTTCCGCCTTTAGTTCGATCTTGCCCGAAGGGGAGGAATTTTTCGACCAGCGGGACAAATCGGTCAAGTCGACTTTGATCTTGTCCTTAGCGAATTGTTCGTAGTTTTCCGACGTCAGCGCTTTCGAAAGCGCGAAGACTAAAACGCAATCGTCGCCAATTTCAAAACGTAGTTTCGGGACGGCGAAGGGCGAAATCTTCGTTACGTCGAGCGTGAAAGGAAGTTCGGCGCGACCGCGAGCGGGCAGGTCGATCGATTCCGCACACCCTTGGATTATTTCGTTTGCGTCGTGAATTTCGCCGTCGATTTCAATCGTCGCCGACGCTTTGACCGTCGCGCTTTTCGCTTCCTCGTCAAAATTATAGACGCTCAGTTTTCCTTCAAACGTCGTCGCGTTCGAATCGACAAGACGATAGCCGCTCGTAACCGCTTGAATCGTCTTCTCGTCGTAATCGAACCGCGCGACCGTCGAAAAATTACGTCGCGGATCGGCTCCGTGCTTAATTCGCGCCGCAAAACGCAAATCGCGCGCTTTGTCGACCGGCGACGCTTCCTTCAGCGCGGGCTCAAATTCTTTCGGGAGTCCGACAAAAAGGAACCCGTCGGAAAAATCGACGACGTTCGAAGCGTCGACCGAGAGACGTTCGCCCGTTGCGCGTTCGACGAAACTTGGCGCGCAAGGAAGTTGAATCGTTCGGTCCGGCTTTCGGTCGCGTTGATAGAGAACCGCGACGCGTTCGCCCGTTGTGTTATCGACAAAGAGATAAGAACGTTCGACGTCGGCGTTTTCGCCAAGATTCCAACTGCCGAAACATTTTTTCCCGCTAAGAAGATAGATCGAACGCGCGTAAGCGGCGCTGGAACGCAAAGGCGCGTTATTCTTGTCGGACATGCCGAAATTATTGTCGTTTTCTTCGTAATAGACGTAAACGAAGGGGAAATAGGAGTCGATTCCGACCGCTTTGGCGGCGACGCCCTTTTCAACAATGTCGATCGCGCTTTCCAAGTCCGCCTCGCGATTTGGTCTGTCGGTTCCTTTCTTCCACGGTCGACCGCATTCGGTCAGCCAGAGCGGCTTCCATTCCGCTTTATTTTCGACGAGCCAATCGTGATAACGCAGACAGACGTTCTCCATTTCGAACGCGCGGCAATAGGTGTGGAACGAGAAAATATCGCAAGCGTCGAGAACGCCGTTTTCCGCAAGATTCGTCATATAGTCGGCTTGGAAGAACGCGATAATTCCTCCGACGACGGGCGTTTCGATATTCCGACGACGCAACTCTTGCGCGACGGTTTTCAAGACGGGCGCGTATTGGTCGCCGGGCAAATTCCCGCTAAACGAAATGTCGGGCTCGTTCCAAACTTCGATCGAATTCCAGTATTTGTTCCAGCGTTCGCCGACCGTTCCCCAAGAATTCGCCGTCTTGAGCAAGTCGACGGGATACGCGCCGATCTTGCCCGTCCAATCGGGCGCGTTGTGAAAGAGTTCCAAGACGGGCAGGTCGTATTTTTTCGCCGTCTCGCGCAGTTTCTCGGCGTCTAAATCCCCGTTAAAATCGAGGGCGCCTTCGGTCGGCTCGAGTCGGCGCCAGTTGACGCGTTCGCGATAAGTCGCCAACCCGAACCGACGCGCGTTACGAATCAAATCTTCGCGCGCGTTCGTTTGCGAATTAACGAGCCAAGTGGACGCGGCGTCGATCGCAAAGAACGGGTCGCGTTCGCGCAAATCGGATCGTTGCGCGGCGTCGGAAGCGAGCGTCGCGTCAAAGGGACAAAACGCCGGTTGCGAGGCGACTCCAAAAGCCTGCCCCGTCTCCGGCAATTCGAGTTCGAAAAAGCCTTGCGGTAAAACCGTCTCGACGCGCAAACTACGCCCGTCAAGAACGCCGACGCCTTCGGCAAACGTTTGACCGTCGGTCGTTTTCACGACAAATTTCACCGAGTCGACGCCCTTTTCCGGCGCGTTTTCGGCGTTCTCTTGAATATTCGCGTCAAACCAAAAGACGGCGGGCGAGTCCGGCTCGACCCAGAACTGCGAGACGTCGCGAGGAGTCCAACTCGTCGCGTAAAGAACCGCCGCGCCGATCGTCAACCATAAGCTCATTTTATTCTCCTTTATACGTTGCCACGCGAGACGTCGCGCCTCGCGTTTCGATTTGCGTAAAGTATAACGCGACGTTCGGGGAAATACAAGCGTTTTGGGCGGCGCGTCGGCAAAAAAACGCGACGTTTTCTCAGCAAGCGGGCTTGAGGTTTCCAACCTTTTTCTGAAATTCTTCGAGAACGGAAGCGTCAAGAACGAGCGACGTCGGCTCTTTGGCTAGGATTCGTCCTTAGAGAACTTCTTGAAGAAGTAAGGCGTCGCCGTTGGAAAGCGCAAACCGATCAGTTGGACGAGCTAATTTTGTCTTTCTTCAAGTTTCCCCGCGATTTTCCCTCGATTTTTCCTTCTTCTCTTTCCGTAGCATAATGAATCTTGAAGTAACAATCATACCGTCGATTTCTCCTTCGTTTGCCACAATAGTCGTTAATTCTTCGGTAAGCGTTCACGGAAAACGTGCACGGTAAGCCGCCGAATGTAATTCGACGGTTGGAATTACTCAAAAAACGACGATTTCAGAACTAACTAGCCGCTCGCAGTTTGCGCGTTTACAATCCAAATTCGCGTCTTTCCTTCGACGTTTTAAATTGAAGGCGCAATATTGCGGCGTTGCGTTGTTCCAACCCAACCGCCGAATTTCATTCGACGGCTTATCGGACGTTGATTAGAATTTTTGCAACCGTCGCGGAACATAAACTGATAAATCGACGGCTCCACTGTTGCGCTACAACCGTCCTGTTTTAACCGAACGGCGTAAAAGCGCGTTGATTTTAGTCGTCTTCGGTTTTCCAAAATAATCAGAGTCCCCCCCTTGAAATTCGGAAAAGAAAGAATTATATTCCTATCACAGTCGTACAGGACTCGTAAGAACGAAATTTGCCGGAGCGAGCTATGTTTGATTTTCGCAAATGGTTAGACGTACGACGCCGTATCGAGCGTTACAACGCGTTTATCGACTCCAAGCCTATTACAAGCGCGGACGAAATCCCGTTTTGGCTTTGCGAAGACGACGTTTTTCACCACGTTTTCGACGGTCTACCCGACAAAGACGGCGACAACGCGCTCTTTAATATCGTGAACAGCGTCTTACGCAACGCCAAAATGAGCGAAG